>JABWCM010000015.1 GCA_013360285.1 Myxococcales bacterium
TGATTTCTGCAATGGCAAAACATTTTGCGCCACAGGTTGTTTCCAGGCATTTGGTGTTGGTTTGGGCACAGGAGCCAGGAATCGACACATCGCATTCCGGGGTGAAATCGAGTTTGATACAGGTTCCGTGGTCGCAATAGGCTCCGCATAGGCCTTTGGCGGCACAATCCAGGTCAACGGTACATTCGCAGTTGGGTTTTGGGGCACAGACGGTCGCTGCGCAATCGTTTCCGATGGCGGGATCCCCGACACATTGGCAGGTTGCAACGTCCCCTTCACAGTCGTTTGTGATTCCACACAATGCCAATGGGTAAGTGGCAGCGGGTTTGGCAAGGCAGACACGGAGTGGGCAATCCGCACAGTCGGAGCAAGACGACACACACGAGCAGGTGTATCCGGCGGGGCAATTGCCGTCTGAATCCAGTCCATCGGACGAACAGATCGGCCCAAGAGGGTGACATACAGGTTCGTCGCAGCCTTTTTGTTGTATTCCGGTGCAGATTCCGGCGGTGCATAGGTCGGAGACGGTGCAATGCAACCCGTCGTTGCAGGGTTGCCCATTTGCAAAACCATATAAACACACGCCGGCCGGGCCACATTTCTCCAAGGTACATGGGTTGTTGTCGGCACAATCGCTGTTGAGTTTACACATTTTGCAGTTCGAAATCGGCTTGCCGAGGCATTTGCCGGACACACAGTGGTCATCGAGAGTGCATGGCTCTCCATCGGAACACAACAGGCCATCGTTGGCATGGGTATGCCAGCATCCCGCGTGGAAGTCGCAGGCGTCTTTGGTACATGGATTGTTGTCGTCGCATAGGATTGGGATTCCGGTGCAGCTCCCGGCGATGCAGGTATCGGAATCCGTGCAGTTGTTTTCATCGTTACACGCGGTTTTGTCCGGTGCGATAAACTTCAGGCATCCTTTGGCGGCATCACATTTGGTTGCGGCGCATGGGCCGCTGTCTTCACATATCACCGGCTTTCCCTTACATAAGCCACTGATGCATACGTCGCCGGTAGTACACAAGTTGCCGTCGTCACACAAGACGGCTTGGGTGGTGGGTTTGTGTTGGCAAAGACCGCCCGCGGTACAAGAATCGATGGTGCAGGGGTTGTTGTCGTTGCAGACAGGAGGGGACGAACAAATGCCGCCGACACAAATACCCAGGCCGCCGCATTGCGCCGTTCCACAGGCGGTCAAATCGGCGACAGGAGTGGTTGTGCATCCCAAACCGGGTACGCAACTGTCCATAGTGCAGGGGTTGTCGTCGTTGCAGGCGGCAAATACTCCGGAGCAATCACCACCCACACATTGATCGAGCGCGGTGCACGGGTTGAAGTCGTCGCACACGGTTCCAAAAATGGAAAGCGCAACGCAGCCCGTACTGGGTTTGCAATCGTCTTCGGTACATGGGTTGGAGTCGTCGCAGATAAGTTTTTTCCCTTTACAAATTCCGTTGTTACATGTGTCACCGTAGGTACAGAAGTCGCCGTCGTTGCAGTTGGTGCCGCTTTCTACGACCGTCGTTTTACAAGCTCCCGTTACGTCGCAGAACGATTTGGCGCAAACGCTTGGATTGGTACAAACTTTGGGAGTTCCTTTACAAAACCCCGATGTGCAGACATCGTTTTCGGTACATGGATCGTTGTCATCGCAGACTGTGTTGGGTTCTGCCGCCAGGTATTCACATTCGCCGGTCTCTGAGCAGATGTCTTCGGTACATGGATTGTTGTCAAAACAGACAGGGTTGCCGCCGTGACAGACTCCTTCGATGCAGAAGTCGTTTTGTGTACATGGGTTTCCGTCGTCGCATGGAAGTTTGACCGCGGTCTGAAAAAAACATCCTGCACCCGGTGCACACAGATCGACCGTACAAGGATTGCCGTCGTCGCACAGGGTGACCGTGCCGATACATTGTCCGCCGACACAACTATCCCCTGTCGTACAAAGGTTTTTGTCGTTACATGGCACGTCGGAAAGCGGTTGTTTTTGGCAGCCCAGTTGGGGTTCGCAATAGGTTTTGACACAGGGCCCAAAATCTCCGCATTTGACCCATGTGCCTTTACAAACACCCCCGGAGCAGAGGTCTTGTTCGGTGCAGATTTCGCCGTCCGAACAGCCGGTACCGTCCAATTTGGGGGTCACAATACATTTGCCGTTGGCGCAGGTCGCTAAATTACAAGCTGGTGCAGCCGGGCAGTCGCCGTTCGTGATACACTGACAATCCTCAGACGAGTTCAATTCGGGGTAAAAACAACGGGACTGAACACAGGTGGGCGCACAAAAGCCGGCTTTTGCTGGGCAGTCTTTGGCGCCGGCACAACTTTCATTACAATTGTTGAGTCGAACCGCCGCACAACTGCCGCTGCCGCATTCTCCCGGCACACAGATCGATTCATAACAGGGATCGGTTGTAAATCCTTTACAATCGAGGTTGGTTTGGCATTCGTCCACCGGTGGTGGAACCAAGGGATGAAAACACGTTTGTGCAAACAGGCACAGATCTTTGGTGCACGGGTCTTGGTCATCACAATGCTCGTCTTGTTTGCATTGAACGCATGACCAGCGGTCGGTTGCACAGTGGCCGGTAGGGCAATCGGCGTCGTTTTGGCATTGGACACAAAAGAAAGTGTCCTGACGGCATACACCTTGTCCACCGCAATGGTCGTCTTTGACACATTGGACGCATCCGAACAATTCGGGGTGGCAATGACCACTGCCGCAGTCACTGTCGTCATTACAGGACACACAGATGCCCAGCGAATCCGAACACACACTTTTACCCGGACAATGGTCATCCGTTGTACAGGTGGTGCGGCATTGTTGTGCCGCCTCAAAACAAATTTCACCGTTTGGACAGTCATCGTTGGTCTCACAGGGTTTGTTGGAACCCGATGCAGCGACAAAAGATAACTTGGCTCCGGTTCCGTCACCGTCATCGATAACAGTTGGACCGGCGTCGGTCTCCGAAGTGGTTGTGCCGCATCCACTTAATACCAACATCCATATCGCCAATGCGGCCGCCTTCTTCATCACCATAGACGTCATGTTAGTCCTGTGTTGCTGCATCGGATTCTTTGCCGAATGTGGGACATGCCTCAGGTTCACTGGAAAACCGGCAATAATAAACCGCTCCACTTACGTCGCAGAAACCGCCGGGGCCACAGTCGCAGTGTTCAAGACAGGGTTGACAGAAATACAAATCATTACATCGGCCGCCGTTGCAGTCGGTATCCGTGAGACATCCATAACACCGATTGTCAGCTAAATTACACAAACCGCCGCCTAATTTTTTGCAATCGGCATCACTGGCACAAGAAAGTTTATCGGGAGGCACCGCGCATCGGCCATCCAAGCAGGTCAACGATCCTTTACATGGATGTTGTTGGTCACACAAAAGCTCACCGTAGTTGTCAATGGTCTCGATACATGCCGAATTCATTCCAACCAATCCCAAAAGAATGATAAGTTCCACCCGGTGCCGCAACAAACCAATGATGAGAGCCCACAATACATCCACGGCCGACCTAGGAATGGTTATCTGGCCAGGCCCGCGGTGCCATTCCGGACTACCGGCGGGATCGTTGAGCAAACATTGTGATGTTTTTTTAAGCTGTTCGAAATCCGCTGCGGGGTTGTGCCGGGGTGGTGTAAGTCGCAAGGCCATACCTGATGTGTAATACACAGGTTATTGTGGCAAAAAAAGGGACGTTTGTACTGATGGATGACGGAGGTTCAACAAATTCCGAAGGCATGAACCCAACTTCGGAATAATTAAAAACAAAAACCAGAAACAAAAAAACCCACGTGATCAACGAGTGACCACGTGGGCGGATGCTGCACAAATCACGTCGGGATAACCGACTGTGACCGATTCCTGATGTGGCGTCCCCAAGGGGATTCGAACCCCTGCTGCCGGCGTGAAAGGCCGGTGTCCTGGGCCGGCTAGACGATGGGGACATATTGTGAGCCGTGCTGGAGTCGAACCAGCGACCATCGGATTAAAAGTCCGGTGCTCTACCAGCTGAGCTAACGGCCCGACGCTCGCTACGAACATCGTTGAGGCCACGCCGCCTCAACGTGGGCGCATGTGTATTTCATGACGCCGCGCATGTCAACCCATATTTACCCCTGCCGGTGCGAAATTTCCGAATCGGGTTTGCCGATTTCACGTGGAAATTTGACCCACAACCTATCCTGCGTAACACTGGCGCCATGGTTTTTCATATGTTTTGTTTTTCGATTTCTAAGTGGTTCCAATGTCGGCGGGAATTTTTTTTCTTGCCGGTACTTTTGTGCGTTTTGGCGATTGGCTGTGATTTTCCGGAACAGGCTTCGTCGGGCAAATCGGATTCGCCTACGCCGGATGCCACTATGGCGACTGCTTCATTGTCGGCGGGCCCACCCGAAGCCAAGGTCATAGGCATTTTGGAGCGATTATTGGCTAATCCAAAGAAAATAATGGACGAAGACCCACAAACCGTCGCGAAACAATTTATTGAAGCCGCTTTTCGTGACGGAGATTTGGCAACTGTCATCGAAAGTATCGCCTGGGAGCATCCGCGATGTCGTATTGGTGTGTTTCGATGTGCAGAATTGGACAACCCGGCGCATCGGGTTGGTGCGGTTTTGGCGTTGGTGCCAAGCGAAAAGCTGGCCCCGGTTGCGATGGATCCAGAAGCATTTGAGCGAGATATTGCACAATCGCTAACGATAATGACGCCGGCGCCGGACAAAGAACTGCCATATGTGCCCAAAAATCGCGAAGCGCTATTTTCGTTCCAGGATCACCACGGAATGACCCGATATCTTCTGTTGTCGGGAGCGGGAAAAACCTGGCGTGTTGCCTCCATGGGTCGAGGGGAACAAATCGGATTGTAGGCCGTGCTGTGGGCCAGTCGCTGAATTCGGGTTGCCGGAACGAGTAAAATCCTGTAATCGTCGCCAAAGTGTTTGTGTGGGCGCATTTCCGCACGACAAAGAGCTTATGAAAAATGGGCGCTTGGGGGCCGCGAAGCTGATTTTTCACAGACGCAAAGCTTATCTTATCGCTCCTCTGGAGGAAATACATGTTTTTACGGAGTCTTTTTGTTCTTGGTGTTGCTGGATTCATGGTTCTTTCGGCTTGCGAAAACGGGCAGCAGGTTATTTATGAATACCACTACACCCAGAAAGCAGGAGCGGTGGCGGTTCCCGTTTCCGGTGCACCCAATAGCCTGTCGATCGCCGGTTCCCCGGCCAAAGGTCCGGCCAACGCCAAAGTCACGATTCTGGAATCGTCGGAGTTTCAGTGACCATTTTGTTCCAAAGTCGGTCCGACTTTGAAGCAGATTCACGAAACGTGGCCCAATGACGTGCGTATTGTGTTTAAGCATAATCCTTTGGGGTTTCACAAAGATGCGATGCCCGCCGCGAAAGCGGCCATGGCGGCCCATGCGCAGGGTAAGTTCTGGGAATTTCATGACTTGGCCTTTACCACCAAAAAACTGTCCGCAGCCGATCTGGAGTCTTATGCCCAACAAATCGGGTTGGATTTGGAAAAATGGCGCGCCGATATGAACAGCCAGCAGGTACTCGATAAAATCCTGCATGATCAGTCCTCGATGGTGAAAAGCGGCGCGGGCGGGACTCCGTCGTTTTTTATCAACGGCAAACCGTTGAAAGGAGCCCAACCGTTTCCGGCGTTTCAAACGGCTATTGAGGAAGCGCTGAAAGAAGCCGATGCGGAAATTGCCAAAGGGACTCCCGCCGACAATGTTTCAAAGGTGCTTACCGCTAAAAACGCCGGTCAAACCTTTGTGGATTGGGTGTGGGACGGAAAAGCGGTCACGGGAGCTGCCTCGCCGGGAGCCGCCGCCGATGCCGGTCAGGGGCGGGACCAGGCACGCCGACAACCGGAAGCCCCCAGCGCGCCGGTCAAAATCGATTTGTTGCCGGACGATCCCGTTAAAGGAAATCCGGAAGCCGCGATTACGATTGTTGAGTTCAGCGACTTTCAGTGTCCCTATTGCTCGAAGGTCCCACCGGTTCTCAAAAGTGTGGTAGAACAATATGGCAAAGATGTAAAAATTATCTTCAAACAGTTTCCCCTTAACTTTCATAAGGAAGCAGAACCGTCGGCACGTGCGTCTCTGGCCGCCCACAAACAAGGTAAGTTCTGGGAATATCACGATCTGCTGTTTGAAAACCAACGGGCGCTTTCCGCCACGTTGTATGACAGCTTGGCCCAACAGTTGGGTCTCAATATGGAACAGTTCAAAAAAGATATGGCCGATCCAGCCATCGCAAAACGGGTTCAGGATGATATGGCAGCCGGGCAACGTGCGGGGGTTCGTGGAACTCCAACGGCTTATTTAAACGGCGTTAAATTAGGTGGGGCCTCGTCGTTTGAGGCTTACAAAACCGCCATCGAAACCGCATTGGCGAAAAACCGTGGAGAAGCGGTGCCCGATAAACCGGCGGGGCCGACGTTGGGTTCTTTGGAAGCAACCAAAGTGAAAATCGAAGGCGAAGGGGCGTTAAGTTTGGGCCCCGCCGGGGCTGCGGATACCATCGTTGTGTTTTTGGACCTCCAAGACACGTTTTCTGCGCAGGTGGTGGGGATTCTTGAACAATTACAAAAAGAATCCGCCGGAAAACTCCGGGTTGTCATCCGCCATTTTCCGCTGCCGTTTCGAGAAAAAGCGCCCATGGCGGCCGCAGCGCTGGCGGCCGCGACGGCGTTGGATATCAACAAAGCATTGGTTTATTTAAAATCGATTTCGGAATCGGCCAACGAACTATCCGAACAAAAACTAAAAGATCTCGCCACCGCGGCGGGGTTGGATGCGGCAAAAATCGACGGCGCATGGAATAGTGCGAAATGGAAAGAACTGGTCGATGCGGATATCAAGGCGGGCAAAGCCGCAGGCGTGATGGCGTCGCCGACCTTGTTTATGAACGGCAGAAAATATACCGGGATGAAAGGATATGAGAAGGATATGCTGAGTGCAGCATTGGCCGAATCACGCCAGTAGCCCCAAAGCCGGGTTTATTTTTGCCGCATTGTGTTTCCGTCCAATAAAAATCTCCCGCGATATTCGATTTTTCTATTCGGTTTGAGTTTGTGAAAAAATCCGGAGCTGGACCAGTTTGGTAGGCTCGTTGCCATTTACAAGTCATTGTCGTCCGGTTTAAGGTGCACATTGTGCGCAGTGGGCACTTTTGGGGAATGATTTGGAAAATCGCCATGACACGACCGCCGGTTATCATTGGAATTGCAGGGGGAACAGGTGCGGGAAAATCAACCATTGCGCGCCGTCTTGAAGAGGAATTGGACCCAGGAAGCCTCACCGTAGTGGAGCAGGACGCCTACTACCGGGACCGCCCCGACCTTTCGTTTGAACAACGTGCACAAGTGAATTACGACCATCCGGATTCGATTGACGGGGAATTGTTGTATGCCCACCTGTCCGCATTGAAGGCAGGTGAACCCGTTGCGGTGCCGGTATATGATTTTGTTTCCCATCGTCGATCCGAAACAACGATGATGCTGACACCCGGTCCGGTGGTCATAATCGAAGGAATCCTGATCTTTGTAGAACAAAGGTTACGCGAATTGATGGACATCAAACTGTATGTCGACACCGATGCCGACATTCGGGTTTTTCGCCGTATCCGGCGTGATATGAATGAACGTGGACGGTCGTTTGAATCGGTTCGCCAACAATATTATGCCACCGTTCGCCCGATGCACCTCGAATTTGTGGAACCATCGAAACGATATGCCGATTTAATTATTCCCGAGGGGAATGGTGGAAATTTAGACATTGCACTCGATATCTTAGCAGAACGAATCAAAAACGAAGTACAACGGTTCGATATGGTCGCTTCACCGCCGCCGAATCGTGGTTCCGGATTATTGCGGGAAACCAATCGACGGAACGATTTTTAGGTTCACTGCCGATCGTCAATTTCCACCGCTCGAGGTTTCGGGCAACACAAACCGGAACTCGCCGGTAATTTGTGCGGTTCGGTTCGGATCCAGCTTCGATTCAACCAACGTTCCTTCGATTTGGCCGGCAAAAACACCACCCGGCGCCTGCGAATAATCGGTGATCACAAACTTTCCTGTGGCCAAGCCGGGTTTGCTGGAATAAAGAGCTGCAAGATCGGGAATTTCCAACTCGATATACGGTGGAAGGTTTTTGAACGGATAATCACCGGCATCCGGTGTGGTTACCGTGTGGTCGGCGTTGCCAATCAGAAAACCAAAATTGATTTCCACCACCATAAACATGGGATCATAAATGGTATCGTTGACGGCCAAAGTTAATGCCGGCGGCGCTAAATGAGTTGACCCGAACGAAAAAGCACTTCCATTGAGGGTTAAATCCCGTTCAACAATCAACTCGTCGCCATCCGAAGTGTGGATTTGCAGCACATAATACGATTCTCCAAGCGGCGCTCCGCCCGGGACATATATGTCTTCGGCATCTGTCTGTGTTTGTGTATCGCTCTGAATCAACACATCTTCGGCGACCGAATCGGTTTGCGCCGTGCCCGAAGCATCCGAGTCACACCCCGCACACAATATCCCCATAGCCGCCACTATAAAACCAATCCCGAGCGGGTGGATATCGCGGAAATTTGGTTTTTGCATCGTATCGAATGATGGGTGACTCATCCCGTAAGTCATTGGGTTGATCCTGTGTTGAGCGGTTGTACTTCTTTTGGGGCCACAGGCGGCAAACTACTGCCGACTTCTCCTGGATGCCGCAGCAGCCCACCTAATAACAACGTCAAAAACAACTCCGTTTCTGCGGTGATTTCCTGCGCAGTACCGCGCATCGGTCGTTCGGATGTAATCGCGCGGAAACTGGCCTGAATGATCCGCCCGACCACCCCGGGATCCAGCGTACGAAACTCGCCGGAATCGATTCCCGCCTGAACCAACGCCTGAAGCACTTCGGTTTCCTGGTCAAGATACCGTTTTAACTCCGCCTCCGCCCTGGGCATGATCTCTTCAGCGATGTCCGGCTTTAATCCATGAAACGCGATTTTTTGGTGAAAATACCCCACCCGCGCCCGGACATAAGCCCGCAACCGTTCGGTCACGCTTGCCGCAGTCGCCATCGCTCCCATGATCTGGCCAAATACCGCTTCCACTTCATACTGAACAACGGCCGCAAAAATGGTCTCTTTGCCGTCCGGAAAATAATAATACAACGTCGCTTTGCCCATTTTCGCCCGACGTGCGATATCCTCCAGGGTTGTTGCCTTAAATCCCTGTTTTGAAAACAGTATGCTCCCTGCTTCAAGAATTTTCCGCCGTTTCTCTGCACTGCGTCTGTTCGATCCCATGAACTCTCATTATTCCGGACATCTCGCCGGCGATGCTCCGTTTCGGACAGGTGTCGTGCACACAAGTTGTGCCGACGTCAGCGGAAAGCATTCACGAAAGTTGAATCATGTCAAAACAAAGCGGTTTTGCCATTCGAAAACCACGTCCACCTTCTCTTATCCTATGCGTGCACTCAAGTTGCGTCCTGTGCCGATGCCGCCTACAATCACGGCTGGTACGGTTGACACCTGGCCCTTTCTGCTCGCGACGGGCATCGGAAGATATATGCGAATTTTGGATGCGATTGTAACAAAACGAGATGGCTTCAGTTTACCGGATGACGTGATTCGGTCGATCCTTTCCGGATATACATCCGGGGAAATCCCCGACTACCAAATGTCCGCATTGTTGATGGCGATTTTTTTCCGCGGTCTCAACACCCACGAGTTGGCCATCTGGACCGATGCCATGATCCACAGCGGTCAACGGATGGATTGGCGCGAACTAACACCGCGCGCGGTCGACAAACATTCTACCGGCGGCGTGGGTGATAAGATAAGCCTCCCATTGGCCCCCGCCGTTGCCGCCTGCGGTTCGGTCGTCCCCATGGTCAGCGGCCGCGGTTTGGGCCACACCGGCGGCACACTCGATAAACTCGAAAGCATTCCTGGATTCAACGTTCGCCTGCCCATGGAACGCTGCACCGAAATCATTCACCAATTGGGATTGGTGCTCATCGGTCAAACCGAACAAATCGCCCCTGCCGACAAAAAGATTTATGCGCTGCGAGATGCCTCCGGCACCGTCGAAAACATTCAACTCATTTCATCAAGCATCATGAGCAAAAAATTGGCCGAAGGCATCAGCGGCCTGGTGCTCGACGTCAAGGTGGGCAGCGGCGCGTTTATGAAAACGTTGCCCGACGCTGAACAACTCGCCCGCACGTTAACCGGAATCGGCAACAGCATGGGCTGCACCACCATCGCGCATATCACCCGAATGGATCGCCCCCTTGGAAAAAAGGTCGGCAACGCCCTGGAAGTCAAAGAAACCTTAGAAGTTTTGCGCGGTGAAGGCCCCGAAGATGTTCGCGAGTTGGTATTGACCCTGGGGGCGGAAATGTTGGTACTTTCCAAAATCAGCCCCGACCTTGCCGACGGGCGGCAGAAAATCCACACCAGTTTGGCAAACGGCACTGCACTCCAGAAGTTCCAACAACTCATCGAAGCCCAAGGCGGTGACCCACACATCGTCGACAATCCCCAATTGCTCCCCAAATCCGCCGCGCAGACCTCCATTGTTGCCAAAAGGTCCGGCATAATTCAATCCATTCACACATCCCAGTTGGGAATCGCCTGTTGTCTGCTCGGCGGCGGGCGTTCCAAAGCCGACGACATCATCGATCCCGGTGTAGGAATGGAAATCACACACACCATCGGCGACTCGGTTCAACAAGGCGAAGAGTTGGTCAAAATCCATTTCACCGACACCAGCAGGTTGGCAGAAGCCTGCCAAATGACCACCAACGCGTTTACCATCGGCGACGAGCCGCCCACCCCAATCCCCTTGCTCATCGGACGAATCGTATGAAACTTCCCCGTTTTATACGTCATGCCGCCGAACGTTCGGCTGGTTTACGCTGGGGGCGTCATGGGGGTTGGCTCCTCCTGCTGGTAGCCGTCTTCTGCGTGATGCAATTCGAACCACGGCCCGGCTTGGCCCAACACACCGTGGTTTCCGGCGCCGTCTTTCGTGACCACCCGACGACCTGGCTCGACCGCATCATCAGCATCGCCGGCATCCCGATTCTGCTCGCCCTAGCCTGGCTTCTCAGCGTCAACCGAAAGGTTGTCCCCTGGCGCACCGTGATTTGGGGTGTGGCGCTGCAACTCCTGTTTGCCCTTGTGGTTCTAAATCCCGCCGTCGCCCAATGGATCTTTGTCGCCACCGACACTGCCGTTCGAACTTTATTAAGTTTTTCCGAAAAAGGCGCCGAGTTTGTTTTCCAATCGATTCATCCCCACGAAGTCAAATCCCTGCAACCCGACGGCACCATGGCCACCGAAATCGTTGCGGGTCGTATCAGCCCGGCGCTTAAAACCGTCGCATTCTGGGTGCTTCCGTCGATCATTTTTTTCTCGGCGATGATGACGTTATTATACCACCTCGGAATCATGCAGCTTTTTGTGCGCGGTATGGCGTTTATCATGCAACGTACCATGCGGACCAGCGGCGCTGAATCGTTGTCTGCCGCCGGCAATATTTTTCTCGGCCAAACCGAAGCCCCGTTGCTCATCAAACCCTATGTCGGGACTTTGACCACAAGCGAATTACATTCCGTGATGGTCGGCGGCTTCGCCACGGTCGCCGGCGGCGTCTTGGCCGCCTATGTCTCGTTTTTGCGCGACATTCCCGGAATCGCCGGACACCTCGTGACCGCCAGCATCATGAGCGCCCCTGCCGCGTTGGCGGTCGCCAAAATCATCGTCCCGGAAACCGAAGTCCCTCTCACCCGCGATACCGCCGTGGTCTACAACGAACGCCCCGACGCCAATGCCATTGAAGCCATCGCCCGCGGCTCTTCCGAAGGAATGTCGTTATTTCTCAACGTCATCGCGATGCTCATCGGGTTTGTCGCGATGGTCGCATTGGTCGACTGGCTTTTCGGGTTTGCCGGAACCAGTTTTTCCGCAGTATTGGGTTGGTTGTTTTCCCCCATCGCCTTTGTCATGGGTGTCCCCTGGGAAGAATCGGCAGTGGTGGGGCAATTGCTTGGGGAAAAACTCGTGCTCACCGAATTTATCGCCTACAAACATTTGGGCGAAATCTTGGGCAGCGGCGGCCAACAACTCAGCGAACGTTCGGCGATTATCGCCAGTTATGCCTGTTGCGGTTTCGCTAATTTTGCATCCATTGGCATTCAAATAGGCGGAATCGGCGGCATCGCCCCCCACCGGCGTGCCGACTTGGCCAAACTCGGAATTCGGGCGATGTTGGGGGGAAGCATCGCAGCATTTTTAACGGCAACCATTGCAGGAATTCTATTATGAAAACCGATCCAGGAAATTTGGGACCCGACATGGTAACGCGCCTTCTGGACGCGGCCAATGTGGTCAAACAACAAATAGCCGAACCACCTCTATTGGCGTTGGTATTGGGCTCCGGTCTGGGAGCGTTGTCCCAGCATGTGGAAAACCCCATCCGCATTCCATATTCGGCGATTCCCTATATGCCCGGCGCCGGCGTCGAAGGGCACGCAGGTGAGTTGATCTGCGGTCGTCTCTCCGGGTGTCCCGTGGCGGTTTTTTCCGGACGGTCTCATTATTACGAAGGTTATCCCCCCGACGCCGTGGTATTCGGCGCCCGCCTTGCTCGGTTTATCGGCGCCCATGCACTTCTTTTGACCAATGCCGCCGGCGGTGTTCATACCGACTTACGCCCCGGCGATCTCATGGTCATTCGTGACCACATCCATCTGCTCACCGGCACCAATCCGCTGCGAGGTCCCAACGATTCCCGCCTGGGTGTACGATTTCCCGACATGTCGTCGATTTACGATCGCGAACTGCGACGTCTTTTGACCGCCGCCGGGGAATACGAAGATGTTTCGTTACGCCATGGGGTCTATGCCTGTGTTCCCGGCCCCAGCTACGAAACCCCCGCTGAAATCCGCATGTTGCGTATTCTTGGTGCCGACGCCGTGGGGATGTCCACCACCGCCGAAGCGATTTGCGCCCGCCATGTGGGGCTTCGCGTCGTCGGATTATCCTGCATCACCAACTTCGGCGCCGGTCTCGGGGATGCCCCCTTGTCCCACGACGAAGTCAAAGAAGTCGCCGGCCAAGTGGCCGAACAAATGCAACGATTGGTGCTTCGGTTTGTCGCACTCGCCAAGGAGGTACTGGTGTGAAAGAAGATGCGGCGGAAAAATTGATCCAAACAGCCCGGGACGTACGGGTCCATGCTTATGCTCCTTATTCCCGATTTCTCGTGGGGGCCGCTGTATTGGCCCCCAGCGGAAAAATTTATCCCGGCGTCAACGTAGAAAATGCTTCTTATCCCGCCGGCATCTGCGCCGAACGGGCCGCTATTTGTGCCGCAATCACCGCCGGTGAACGAAGTTTATTGGCGGTGGCCGTATCCACCGAACTCGAATCCCCCGCCGCCCCTTGCGGTATGTGCCGACAGGCCCTGGCCGAATTCGGCCCCGATATGCACGTGTTTCTGACCGGGCCGGCTATGGAAAGTATGGTTCTCAACTACCGCCTGTCTCAGTTGTTGCCCCATCAATTTGGTGCTGCCGCCCTGAACAAAGAAGGATCCGATCGCGCATGAACCCCATTTTCACCCCTGACCCTTCCTCTATACCGGGGTCTGTTTCGGACTCCCACTCCCCATCCCGCCTGGTCCTTCGTGGGGCCACGGTGGTGACCATGAACAGCGCCCGGGAAGTGGCCCCCCTCGACGTGGTGGTCCACAACGGGCGTATCGAAGCACTCCACCCACCGCATACTCCCGCGCCCCCCGACTCGACGATCCTCGATCTCCGCGGTTGTGTTTTGACCCCCGGATTGATTCAGACCCATGTCCATTTGTGTCAAACGTTGTTTCGAAATCTTGCCGATGACCTGGCGTTATTGGACTGGTTAAAACAACGCATATGGCCTCTTGAAGCCGCGCACAATCCCGAAAGCCTCTATTTAAGCGCAATGGTCGGCACCTCCGAATTGTTACGCGGCGGCACCACGACGATTTTGGATATGGGGACCGTATTCCACCATGATGCGGTGATGCAGGCCATTTGCGACAGCGGAATCCGCGCGTTTAGCGGCAAAACCATGATGGACGCTCCCGACACCCACCCCGGTCTTGCCGAAACCGCGGAAATGTCTCTCAAAGAAAGCTGCGCCTTGTTTGACAAATATCATGGCGCAATGGGTGGCCGAGTCAACGTGGTGTTTGCCCCGCGGTTTGTACTGAGTTGTACCGACGGCTTGCTGCGTGAACTCGCAGCAGAAGCCAACCGCCGAGGTGCCAAAGTCCACACCCATGCCAGCGAAAACCGCGAAGAAATCGCCGAGGTATTTCGACGCACCGGCAAACGGAACATCGTTCATTTACGCGACGTGGGGCTTGTGGGGCCGCACGTCTTATGCGCTCATGGGGTCTGGCTCGACCAAGACGAAATCGCAATTTTGGCGGAAACCGGCACCCATATTCTCCATTGCCCCAGCAGCAATCTGAAACTCGGCAGCGGTTTTTGCAACGTCGTAGGACTCCGCAATGCCGGGGTATCGGTCACGTTGGGGGCCGATGGAGCGCCGTGTAACAACAACATGAGTGCGTTGATGGAAATGCGATTGTGTGCCCTGTTGCAAAAACCCATTCATGGCCCCCAGGCGATGACCGCGGAGCAAACTTTTGCGATGGCTACCTGCGATGGGGCCAAAGCGCTGGGTTTGGAACAGGAAATCGGCAGCATCGAAGTGGGCAAACGAGCCGATATCACGGTACTCAATCTCAATCGATTACATACCGGCCCCGGGGAAAGCACGATTTATGGGCGAATCGTGTATGGAGCGCGAGATGAAGAGGTGACCTTGGTGATGGTCGATGGGCATATCTTGGTGCAAAATGGACAATTGGTACGGGTTCAAACCCATGAGTTGTTACACAACGCCAAAGGTGCCCTCGATTCGTTGTGTGCGCGAGCAGCGATTTAGAAAACAAACGAGTCAAAGGTGAAATCATGATAACCAAAATACTCTGCTGGTCGATTTTCACTGTTTTGTTGTGCTCGGCGTGCAGTTCCGAATCCGGCGATTCCGGGGCAAATTCCGACAGCGGCTCCTCCGGCAAAGGCGACGGGGTTGGGTGGGGCATTGGCGGCGGGGGAATCCCCGCGGGTGATGCGGCCGATGGAGAAACGGGGGATATGCCAACTATTCCCGACGATACCGGGATGGCGGAAGATGGGGATGCCGAATCCAAAGCCAAACATGAAGGTTTTCCCAGTCAAGAATTGGGGGTCACCATCATCGGCCCCACCGGACTTCCTGCCCTGGCCGTAGCCAACCCCAATTTGGCATTGAGCGGAATTTTATTCGGCTCGGCAGAAAAGATCGTCGTGGAATGCAGTTGTGGTTCACCGGTAGTATCCGGCTCCACGTTTTGGAACACCGAACCGGTGGTTCTTTCCCCCGGCGACAACACCATCGTGGTGCGGGCCATCGGCACCGATGGCCAACAAGCTGTTGACACCCTGACGGTTACCTATAACCCCCTGTTTGCCTTCGATGGCCCCCCCGTCGCCCGCCCCAATGCGTTGATCGTCAATACCCCATCGACCCTGTTTATCACCATTCCGATCAGTACCTATCCCAACTTTGACCCCAACACCGTGGTATTGCAGCAAGTAAGCCCCACGGGTACCGTATTGGGGGAATGGCCCATGGTGGACAATGGGGATTTTGACGGAAAAGGAGATGAAGTTCCCGCCGACGGTGTCTTCAGCACGCGCTTGGCAGTGACCCACCCCATGGCCGAAACGATGCAATTCCGCGTGCGCACCACCGTATTTCCCGGCGCCGGACAAGAGGCGTATATTGCGTTGTCGGCGAGGGTGTGGATCGATGCGGTCGATGGAATCACCGAAGCGCAATGCAAAACCACGTTTGATACCATCACCGAAGCCCAGGTGTTGTTTCAACAAACGCTCGATTCGTTGGGGATTACTTCCGCCCACGAAGCCGTCGTGGCGGATTTGAAAACCCACCCCGACGTGGCGGCTGTGGGGATGGCACCCAATGGAACGGGGGTTTGGGTGGTTTTTCAATCGGGCCTATTGGGATTTGTACGCGGCAATGCGTTGGGCACCCGTGGGGCACCCTCCCCATCCAATGGCACCACCTTGGGAACCCAAACCGGAGCGTTGGAAGTCGGCAATGGGGTACAAAGCCGCACCGCGTTGTTGTTATCTCCCTTCGCCGATGAGTTTGCCGGCCAAGACGAAACCGTCCCCACCCATACTTTGTTGGAGACCACCGGATGCCCCCCGTTTTCCACCACCGCCAAAAACGGCGAAGAAGCCGATTTGGCGGCATTTGCCCAAACCACGGAAATGGGATTGGTACAACTGGTAGGCCATGGGGCGGTGGGTTATGGGGGCATCGATCCCGAATTGGTTTCCCATTTCCGTTGGGAAGATGAACGGAGCCAAGCGGTGGTGTGGTCGGGTCAGGTCGTCAATTGTGCCCAATTTGCCGCCCCCCAAGCCACCTGCTCCAATTCCGACCCCCAGGCCTGTGGTCCCACGGGGGAATGTGTCTATACCTCGGCATCGGGAAAAGTAGCCACGGGGTTGTGCCTCGATCATCTACCGGTCGATTTGCGGATGGGGCGCCTGGCATTCGGCGGCGATGGCCGATATGTCGTGTTGCCGTCTTATTTCCAACATCGGGCCCAAACCAACCCGTTCCCCGGATCGTTGATTTATCTCGGTACCTGCCATGGGGCATGGAATGGTTCATTGTTGGCCCCGCTGTATGCGAGCGGCGCCAAAGCGATTGCGGCATTTACGGGAACGGTGAGTTCGGCGTTTGCATTTGAACAAGGTCAGGGGTTTTTCCAGAGGCTGTTTGCCGAAGGATTACCGGCGGGATCGGCGATCCTCACCCAACCCGATCCCGATAATAAATCGACCTGGTTTCGATTATTTGGGGCCTCCAATCTCGACTTAACGTTGTCGGAAATCCTCAACCCCGATTTTGAAACGGCAACAACGGCGGGATGGACGGTCCAAGGTGACGGCCGGGTCATCGCGCAGTTGGCCGGAACCCTACCGGTAACCGGCAAATTTATGTCCATCGTATCAACGGGACTGGGATACACAGTGCAAACCGGCGAGTTATCCCAAGCGTTCTGTATCCCGGGGGATCGAACCAAAGTCACCTTTTGGTGGAAATTTTATTCGGAAGAGTTTCTCGAATGGTGTGGGTCCAAATACCAAGATACGTTTGAAACCTCAATCGAATCCGCCCAGGGCCAACTCAAGGTGGTTACAACCAATATCGATGCGTTATGCCACCCCGATGAATGTTTAGGCTGCGGCACCCAATTTGATTCGTTGATTCCATCCGACGTGTCGTTTGACAAAGGCGAAGTATATCACACCCAATGGCGAAAAGCGGAAGCAGACATCATTCCTTTTGCCGGCACCGGCCCAGTCACGATGCGGTTTTTCGTAACCGACTTAGGCGACAGCATTTTTGACACCGCCGTGTTGGTGGATTCCGTCAAGTTTGAATAGGGGTGAAGGTACCCGGTCAACGAATCATGTTGTTGACATCGTCGAAGGTTAGTTCTTTTTGCTCGGTTTCTGTGTCGTGACAATTCACAAGTGGACTATCGTTATTATTCCTCCCCAAAACTGAAAGATCTTTCGTTGTGGTTTTTGGTGTTGCTCCGTAAAGTACGATCTCAGAGGATCACTGTGCCTGGGTTTGTTGGCCCGGCTTCAAAATGGATTCGAACTTCGTCACCCTGGAGAATGTTCATGAACCGTTGGTTGCCAATCGTTGTTCGGTTTGAATTCGCCCTGACTCTCATGATTGGGGTGGGGACGTGGGTCGGGTGCGAACCTGGGGGAATCGATCCCGGTGGGCCGGTTCACCTTGATCAGGATGGGGGGGCGTCGGACATTGCGGCTTCGGTGGATGCTCTTGCGGTGTGTGCGAAATTGGAGTTTGACAATCCCATCGACCAGGCGCTGTGCCCTCAATTACAGGGTGTGGGGCTTTCGCCTCGTTATGCCGATCCGTATTCCGTATGCCGGCGGTTGGCTATTGACTTTTTGGGGAGGGTGCCGTCTTGGAATGAGGTGACGTCCCAATGTGTGGGGAAATCGCCGGCCGAGGTGCTCGACGTGTGGACTACCCGTGATGAATACGTCGAATTGGCGCGGCGGCGGTTTGCCGACCGGTTCGAATACAACGATGGGATCGTTTATTATCAATATATTGTGGCCTTGGATGCGTTGGTCCAAGATTTGTATCGGGGTAAATTAACTTATGACGAATTTGTCATTGAGGCGTTGGTAGCGCCCGCTTATACGATGCGCCATTTTGGTGAATCCCGGGTTTCGCGGGCGTTTCAGGTATTTTTGGGGCGGGATGCCCATGGGGTGGAACGTTCCGATTTACAACGGTTGTGGACGATGTGGGTGCCCATGTACGCCGTGGACGAGGACTTCGATTTTGGACTCGAATATTATGAAGCGACCGTTTATACCTCGTTTTGTACCCCTCCTTATGATGAGTTGTTTTGTACCAGTCATTTTTACGGCAAACACAAAGTCGCGTTGGAGGTTGCCAATCCGTTGTTGTTTGATGATCCGGCCAATATTCTGTCGCTGGATGAGTTGACCCCGGCACAATGGGAAATCCTCAAAACACCGGGTAAAGTATTAACGACTTTGCCGATGTTTCATGAATATGCCGTGACCGAAGCGCTCAATCGCCTGCTGGGGTGGGATGCCGCGACTCGATTGCCGGAGGTGCGGCAATCGCTTGTGGAGTATTTTGTTGGGCCGGCCCAGTTGGATATTCGGGAGGTAGAAAAAGTCATCGCTTCCAGTTCGTTATATTTGCAGGTTCCCCAGCCCGCCGACGATGTTGTAGAGCCCATTACCGGCGAGCCCGCGCGGTGGCGGTATTCACCACGAAAGGTGATGGAAGTAGAAACCTGGATGGATTCGGTGCAGAGCATCACCGGATATGGTATTGGGCGTTGTGACCCGCGGTTTGCTTATGTACGCGGTGGATATATCAACAACGTGTACCAATATGTGGATCATGAATACCCCGTAGCCGATCCCAATAACAACGCGCCGGATATGCGCTATGCCGACGTGGCGCGGTTGCTGGGCGGATGTCCGGATCATTATGAATCGTTTCGATATACCGGTACCGGCGTGGTGCACACGTTGGATCAGGAGTCCTTTATTCAGCAAATGTGTTGGAGCCCGTTGGCTGGGGGACTTTCGCCCGGAGGCGCGTTTGGGGTGTGGGAAAAACCATCATTTGACCTGCCCTCACTCAACTTGGCCATGACGCATTGGACACGTGCGGCCTGGAGTCGAGAGATGAGGCCGGAGGAGGTCGGTTTTGTTGAAGGGTTGGCCAAAGCCTGTGGGGAAAAAGGGGCGGAGTGCGAACCGGAAACCCTGCTGCCGCATCTGTGTACTGCGATGTTAAAAACCGCTGAATTTTATCATTATTAAAAATGTGTGGAGGTATTATGTGTGATGACAAAAATCCAAAAATGAACTCCCCACAGTGGAGTCGGCGGGAGTTGTTTCGTTCGGCGGCGTTGGCCATTGGGGCGACCACCTTGGTTCCCACGATATGGATTCCCAAACGAATATTTGCCGATACCCTAAACCAGTGGGGAGCGGCAAAACACCTATTGATTCTCAATGCCGATGGGGGTTTACGTAGCCCTTCGTTGTTTAATGCAAAAGTGGGACTCCAATGGAACCCTCATGTCGACCCGATGGGGAACAATACACAACCGGGGGCCAAAGGAACGAAATGGAATGTGGGGGCGATTTTTTCCAATGAATCGATTCCCCTTCCGTTGTGGGGCGACGAAGAAATGTTGCCGCCGCTCCCCGCGGTTTCCAATTCGATCACGGTGTTGGGAACCGTGACCCACGAACCGGGGGCGGCTTTGGGGGACGGCAACCATTTTAGCGCCAAACGGCGGATTGCGACGGGATTTCTCAACGGGGAAGATGGCTTGTTGACCCGGATCTACCAACACCATCCGATGTACCAAGGAAAAGGGTTCGATACCGCGTTTCCGCCGGTGGCCATCGGTGCTCAAGCGCGGTTGTTTGCCAGTGCGGCCCCCGGCAATGGGGTGTTTCGGCCATTGTTTTTTAACGGCCCCCAGGATTTTCAGAACAAGGGGGCATCCGCCGTTCACATCGACCGGCCGAAATGGGCGTTGGAGCTGGAGGCGGCTTCGGATCAACGGTTTGTGGCGTCGTTGTCCCCACGGGACCAGCAGATCGTCGGTCTTTATGTGACGGCAAAGGCGGGGATTGATCGGTTCCGAGATATTCTGAAACATCCAATGCTTCGTCTCGGCGAAAATCCTTCACTGGAGCCGCAACTGCAATCCAATGCCCGATTGATGGAGGTTTTTGGAAACGGGATCTGGGGTGGACGGGTGGCATTGGCGATTCGGATGTTTCAACTGGGAAGTCCGGCGGTGGTCGTGGGGGCGGGAAATTATGACACCCACAGCAATGAAACAACGGAACTGCCCCCCATCGCGGTCGATCTGGGGCGCCAATTGGCGGCATTACGGTATGTTCTCCCCAAACTCCCCCACCCATCAGGGGGGACGTATTGGGATCATACCGTCATTTCGGTGGTGAGCGAATTCTCCCGCGACAATGTGGAGTTGACTACGGGCCTCAACAGTGCCAATGGTTCCGATCATCGGGGTGCACAAAGTCGGATGCAGGCGTTGCCGTTTATGGGGGGACCGATTTCAGGGGGCGGATTTTATGGAGAAACCTCTCCCCAAACCATGGAGCCAATCGACAACGACGACGTGTTTCATTCCCAAGGGGTGTTGGCGGCGTTGTTACAATCCATCGGTGTTCCCACCGTCGATTTTTTTCCGGAAAATCCGGTTCCGCAGATTTTTGGAGGTTGACATGAACAGGATTGGACTTGTCGGTTTGTTGTTCCTGAGTCTGGCGGCATGTGGAGATACATCTTATGAAGATTGGAATCCTCCCGATACGGTGGGGCAGGGGGGGTCTTCTTCGGAAACCCCTCCACTTACGGTAGGGGGGCAGATCGTGGTGGCCGCCAAAGAAACCATTCCTACCATGCTTGATTTACATACCACGGTGTTTCAGAGGACCTGCAGTCCGGACGGAGGAGTGTGCCACAATTCCAAAGAATATCCCGATTTACATACCGCCGGGAACCTGCTGGATTCGATTTGGAAACCATGTAACTTGGCGGAATCGAAAAGCCAGGGGGTGGTGGATATGTGTGAACCGCCGGGGGAATGGCTGGAGATTCTGACGGGGACGCAAAAGGGATTCAAAACCCGGATCGCCTGGACGGCGCCGGAGGATTCAAGGTGGGTCATTACGTTGGAGGCCCCCATTCCTGGCGAATGTTGGCCCCATGTTGCGGGATTTCGGATTGTTGCCGGCGATGGGAGCAACGAGGTTCTGCTCGAATTGTTTCAAGAAATCCTGGAGGTCAAATGTGGGCAAACCAAAGTGTATCTAAATTATTTTAATACCTTTGGGCCGGAACTTCAGGATGCGCTGCAATGGCGGGTACAAGGCGGCGATCCGAATCGGAATGGGGTCTTTGGGTATGATTTTGGGGGGGCGTTGATCGTTCCTGGAGAGTTGGAACGTTCTTATTTGTTGTTGCGAATGTTGGGTGTGGTGCCGGGAACGCCGATGCCGCTTGCGAATCAACCGTTGGATGACAAAGAATGGTTGGCGCTGATGTGTTGGATCGAAACATTGTCTGATACTCCTTCTGTGATGGATGTGATCGATTATGATGGGTGTGAAGCGGCGAAAACAGTAATAAAAACTGGAGAGTTGCCGGAAATATCTCCCGTGGAGGTGTGGCCATGACGGGGCGCCGATCCACTTTGATGTTGCTGATGATTCTGGGGGTGGTGGTCTGCGGTGGAGCGTGTGGGGAAAACGAAGATTTGGATGGGGCGGCGGACGGCCAGGGAACCGATGGAAATGATGGGGCAAAAGAAGAAGAGGTGACCTCGATCAACGACGTCATCGTTGGTTTCCCCATCGGGGATTCCCGGAATGCCGCGACGTTGATTTATCGCGATACGTGCCGAAACTATTGTGGCACACGAGCCGCTTGCGGAATGATGGAGCCGGATTGCGAAACAAATTGTGATGCCCAAAATACAGCGAATGCCCCATCTTATGGGCAATTACGCTGTGCGTTGGCGAGTTCGTGTGATGCGGCGACAACCTGTTTTTCCGAATCCATCACCGAGTTTGCCGAATGCACCGCGTTATGTGGCGATCTAAAATCCTGTGGTGTTTTCCCAAATGATTTTTGGGGACTAGATGAAACGATGTGCAAAGGGGCCTGTGGGGGGCTTCTGACGGCCGATGCGGAAACCTATGGGAAGTTGATACAATGTTATCAAAACTTTGTGGGAAATGGGTGTCAATTCACCAACGCGGGGAGTTGTCTTGTACCCCAAAACCATTCCGAATCCTGCCAAACCGCCTGTTCGTCTTTGGCTCAATGTGGAAACATTCCCGGTACGTTGTTTTTGACGATTGGCGACTGCTTGGAAAGGTGTCAACCATTGCCGCCATGGGAGCAATTGGTATTACAAACCTGTATTTCATCGGCTGGTTGTGAACGTTATGAACTGTGTTTTCCGCCTGTTTCGCAAACGCCGCCTACATGTAACCCGTTTTGTGAAAGTCTTGCCGGGGCCTGTCCCGACAATCCTTATCTGACACCGCAGATCTGTAGTGGATTCTGTGCTGGGTTAAAGCAGGCGTTGCCGGGATTACAAATGGACCAGGCGGCACAATGTATCGACCGTTTGGGAAGTTGCCCGGAAAACAGCGTGATGTTTCAATGTGCGTTGCCACAACCCGAAGAATGTCCGGCTATTTGTGCGTCCGTAGAAAGCTGTTTTGGTACCGGAGAAGAATGTAATGGATATTGCCCTTATCTGGGAGCGATGGATCCTTTGGATTTGAAGACGTTACAAACCTGTCTGGAAACATCGTCCTGCCAAGCCGCACCGCTTTGTTTTGAGTAACCTACGCCTGCTCATTTTACAAACTCGCTAAATTATTTCAAAAAATCGCCTTAGATTGTTCCGCGCCTCATTGACGAAATCGGCTGCGGTCCCGTATGTCTACCGTAAATGGACATTGGGGGAGCAATTGAAATTTCCTAAGCTGACGGGTGTGATGACGTCGATGGTGAGGAGTGGCGATTATGGAACAGGGACTCTGGAAACAGAAAACGGATATTTGGTGTTTGTTTAACAACATTGAAATAAAGAATCGTCGATTTTTGGGTTCATTTGGACTGGCGCTGATGTTTTCGGTGATTGGCATGAGTGCCGTCACGTCGAATGCGCTGGGTCAATGTCTCGATCCACCGGGGGATGTATCCGGCGATGGTCAAACATCGGTAATCGATGTGCAGTGTACGATTTTGGCGGCGTTGGCACAATTGAACAACAGCGCTCCTCCGGCTTGTCTGCCGGGGCCGTTATCGCTTGCGGACATCAATTGCGATGGGGTAACCACGGTGGTCGACGTACAAATCGACATCGCGTTAACGTTGGGGCAAACACTGGATCCGCTGTTGGATGCCAATGCCAACCTTTGTGTGGATGCCTGCGAGGGGGGCTGCGGTCCTGGGTCCAATGGGACGGCGTGTGACGATTCCGATCCGTGTACCGAATCGGATGTTTGTCTGGATGGTGCCTGTTCGGGAACTCCCATCGATTGCGATGACGGCAATGTGTGCACCAACGATTCATGTGGTGCCGCCGGTTGTGCGAATACTCCCGTTGGAAATGGGGTACCGAGCAATTGTTTTATTCCCCATGGTGGTGTGGGCTGTGACATCGCTTCATGCCAGGGGTGTGTTTGCGGCATGGATCCATTTTGTTGCGATACGGCATGGGACGGAATTTGTGCGAACGAAGCAGCCAACCAATGTGCTGCATCTTGTCCCCAGATTACACCGACCTTGTGTGACGATGGAAATGACTGCACCCAAGGAGATGTCTGTGTTTCCGGAAGTTGCCAAGGCGGCGCGGTCGATTGTAATGACAACATTGGATGTACCGACGACTTTTGTGAACCGGGGATCGGGTGTGTACACGATGCGGGTGCTACCGTCGATTTTGCCGACAAATCGTATTTGTTCTGTGCGGCGTCGGTCAATTATGATACCGCCAAATCGTTATGCCAAAGTTTTGGCGGCGAAGTGACGACGGTCAACAATTCGGCGGAAAACAGCTTTTTGTCATCCCAGGCATCGGCTTTGGGTTTGAATTCTCCATGGATTGGGCTTACCGACGTGGCGTCCGAAGGGATTTTTGTATGGGACAGCGGCCAGGCGGCTAGTTTTTCCGGATGGTGTCCCGGCGAGCCGAATGATTTTGCAGGTATAGAAGATTGTACCCATCTCAATTGGATATGCGGAAATGGTACGTTGGCTTGGAACGACATTCCATGTGGGAATGGTTTTGGATTTATTTGCGAATTTGGTTGTGACGACAACAATGCCTGCACCATCGACTCGGTAGGGTCCGACGGAGCCTGTATTTTTGCGCCGAAAAACTGTGATGACGGCAATGAATGCACCACCGACGGTTGTGACGTGGCCACGGGCGATTGTACCGCCGCTCCGATATCGGATGGTCATGCTTGCGGTGTAACCGGTCCGGCGGGATGTGCTTATGCACCATGCCAGGACTGTGTATGCGGCATCGATCCGTTTTGTTGCGATACGGCTTGGGACGGCATTTGTGTCAATGAAACATTCGATCCGTGTGGGGGCGCTTGTACGATATCTGTGAGCTGCGACGACGGTAGTGCCTGTACTTCGGGTGATACGTGTATGGCCGGTGAGTGTGTGGGAGCGACCGTCAATTGTGATGATGGTGTCGATTGTACGGTCGATGTGTGTGATCCCACATCCGGATGCACCCATGGTCCGGCTGCGACCGAAGCCTATGGTGACAACGATTATCTGTTTTGTGCGACCGCCTTGGCTCAGCCCGATGCACAAACAATTTGTGCGTCTCTGGGCGGAAATTTGGTTACCATCAACTCCGCATCGGAAAACAGTTTTGTTTCCAGCCATGCCTCTGGTCTTGGTTTTGGAAGCACCTGGATTGGGTTTAATGACGTGGCTTCGGAAAACAACTTCGGGTGGCTCAATGGTCAAAACGTGACCTATACGGGTTGGTGCCCGGGTGAACCCAACGATGCCAACGGTGAAGATTGTGTTCACATCAACTGGATTTGTAACGACGGTTCGTCGGCATGGAATGACTTCGCGTGTAGCGCCGGCCAACCTTTCGTATGTGAATTCGGTTGCGATGATGGCAACGATTGCACATCGGATTCCGGTACGGCTCAATGCACCAATACGGCGGTTGTACAGACCGCTCCCGTATGTAATGTGACTGGTTCCGCGGGTTGTCCTAACGCAGTATGCCAAAATTGTGTTTGTGGATTGGATCCATTCTGCTGCAATACGGCGTGGGACAGCATTTGTGTAAACGAAGCATTAATTCAATGCGCAGGTTCCTGCGTTACCCAAATCACCGTGTCCTGCGATGACGGCAACCCATGTACGACAGCCGACAGTTGCCAAAATGGGATGTGTACGGGCACTCCTGTGGTGTGCGATGACGGCAATGCCTGTACGATGGATTCCTGCAATGGGGCAACGGGTGAATGTAGTTATCAACCGGTATCGTCGGGACACGCGTGTGGAAGTACGGGTCCGGCCGGTTGTTCGTATGGCCCGTGCCAGGATTGTGTGTGTGCAATCGACGGTTTCTGCTGCGACACGGCATGGGACAGCATCTGTGTCAACGAAACTTATGACCCGTGCGGTGCGGCGTGTACAATAGAAGTGTTGTGTGATGACGGCAGTGTTTGTACGACCGGTGACACCTGTGTTGCGGGGACCTGCACGGGTAGCCAGGTCAATTGCGACGATGGAAATGAATGCACCGCCGATTCGTGCGATGCGGCTGCCGGATGTATTCAGACCAATCTTACATCCGGTTTTGCCTGTCAGGTTACCGGTCCTGCTGGATGCAGTGACGCTGAATGCCAGGCCTGTGTATGCGGGCTCGATGCGTTCTGCTGTGATACGGCCTGGGATGGTATTTGTGTCAACGAAGCCGCAAATGAATGTGCCGGCGCCTGCGCAAGCGATTCGTTTTGTGACGATGGAGATCCGTGTACCGAAAATGACGCCTGCCAGAATGGGGTTTGTACGGGTGTCCCGAAAAATTGCGCCGACAATGATGTCTGTACCGTGGATTCCTGCGCGGCCGATGGTACTTGTATTCACGAACAGAACATCAGCACATCGGGTACCAGTTCGTATTTGTTCTGCCCGGGAGCCGTCGACCGTGCCCAGGCTGCGGCCGAATGTGCAGCACGCGGCACCAAACTGGCGACTTTGGAAACCGCTTCGGAAAACACGTTCGTCTCCGGTGAAGCGACCGCTTATGGAATGGGTACACCGTGGGTCAGTTTGGTGGATTCCGTCACCGAAGGGACGTATGTGTGGGGAACCGGCGCGGCATTAACTTACTCCGGATGGTGCCCCGGTGAGCCCAACAACGTCAACAATGAAGACTGCGTTCAACTCAACTGGGGATGCGGCGACGGGACATTGGCGTGGAACGACAATCAGTGCCAAAACCTGTTTTCATTCGTGTGTGAACTGGAATGTGCTGACAACAACTCCTGTACAAGCGATTCGGCGGCAAACGGCGAATTGGCGTGTAATTATGGGCCGTTGCCGGGAGCCAACTGTTGCGAGAGTCACGATACAACCGGTTGTGGCGATCCCGATTGCCAAAGCTGTGTGTGTGGCCTCGATGCCTTCTGCTGCAATACTTCCTGGGACAGCATTTGTGCCAATGAAGCCCTTGTTCAATGTAGCGCCCAATGTAATTGTGCGCAGCCGGAGTTATTCTGCGGCGACGGAAATACGGCGACAACAGATACCTGTAATGCCGCCGGATCCTGTAACGGCAATTTGATAAATGGTAGTTGTTATCAACCGACGGCTGTGACAACGGGAATCACTTGGAACAATGCCGAAAATGCGTGCGCCAGTTGGGGCGGCCATTTGGTGACCATCAACAGCGCCGCCGAAAACACGGCGGTCCGTGGTTTGATGAACACCTATTGTGGTGCGACGGCAAACGGATGGATTGGGCTCAACGACATTACCACCGAAGGTCAATATGTGTGGGTTGGCGGCAATTCAACGGGGTATCTGAATTGGAATTCCGGTGAACCCAACAATGTCGGCAACGAAGATGTCGTTCACATGTATCCCAACGGATTCTGGAACGATCTTTCCGTCAATGCGAATTTGCCGTGTTATGTGTGTGAAAAGGCGCTCGGTGCCGGATTCTGCGTCAACACGAAATAACCCCTCTGCGATCAGAAAGGATGCGATGGTTTTCGCCGTCGCATCCGCCGCTTTTCCGCATCCACGGTTGTTATCGGTTTCGGGAAGCGCCCGATTTGGGCGAAATCAATGTTCCGCTCGGATGGTGGGTCTCCAGTTCTTCAATGGTTTTCGGCCAGTCGGCTTTCAACAGGCGTGACAACGACCGATCCGCCAGCAGTTTTCCATCGGTTTGGCATCGGGGACAATAGTTGGATTCATTGTCGGCATAGACAATCCGTTGAACCGAGGTGCCACAATGGGGACATGGTTGTCCGAATTTGCCATGCACGGACATTTCCGGGCGAAACGCCGTTATGTGGGTGGGAAAAGAATCGTTGGTTTCGGTCCGCAGTCGATGGGTCCAGGCAGAAAGCACCTCGATGGTTGATTCATAAAGGAGTTGTGCTTCAGCCCGGGTGAGGGTCGGCGCCAACTTAAATGGAGATTGTTTGGCGTGGTGTAAAATTTCATCTGAATAGGAATTGCCGATTCCCGATACGATCCGCGGATCGGTAAACCATCGTTTTAAGGTGTGGTTGTGGGTTTGTAGGCGCTGCCAAAATTCATCAAACGAAGCATCGAGTACCTCCAATCCACCGCGGTGATGGATTTGTAATGAATCCACACCACGATGAAGATGTAACGAGGCTCGTCTTTTTGTGCCGGCTTCCGTCAACACCAACGATTGGGTTTCAAAATCGAATGCACACAACCCTATCTTACCGGAAAGTGCACCACCGGCTTTGATGATTTTGAATCGGCCGGCAATCATGAGATGAATTACCGCAATGAGATCATCTTCAAAATAGAGCACGATTCGTTTGCCGATCCGATCAGTCGACAAGAGCCGTTTGCCGGCAAAATCATGGATGGTTGGGGTCACAGTTCGTAACAAAAATGGATTACCCAACCGGATTTGCTGTAATCGTTGGCCGCCAAACAACCGGTGGATGGCTTCGTAATAAACAACGATATCCGGCAATTCAGGCATGTGGTGCCATTTTAGTTAAAGGGGAAATGGAATGCCGGCACAGGTTTCGAAATTGGCCGCGCAGCCTTGGTTTGTAAGGCAGTTTTTGCAGGTCTGACTCGTGAGCCCGCCGAGACAGGCGTTAAAACATAGGGTGGTTCCGCAACTCAGAGCCGACGAAAAACAGCCGGTGCAGTTGGCCGATGTGCCGACCGTATTGGAAAAACAGTTCGCAGCACACGCGGTCGGATTTGGGTTAAACACACATTGGGTTGCGCAAACCGTCAACGAAGACACGATGTTGACCGACCCGAGGGAAGCAAGATCGGCCTCATTGATACATTTGCCCCATCCAGCGGGATACAAAGCATGTCCGGCGCACGTTGCGAACGCGGTCATACACCCGCCGAGGGCCATACAGGTTTCGCAAGCGTAGGTGTCCCAGGCGGCGGCGCAACTGGTGCTGCATCCCGCCGTTTGGCCACAGGTTGCAGCTCCGTAGTAACATAACGAGCAAGTCGCCGAAATGCCGGTATCCATAGCAAAACATCCCATGATGCACACCCCGACGTTGAGTTTGCCGGCGCAGGCGGAGATACATTCCGGCATGGCGGTATACACATCGGACAACGCGGCAGCGGTTTTGTCGTCGGCATTGGTGCAGGCATTGGTCGGCGGCAATCCATTGGCCGGAATCCCGGCGCATTGGTTAAACGCCTCGGTGCAACCGGCATTGGCTTGGCAGACAAAACAATTGCTGGACGATGGATTGGTGGCACAGGCGCTGACACAGTTGTCGATGGTACAGGCCACCAGGTCACCAAAACAGGAAGCGCAGGCGCCGCTGACTCCCGTTTGGTTTTGGACACAGGTCGCCGTACAGGCAGCGGGGTCGCCGGCAAACAGACAAGAGACACCACAGTTGCTCCCGATGACTCCGGTATTGACGTTGCTCATGGCAGCCAAATCGGCGGTATTGAGACACGCCAAACCCTGGGGTTCGCAGGCGTCGACACACAGATTGGCATTGGCATCGATGACCGGATCCAAGGTTTGTCCAAGCACAAGTTGAATGGTCAACTGGACGTCGACCACCGAAAGATCGCCGTCGCAATTGAGATCCGCGTTGTCAAATCCCACCGCCAAACAGCCAGGGGTAGGAGCGTTATTCAAAATCGCAAGTACCGATACCAATTGGCATTGCACATCCACTACGGTGGCGGCCCCACTTTGGTCGACGTCGCCGGGTATGGGTAGACATTCTGCGGATGTTGATACGGCGGGCATCATGAGGCCAACAGCCATACTTATGGTGTAGTAATATCGCATCTCCGATAATTCTCCAGGATTTTGGCTCTGTTTGGTCCGTCAGATACGGCGGATACTCATTTCAGAGCGTGATCGGCAAACCATGGAATCCTATCATCCCGAAACTTCCATGTCGGAACCATAGGACACCCTTCAACCCAATTCAATCTTGTTGCACCAAGGGGAAACGAGTCAAGAGTGGATGTGTCAGAATAGGGCTTCTCACGCGTGTACAAACGAGTGTGGCGAGACGTTGGCGAATGGATGGCGGGCCGACCAAAACCACACGAGCCCAGCCTTTTTGCCCGTTGAGCGCCCGAGATAGGGCATGACCAAAAGATGTAGACAATTTGGTGGTTGCAGTCCAACCATCGGTGGAATTAGGGGTTATGGTGGGCAATTATCCGCCAACCCATCTTTGTTTTTGTCCGCTGTTCCAAAAACGCCACCTATTTTCCAATTCATGGGTAGTTGGGCACTTTCGTCGGTTGACAATTCGGTGAGGGTACACTCGTTGAGACAGTCGGAAGCCTCATTGCAGTCGCAACTCCCCGGACCGACCAAGGCTGTAAATTCCTGATTTCCCAACAATGGTTGGCTTTCCATCTTTCCGTCCTGATCCCGGTCAACCAAAACCCCCGCTGAGTTGAGTTGGATTGGCAATTCGGGCTGATGAACCCAACTCCCACCCTTGATGTTCCAGTGGATTTGGGGAACGATGATTTGGAAATCCCACTTGTTGTCGTCCACCGATTTGAACCACAGACGTAAATCCACGAACAAATCCAGTTCAAAATCACCGCCTTCCGCACACAGATACCGAATGGTCATCTGGCCCGACGATGACCCTTGGACCGCCGATATAACAACAATATAGTTCAGTGTTTGGTTTTCTACTTCCACAAAGGCAGGCTTCGTTGTAGTCAAACCCAATGCTTCAACGGTTATGGGAGTGTCCACGGTTTGCCCACAATCGGACAAATGGATCGAAACGGGTTCGGGGCGGGTCAGAATCAACGACGTATCTCCCAACGCACCTTTGGGGTCGGTGACCAACGGTTTGGGAATGATTTCCAGTTGGCCATTCCATTGGCCAAACCCCACGCCGGGAATCCAAAACTCCATCGGCGTTTTTGCGAAGTCCAAAATGGTTGGTTCCGTACCCAATTGATACGGGTCGACTCCCGCCGCGATGTCGAGATTTCCACAATCCGCCATACAATCGCCGGGGTCACAGAGTTGGTCACCACACAAACCCGCACCGGGGTCACATTGTTTACTACACGGGTAAGTTAAATGAACACAACCGTCGGTAATCGTACAAATATCATCCGTACAAATCTCGCCGTCGGCACACAGATCCGGTTGAGGGGTAAATACACATCCCGATTGTTTGTTGCAGACGTCGTCGGTACAGTCAATACCGTCATCACACTGTATCGGAACATGGATGCAGGAAAGATAAGGTATACAACTGTCGTTGGTACATAGGTCGCCGTCACTACAAAGTTTGGGTACTCCGGGAGTACATCCGATGTCTGGATGACAGCCTTCGATGCCGGTACATGGATCAAAATCGTCACATTGTATCGACAGACTCAAACACCCCGCCTGTGGATCACACACCGCGGTGGTGCACAGATTGTTGTCGTCTTCACATTGCGAATGATCGGGTAGATGTTGGCAACCGATTCCCGGTGTACACACGGTCTGGGTACATACAACGGTGTCATCTTCACATTCCAATGGAGCCGACTTACATCCGGCTGTGGGGTGGCAACCATCCTCAGTACAAAAATCCCCATCGTTACAATCCGTGGGAGTATGAAGACACAACTGGGTCGCCGGATCACACTGGTCGATGGTGCATACATTGCCGTCATCACATTGGCCGGGGTTTTGACCACACTGCGCTGGAGTTAAGATAACAACTCCGTGTTTTACATAACCCGGCATGGTGACGGCGAATTGGGTCGCCCCAACGATGTTGTCGGCAAACACCCACAACGGATCGTTCGGGGGGACCGTTTCGCTGAGCCGTAACCGGAGTGTGATCCAGTCGGCATTACCCTGAACCTGACCTTGCGCCAGAACTCCTTCGGTCAAGGGAATGTCTGGCGCGGAAAACTGCACTGCGGCGATAACTTGGTTTGTGGATTCTTCACTGTTTTCAGCCGGCCCGACTAAGACGACCGCGCCGGATGGTAAGCTGTTTGGGGGAGTTTCCACAAACGAACATTTGTTGTCGTCACCACAATCAACCCACCCCCATTGGGTGGAGGTGACCAATGAGGAGTCCCACCAGGTTTTGAGTTGAATCGAAGTGGGTGCGGGGGAATTTTGGGTATCCCGTACGACCCGAATGGGGCAGTCCACCCATTGTCCCTGTCCCCCCGACACCGCACAAAGAACTCCTTCGGGCAGACAATCGCCGGTGTTTTTCGGAGCGATGAGACATCCAGCGGAAAGATCACATACCGCCTCGGTGCATTCCTCGTTTGAGGTCGGGCAAAGGGCGGCGAGGGGGGTATGGGTACATCCCCACAACGGATCGCAGTGATCGACCGTGCAGGAAACGTCGTCATGGCAGTCTGGTGGCTTGGAAACAACGCATCCCGATGTCGTACAAATTTCAGTGCCGTTACACAGATCCCCATCCTGACACGGTTCGTGGTTGGGTACCGATAGACATCCCGTTCCAACAACACATTGTTCAATGGTGCACGTTACGCCATCCGTGGGGCACAACGCAAATAGGGGAATGTGGGTACATTCTCCCGTCGTGGTATTACATTGATCGAGTGTACAATCGATGCCGTCGTCGCACACGGCTTCCATTCCAACACAGGTGGGTGGGGAAAGCACCATCACCCCTTTGAGTATCGATCCATTCATGGGGGCCGGGGCTGAGGTGGTACCCTTGATGGATGTTGCGGTCACCGCCATGGGGGATGTCGGGTCAATATCCGTCAACAATTCAAATCGGATCAGAAAGAGGTCGGCATTGCCGACCAAGCTCCCCCCCTCAAACCAGGCTGGACTCACAGGCGCGGCGCCGGCGGCAAAGGACATGAGCGCAACCGTTCCTTGCCCATTCCAATCAGACCACTGGGTTGGCCCGGTCACCAAAAATTGGCCTCCCGGTTCGACAACTCCGGGGGGCATCGGGGAGTCGGCGACAAAGGCACCTGTTGGTTGTAATGATTCGGAATTATAGGTTAAATCAAACTGGAGACCCGTCGCATCGGGAGTTGCTGCGGTGCTTTTCGCCACCCGGATGGGACAATCCACCATCTGTCCGGCTAGTCCCCACACCATACACACGGCGTTTTCGGAAAAACATTCCCCATCCTTTTTGGGCCACAATTCACATCCTGTGGCCAGGTTGCATACGGGTTCGGAGCAGGGGGAACCGTCGTGGGGACACAACGTGTTGGCCGCGACATAAAAACACCCATCGTGGGGATCACATCCGTCGATGGTGCAGGTTACCCCATCATTACAATTGGCGGCAAACCCCGGCAGACATCCGACGGTGGCCAAACAGATTTCCTTACCATTACATTGGTCCCCATCTTGGCATAACTCGGCGTTTTCAAATGACAGACACCCCATCGTTTTGTCGCATATTGGTTGGGTGCACGCAACCGAGTCGTTGTCTTGACAAAAAGAATCCTGGGGCACAAAAACGCAGCCGAACTGAGGGTCGCAACTGTCGAGAGTGCATGGGATTCCGTCATGACATACGGCCGGCGACCACTGGCATCCTAGAGTCGCGTCACAACTTTCCGTGATACATGCGTTGCCGTCTTCGCAACTCATCGAAGTAAACGCACACTGCTGGGTCGTCGGGTCACACACGTCGATAGTGCACACGTTATCATCATTACAACTGCCGGGAAATAAACCACAATTCTTAGCTTGAACAACGATGGCACCGGCTTCCACTGTTCCGATCAACGGTTGGGCCCATGCTGTTGCCGCACCAATATTGTTTACCGATACGGATGTGGGGGTCATGGGGGGCACGTCATCGATGACCTTAAAATGAAACGTCAACAACTCACTTTTCCCCACAATGGTGCCGGTGGGTTCCATAACGGCGGTAGACAAGGGGGCCGGGTTGGGGGTGAACGCCCACAAGATGACTTTTCCTTGGCCGGTCCACGACGGAACAATAGGCGGATCAAAGGTGAGTTGTTGCCCCCCAGGCTCAACGGTCTGAGGAGGGGCGATTTGTGGGGAACAGATCCCATCGACGCAGGATTGTACCGTAACCCCAAGGGGACGGAGTTTTTCTGCGTCATAACTCAGGTCAAACGACAAGGCGGATGGTGGTGGGGTGTGGATGGTCCTGTTGGTTAGGTGAATGGTGCATGTTTTGACCTCACCCAATTGAGCCGACCATTGGCACACCACACCGGATTGTAAACAAGCCGGCGTCGATTTGGGCAAAAACTGACACCCCGAATCCGGCTGACATACCGCTTCTGAACATGGGTTGTAAACCGGACACAGGGTGTTGTGGGGAACGTGGGTGCAACCCGTGTTTTCGGTACACAGGTCGACAGTGCAGGCAACTCCGTCGTCACACTCCGAATCAATGGGGACAAACACACAACCGAGGGTGGGAACGCAGTGGTCGATGGTGCAGGCGACCCCATCGTCGCATTCCCCCATCCCGCACAACACTGGCTCACAGGTATCCACACATTGATTTCCGTCGGAATCGACGGCCGGATCCAATTGGCCTGACAACGCGAGCAGGATGGTATTGACGGCGTCCACTATCGAAATGGAGCCGTCACAATCCAGGTCGGCGCCGGGTGGATTCACTTTGTAACATAAGGGAAAGGGCGATTGCCTGCCGCCAAGCGACCACAACGTTCCCAGGATTTGGCATTGGACATCGACCACATTGGTTTCGACTGATCCAGCCACATCGCCGGGGGGATCGAGGCAGACGGCATAAGCAGTGGGCGCATAACCGAGCAAAAAAAGTGCCGAAAAGAAAACTCCCCACGAAACGGTCAATTCGTGCTGCCGGTGTTGGGATTTGATCGTCATCATCACGGATCCCCCTAATAACAATATTGCGTCGCGTTGTTGTTTTTGGCAGAACAGTAGGGATACCCCGGTTGCCATTGACTGCATGACGACCGAAAAATGCCGGTCCCACCGCATGGGGGAACAACATCTACCCATCCGACTTCTCCCCAACTGCATGCCGAAAGATAACAGGGGCCAACGATGAACTCCGAATATTTTGTTTGTTTTCCATCGCAATTGTAATCAAAACTGCCGTCCCCACGATGAACCGGTTGCGAGATATTGGACCCGGGGTAGACCTTGTTGTTGAGATCATAACAATCACCCGCCTGGGGCACTATCCACGGCGGGTAGGGTCCGCAGGAACAAACGTGGTTGCCTTTGTCGTTGCCGAAACCGTCGTTGTCTTGGTCCAAATAGTGGAGTTGGCAGTCCGCGGCGTTGAGTTCGTCGGTTTCCCCATCGCAGTCGTCGTCTATCCCATTACATAATTCGGTGTGGTTGATTTCTTCCTGACACGTCGTTCCGGTGCCGGCCTGATTACAAACCGTCAGACCTGATTTACATTTGTCGGTGTCCGGCCCATCACAGGCAAGGCCTACGACAAACCCTTCGTCGGTTTGGCCGTCGCAGTCGTCGTCGAGTCCATTACATACTTCCGGAGAATTGGTGTCCCCTTGGCAAAAAGTTCCGGTTTGTAAACCGTTACATACCAGAATCCCGTTTTTGCAGGCATCGCCATCGGGGCCGTCACAAACGATGCCTAAATTAAATCCTTCGTCGATGACAAAATCGCAGTCGTCGTCGATTCCGTTACACAATTCGGGAGTAGCCGGCGAGTTTTGGCAATTGTCGACAAAGTTGTCCCCATTGGCGTCGAGGTCGGGGTCCAAGGGTGCGTTGACCAACCATCGCAGAAAGATCAAAATATCCACGATATCTGTCGAAAAATCACAATTGGCGTCGGCCAACGACAACGTACCTTGGGCGCAGGTTACGGCGGCTTGAGGTAAGGATTGCTGCTGATAAAACGCGACGTTGACTGCGCATTGAACGTCGACAATATCGGTGATGCCATCGCCGGTGATGTCGCCGGCTTGGGCGGTGTTGCAGGTTGCAACGGCTACGGTTGGTAACATAAGAACGGGCAGGGCGGACAAACCGACCCCACAAAGAAGGGCGATGATGGTGGACTGATTCATGGTGCGACCTCTTTTGAAATCGGTGGTGGGTATTTCCACCCGGATGGCCACACTACATCAGAAAAAAGATCCGCGTCGTACTGTCAAAAAGTGGAGGGTCGGGACTATACGGAGGTAAAGGTGCGGGCTGGGAACCGCTACCAGGAGAGGCAACTGCCCCCGGCACAGATGGGTTGGTCACATACATCAGCACAGTCGTTGCCGTTGTTGTCCAAAGCTGCGCCGAGCGGTTGTCCCAACGCACGCCCGATGGTGATCAACACGTCGGCTACGTCCAGTGATAAATCGCAGTTTTCGTCGACCCAGGTTGGACCTATGGCCAAACAGGCGGGCCAGTTCGAGGTGCCTCCAAGGACCGCCAGTACGGATAACAAAGAACATTGGACGTCCACTACCGTGACACTGCCGGTTTGATCCAGATCACCGGGGGAGCCACAAGCAGCCGAGGGGGCGCATTGGCCGCAGTTGCCCCCACAGCCGTCGGTACCGCATTGTTTGTCGGTGCATTGGGGTACACATTGGCAATTGCCGGCCGCCGTACACGTCGTGTTTCCGCCACAACTCCCACAATTTCCGCCACATCCATCGGGCCCACATTGTTTTCCGGCACATTGGGTTTGGCAAGCGGTTTTGTTCTTAAAGGACTGCGGCGCCAAGTCGGTGATGTGTTGCCGAACGGTTTTGCCGTTGACCACTTGGTCGTAACGATAGGGGAACATATAAAGGGTCCAGGTGACGTCTAGGTTCGGGATGACGGGAAACCACCCCAATGCGGTAAGATAACCTTCACCGCCGCCGTTGGTTGACAACGACACTTCGTTATAGATGTCATCAAACCCGGCAAGGGTGATACAGCGATCCTGGTCGGCATCACAAACACCCCACCACCCTTCGCGGGCGTAACCGATATAATCGTCACCGTGCCCATAGGCGGCCTGACCCGGCATACGCAAATGGCTGTTGGGCGGGCCGACAACGTGCGTGACGGTGTCTCCCGTAAACGGCTGATTGCCTCCGTAATAGTAGTAATGTGCGTCCATGCCATAGGCGGTAAAGATCGCGGGAATCTCTTGGGGATGGATCGACCAGGGTGAGGGTCCTTGATAGGTGAGGCGGTACTGGACGGTGGCCATGCCGTCTTTTGCCGATACCCATTGCTCCATGGGCATGGTGACCGGGGGTTGTGTGGACGTAAAATGAAACGGTTTGTTGTGTCGCGTGTAATAGGTGGAGCCGATCCAGTTTGTTTGTACCACGTCGTTGCCGGCATCCGCCCAACCGCAGTTTTTTCCTTGTGCTTGAATGGGATTCCATGGCGCGCCGGCCGTCCAACCGGTGCATGGGGTTGCCGTAATGCAGTCGGAAACATGGGCGCCGGTGGAAAACGCCCGTGCCACACAGCTTATATGGCCGGCCAATAAACAAGTGGCCTGGGATGGATACCCAACGGGGTCGCAGAAAGTTTGACCAAACCAGCCGACTGGGCCAACGGGATCGTACCCCCAAATGCTTAACTGAACCGCGCCGCCGCCGTGCTCCAGGATGAGGTTGGGTTCAAATCCTTGTCCGGAAAGATAAAAAATGGTGCCGCCGAAGGATTTGTTGACACCAACACGAACCGACTCGTCTCCGACAAAGACCGTGTCGGATTGTCGCGTGATCCAATAGGGTGCCAAACCTTCGCACCATCCGAGCGCCGACGACTGTAAACCGGCACAGCCTTGAATGAGGTTTTTGGGGCTTCCAGGCAACGATGGGTTTTGTCCGGAAGGGGCGCCGGTGGGGGTTGCGCCGATGGCATACACAACGACTTGGTGGGTGCCGGCGCCGAGCGGTGGAGGCACCCAGTTAAAGCCGTGATAGCCCACGTCGGACCGGTAATCTTGCGCCAACAGCGCCTTAAATAACACGCCATCGATGTAGATGTGGATTGCAATGGGTCCGTTGTAATCAGGGTCTTTGGCCCACCCACCGATTTGCCCTGGTGCCACCACATCCAGGCTGCCGATAGCCGGTTGATCACCTGCGGCAACACAAGTACCGTTGGTGCAGGTTTGGCCGCCGCCGCAGGACCCGCAGGACCCACCGCAGCCGTCTGGGCCACATTGTTTGCCGGTACACTGGGGAGCGCAGGAGATGGTGACGATTTGGGGAGAGCCGATAAGGCCCGGATTTCCTTCACCGTCCAGATCGATCCCATAGGCGACCACCGAGTAGGTGCCGGGGCCGTACGCCGAGAAATCAAGCGGCAAGGTATATCCATGATTTCCGGTGATGCCATACGCCGCGTTGACGTCGGGACGAAAGCCGGTGGTGGTGCCGGCGGTTGCAAATGTCCCATTGACATACACGTGTATCGCGATTTCCACAGTCGGGTGATCGGGGTCAAACGCCCATCCGCCGACATAGGTGGGGGTTGCGGCATCCAGGTGGCCCAGAGGTTGGGCGGCTTGAGCGGACTGTGCTCCCAGGCAAAAGAACACTACCCAGATGGCGATGGCGATGTGGTTCATGAGTCGGCAACACGTTAAAAAAAGAGAAAATTGTTTCATGGAAATAACAGGACCTCACCCCAACGGGTTGCAAACCGATGATCGGTCCAGGATCGGGAAGCGGTTGGACGATAGTTGGTTATCGAATTGGGCAACTTTGCCGTCCCCAAATCCGGCTGACGGAACCGTCCCAGGTGGTCCACACCACAAAAAAACCGCCGCCGCTTGGGGTTAACCGTATCATCCCCGGTGTGGTGTTTTGCGGCAACGTGTCCAGAATCGTGGGAGCACGGATGCAGGGTGTGTAGGGATCCAATGCTGTTGTGATGAGGTTTGCGCCATCAAAGTCGGCGAACAGTACCACCCCTTGTTCGTGGGCAGACAAATCCGCCAAATCGGATGGCGCAGACGGCAGTGATAACGATTCCGTTGTTGAAAATGCTGTGTTGTGAACCGATATTTTGCCGGTGATGTTTCCGGGTGTTGTTTCATCCCGGATCGCCCATAACGCCACCAGAGGCGACAGAAATGTGGACGCCGTCATCTTGCCTTTGGGCCCCAATTCGATAACCGGCTGAACCGGTACGCCGCATCCAGGTAAGTTTACGTTTTGTAACAAGTAAGATACGGCTTGTTGTGGCGACGGATCGACAAACGGCACGTTGAGCTGGTTTCCACTTGCGTGTAACCGCATGTACGCAAATTTGGACGCGTTTAACATGTAGTGTGTCTCTTGAAACACACCTTCCGGGGTCGCTCGAATCATCGAAGCCTGACGAAAGACTTCACCTGTATCTTGAGACGGAGCGTCCCGTATTCCCCACATCCGCAGGCCCGTTTCGCTAATGGCGGCGCCCCGCATCAGTTGTACTCCGGTTGTCAATATTTGTGTCGGCACCACCAGCACCCCGTCGAGATTCACACGTGCGTAGTAATCGATGATTTCGTCTGGGGAGGTGACGGTGTCTACTGTGCCGCGGGAAAACAACACGATGAACCCATCCAAACCGGCGAGCACTTCGACGTTGGAAATCGGCGGCGTGGCATCGTGAATCAACAACGGGTCTCCTTTCGGCGTGCCGTCGTTTTCGACAAGCTGCGTGTGCAGGGCGCCGGCCGCAGCCCATGCTACGAGACCTCGCGTGCCGGACATGGCGGATGTAACCACGCTGACCCCATCCGGCATGTCGGCCACCAGCCACGTGGTGCCTTCGGTACATTCCTCCGCCAACATTTCACATTGAACCGGTTTTTCGTCGATTGTGTCCAATGGTGCCCGGGTTACATCAATGGTACCGACCGCATCTGGTTCGGTAGTAATGGGAGAGGTCACGTCATCGGCATCAATGGTATTGTCGGTTCCGATTTCGGTGCCGTCGAATGCCGCATCCGTGCCTGCGACACCTGGGTCGGTGTTGCCGCAATGCAGAAACCAGACGCAGGCAAAAAAAAGAGGGAACGTTTGTAAAAATACCAGCTTGGTCATAGATTTACCCATCGTGTGTCATCACACTCAACATGATTATCGTGCGGCTATCTATTTTCATCAAGCGTGGAATGGTCATTTTGCCTTGAACCGGACATACAGAGGATGGTAATCGCCTTTGTATGAGGTTGGATTACATGAAGCAGTTGGTTGTAGTTGTGATGTTGAACTTGTTGTTGGGGTGCGAAGGCGAAAGCGGGGCTACGTTGCCTTCTTCCGAACCCGATGGCGCGTCGGCGGTTGATCTCCAGTCGGAGGCCGATGCGACGGTCCAATCATCGGGCGATGCGGACGTTGAGCAGGCCGACGTCGTTGCGGTTCCGGAAATAACGGCGCCGCAGCTTGGGAGTGGTGATGGTACACCGGAGTCGGTGACGTTTCGGGTGATTGTGGGTGAAAAATGGTTGCAGGAACCAACCGACCTGGATTTCAACCCATCGCGACCGGGCGAAATGTGGATCACCAATCGTCAAAGTGATTCGTTTACGGTGGTGGTGGCACCCGGTAAGCCGGAACAAAACATACAAAAGCTGTATGACTACACCGAACATTTTGCTGAAGAGGTCATTGCGATTTCGTTTGCAGACAACAATACGTTTGGGACCTGCGGAGACACCAACAATACCTACGGAGGTCTCGCGCCAGGTGACGACTTTATGGGACCGGTGTGGTGGTCCGACGATATCGAACTATTTCAACAAGAAACGGTTCAGGAAGGGGGCGCACACATCGATATGCTCCACAACTCGCCGTTTTGTATGGGGATTGCGTCGGCCGGCGGAAGCGCATTTTATGCGTTTAACGGCGACGGTGGACATATTGATTATTATTTATTCGGCGAACCCCATGTACCCGGCGGAGATGATCACACCGATGGACAGAAACAACGCATCGCCAAAAACGTGGTCAAACGGGTGCCGGGTGTCCCGAGCCATATGATCCTGGATGCAGAAACAGGCAATTTGTATGTGGCCGATACCGGAAACGGCCGGGTGATCCGGGTCGAGACCCAAAGCGGAACCAAAGGAAAATTGCTGTTTGCGAATCCCGATCCCCATACCACCTTTCATGAAGTCAACGGCACGGTGGTTGACACCGTTATCAGCAAGGAAAGCGGCGCGTTGGTGCAACCGGCGGGGTTGACGCTTCACAACGGCGTCCTGTTTGTATCCGACCACCAAACCGGCGTCATTTCTGCATTTACGCTCGATGGTAAACCGATCAATGAGCTGGATACCGGCCGTGGAGCCAACGCGCTGGGCGGTATTGCCGTTGGCGACGATGGTTTTTTATACTTTGTGGACATGCTGCAAAACGAAGTGGTGCGAATCGAGCCTTAGAGGGTGTTTGGGAAAAAAATAAGCTACGCGAGCCATTGGCCTACTACGTCGGTCCTGCCTCGGTCGGCCCATCCTCAGCGTACCTTGGGGTACGCCTCCGGTGGGCCTCGGTCGGCAGGCCCGCCTCGCTACGGCCACTGTCTCGCTCGCCGTTATTTTTTTCCCAAACACCCTCTTAGGTCCAGTCTTTTTCCCATGTTACACGGTCACTGCGGCACCCCCGGAGGTGGCTCACGAGGTCCGAAACACGGCTCGAACACCCCCATTTGACGACTAAGTTGTCTCCGCGACGTGTTTGAGAGGCATGGCAGTGGCCTTGATGACACATCGGGCACACGGCCACGACACCAAACGACCTGTCATAAACGCCGGAAACACACCCCGATGTGGACTTCCGGAGGTGTCGTGAAGGCAACCATTGGCCATCGAATGGTGTCCACTAGACCACTCAGTGGTATCAACCAGGTGATCAAGCCGTGTTACGAGGGTATCGCAACGTATCCATGACCCTACCGTGCCACCTGCGGGCGGTTTATGTTGGTCAGTCGGTGCTTTGAAGTGACTTCGTGTGGCGTGCGAGAGAGGTTTGTTGTCAACCGAGCCGTGATTTCTGATCAGCAGCGAGGTGTTTGCCCGGGTCCCAGAGATATCTCGAGCTGTCTTTGCGATGTCTTCCGGTGACATACTATATGTGCCCTTTAAACGAAAAAAGCCGCCCAGGGCACCCGGGGCGGTTTATGTGAGTTGACAGACCTAGCCATTTTTGGAAATACCGGCACGTTCGAAAATGTGGGAAAGGGCAGTAGCATCGAAAAACCGGTCCTTCGATTGCTCAAGCAGTTCCAATTGTTCTGGAGTCAAGTCCGGCGTGTCCGGATCATAAAAAGGCATATCCTCAAAAGTGTTTTTACGGATTAGCGGCGGCGAAGCCTGCAAGCACGTACCACGCCGGTTTTTTGGACCCGTCGGGGCGGACGATGCCCCAATAGGCTTCGACCGCTAGTCCCACATCCTTGAGTTGTCCCTGCACGTAATCGGCGTTGTTCAGCGCGAACGATAACAAACTTGCGGCGTCTCCGGAGTCGAACGCCCCTGCCAATAATTTCATGTTTTGGAGGTCGGTCTCGGTGATGACCGCGGAGTGGGAGTCCAACGTTTGGGTTCCAAACCAATAAAACCCAACCGCTCCGGCTGCTTTGGCCGATTCTAAAGCGGTGACCATAAACGCGGCTTGATTTTCTTCGTCGTAGCCCAATTCGGCGGGTCCGGTGGGGTAACCGGTTTCCATAATAAACACGGGTTTTCCTTGACCCGCGGCCAACGTTGACGCTACCCGCTCGCCTACCACTTCCCCTTTGGGAGGTGCCGCCTGGTAATAATTGGGATAGGCATCGATACTCACATAATCGAGCAGGGGTGCCCACTGGGTTACCGCTTCGGTCCAGGAGGGCAAATCAAAGAAGTAGTTGATTTCCGCGTGGATGTCGGTGTGAAAGTTCGTGGTGACTTGAGCATGGGGGTCGGCGTCCAGGACGGCTTGGCGGAGGGTGGACAACAATTCTGTCAAAAAAAACCAGTCGGCCCAGGCAGAAGAGATGCCGTCGATGTACTCGGGAGTGCGCCAGCCCAAAACCGCGGTGAGCATGGCCTGGTTTAATTCGTTTTCGATTTGCCATAAAGAGATTTTGACCCCGGTGGGGGAGTCGTGCACCCCATCGCCGTCGAATCGTTCAACGGTGGCTCGGGTCACCAGGTATTGTCGGGCGAGGTACTCGGTTTTTCCCAACACATCGGGGCTCCCAGGGATACCGTTTACCAAGGGCAGGGTCGAAGCAAAGCCGTGTCCGACGATGGGGGTGACTTCCATGCCGGCATCGGCGATGGTTTTTGCCAACGTGTCGAAGCTCGACCAATCGCGCCCCGTGATATAATTGACAATCGCTGTTTCGGAGACCACGTCGGCCATGGTGACGCCGTCCACCGACGCGGTAGGTTCCACGGTTCGCCAAGAAAACGTCGGGCGGACAGCATGGAGGCCCAAAAGCGCCCCTTGTTCAGCGGCACCATTGTTTGCGGAAAGTCCCAACAGAAACGGTTTTCCCAACAGCGTGGGAGAGGACTCGATGTCCGGGGTTGTGTCGCCTATGCCCATGTCCGCCGTTTGTGTGTCTGGAGTGGTGTCGGCGAGTTCCACCGTGTCGGTCGGTGGTCCCCAGTCCATCTCGTCCGGATCGGCCCCGTCTCCGGCAAGGTCTGAATCCTGTATATCCGGAGACATATCCGCTGTGGACCGAGCATCCTGTGGCGTCAGCAAATCGACCCATTCAATGTCAAGAACGTCCGAAGCAGCAAGGTCCGGGGACTGGTTTTCAAAAACGTCTAAATCGGAAGGGATGACCGTGGAGGTGTCGGCGAAATCAGCTTCGACTCCATCGGTGGTGCTGTCCAACGACAAATCGTCAGGCGAGTCAGCACAAGCGCAGCAAAGTGTGAAAAAAATGGCCAGCCGCTGCGCTTTATTCATAGTTCGATTTCGGAGAGGTTGGGGACCGGGTACAGCAAAGGTGAATAGAACAATCTGCTGCGGACCTTACGGGTTTATTCGCCGAACGTCAATGTGGGAGGGGTTTCCCGGTGTGTTGTAATCGCCTGGGTTCGGTTTGCCTCCCGCCAGAGAGTCTGTGACGGTCCGCTTCAAGCCGGAAGTGACCCTGATTGAGCTAATTTAGCGCTGAATTGGCCGCGACCGGACTGAGGAATATCGGGAATATTCCGCAAGGACGGGACTGGCCAAGGCAGCCTAAATTAGCAGAACAGGGTTCACTTATCTATTTCCGCTGACCTGCCATCGCTCAAAATGTAAGTAACCGAAAACACAACAGAAAAAAGGTGGAGGCGCCGGGAGTCGAACCCGGGTCCGAAAGTTATCCGTCGAACGCCACTACATGTTTAGTCGATGTTTTTCTTTACCTCCGCTTGGACGCCCATCGACAGGCTGCCTTTTGGAGGTGTCCTGATTGATTTCGCGCGCCCACGCTCAGGCGGTGCGTGGGTTGGCTATCCTACTGTGTCGACACCCCAAATCCTACCCGCAGGATGGTTGGCAGGGGCGCTCGCAGAACTAAGCCGCGAGGGCGTAGCTGTCAGTGTTGGCAGCTTTGTTTTACCACAGGTTTTAACACGGTCCGTAGTCTCCGCGACATGCGTCGAGCGATTTCCAACCCCCGTCGAAACCGTTTCGCCCCCAGTGAACGAAACGCTGTAATCTATGCCGGTTGGATAAGGGATGCAAGCTACTTGTGCAGGTGTGTGTGAACGTGGGTCTGAGTTTGTGAAAAAATGGACGTGACCCAAGTCAGCCGATTTTGCGCCCCATTGGCTTTGAAGAAGTTGAGTAATATCACGCATGTTGCGAAACCTTTTTCGGAAGCCTTTGGGGCCAAAAGTGGCCGGCACGAGGGCGCGCAGCAATTTTTTCACAAACTCTCTGAGTTTGTGAAAAAATATGGGCGTAGGTTTTGGGTGTGGATTTTGCGCCGAATTGGTTTTGGAAAACCCGAGTAATATCGGGAATATTGCGCAGGGTTTTTCGGAACCAAGGCGGCCAAAAGCCACCGCCCAAA
>JABWCM010000428.1 GCA_013360285.1 Myxococcales bacterium
AAAACGCGTACCGGAGGGCTCCGGTAGCCGTTTTGCTTCGCCAAAACGCGTACCGGAGGGCTCCGGTAGCCGTTTTGCTCCGCCAAAACGCGTACCGGACAACTTTGTGAGTGAAATTCGACACTTAGGATGATCGTTTCAGGGCTCCCGAACATACGGCAAAAAGGGAATCAAACACATGGCCGGCACGGTCGCCACAAAACTAAACACGAAGTACCACATAAATCCCATGGCCTCGGCGAGATAACCGCTGGAAACTCCGGCAACGGTGAAACTGAGGCTCATCAGAGCGGTCAGAATTGCCATGTGTGCCGCCTTAAAATCCGGCCGGCAACAACGCATCAGATAGACCATCAAAACGGCGGTCCCCAAGCCGGCCCCAAACGCTTCAACCGCCAATACCGCCGTCATCAACCCCAACGATACACCGCCATAAGCCACCGCTATGGCCCCCAAACCGGCAAACAACAGGTTGAGGACATTTTGCATGGCGACAAACGGCCAAATCCATCGGTCGAGCCCGCCACGCGCAATGAGTTTTCCTCCCAGGACCGTACCCACGATGGACGCAAATAACCCCACGGTGCCGTTGGCAAATCCGTATTGCTCCACGTCCATCCCCAAACCGTTAAAAAATGGGTACCGCATTTTCATCAAAAATGACTCACCCGTTCGAAACAGGATGACAAAGGCTAAGATAACACCGACTTTAGGTTGACTTAAGAAGTCGGTAAACGCCGCGACATAAAAATGGTCCTTGCGGTTTGCCATACGCCGTTTCAACGTCGGCAAAGCCGCCAACAACATCAACAGGACCGACAACAACCCCAACCCAATCCACTGATCGGCGCCGAGTTTTTCTATCGCCGGAAACTCCGTTGTGACCCATGTAACCACCCCTTTGACGGCCGTTGTTTGTGTGCCGAGCCGCACCAGCAAATAAACCAAAACACTCAGCCCCCCAATCCACGCCACCTGACGACTCCACAGCACCCGTGTGATCTTTCGAAGAGGTTGTTTGGGTGTCTCCACAGCAGGCAACATCCATCGGTGGACCCCGAACAGCCCGATCATCAACGCGGCAGTCAGCAACAACCCCCCAAACCACCCTACCCTACCCATCAACATCAGCAGAGGACCACTGACGAACAACATGGCAATCCGATATGCCGCTGCTCGATATCCAACGAATCGAGATTGACCCGCTTTGTCCAACGCTTCGAGATAATACCCATCAATCGCGATGTCGTGGGTCGCCGACAAGACTGCGAGAAGAAAAAAACCAACGGAAGCAAGTAAGATAGCAGTTGGAGGCAAAGACAACGTGGTCAACGCGATTGCCGCGATCACAAGGGGAATCACCCATTCCAACAACAACAACCATTGGCGTTTGGTGCCGTATTGATCAAGAAGCGGTCCCCACAAAAACTTGAGATTCCATGGCAGGTGAAACAACGACGTTAGTCCGATGACGGACAGGCTCGCCCCCAACTCCTTAAACATCACATCGGCGATATTATGGACAATGGCATAGGGAAAACCTTCGGCAAAATAGGTCGAAGAGACCCAAAAATGCGCACTTTTGGTGGACGAAGGGGCCTGCTTTGGGTCAAGCGGTGTCCGATGTTCTTCGTTTGGTCTTGGCGTTACGGGAGGGACGGTCTTCATGACGGCAGCATGCCACACGTTGGGCTTACTCCCAAAAAACAAGCCCATTTGGACACAAAATTTTTTCCATAAACACATTTGCCCGGACGTATGCCTGCACCCTGTTGAGGAAAAAAACGGTCTACCCTGCCCGAAGAGGTTCGTGAATCGGTATTCTTAGAGGGTGTGAAAAAATATGGACGTGACCCAAGTCAGCCGATTTTGCGCCTCATTGGCTTTGAAAAAGTTGAGTAATATCGGGCATATTGCGAAACCTTTTTCGGAGACAATGGGGTCAAAAGCGGCCGGAATTGGGGCACGTAGCTATT
>JABWCM010000230.1 GCA_013360285.1 Myxococcales bacterium
TTAGTCTAGGTTCGAATCCTAGTCCCCGAACCAGTTGGCCCGTTAGTCTAGCGGTCAGGACGCCGGCCTCTCACGCCGGAATCACGGGTTCAATTCCCGTACGGGCTACCAGAAAAACGCCGAGACATCAAATGGTGTGCTCGGCGTTTTGCTACCTACGATCGAAGCTCGTTTACCCTTGTTGTATTCGTGCGGCAATACAGGGTTCTTGACCGGCCGGTATGGTTGTGAAAAAGTAAGTCCAATTTGAGTCGTTCTGACGTACCGTTCCCGCAGGTTGGCAAATATATGACTTCAGTAAGTGAGTTTCCGTGGGCAATGAAAGGGCGCGATGTTAAGCCCGGTCCTGCGTTGTCAAGGTACGTTACCGGAATTCGCCCATATGACGCGGTGTCTTCCTTAGACAAAATTGCCGCGAAGCCGGAACAAACACCGTTTAAGCTCGACTGGAATGAATCCACGATACCCCCGTCACCGACCGTCATAGCGGCAATCAATCGTTTTCTTTCTAACTCTCATCATTTGAATTGGTATCCGGATCTCTATTCCCGGCGTCTATTGGTTGCTCTTGGAGAATACGTGGGAATATCGCCGGACCATTTGTTGGTGACCAACGGTTCAGATGATGCGCTGGAGTTGGTGTGCAAAACATACCTGGACCCGGACGATCAGGTTGTTGTACCGTCGCCAACGTATACCCACTTTCTGGTTTTTGCGGGTGCCCGAGGTGCGCAAATCCTGAATGTATATGCCGAAAATCCATTTGTGCACAATCTGGACGGAATTTTACGGGCTATTCACTACACCACCAAGCTGGTGTATCTCGTAAATCCCAATAACCCGACCGGGCTGATGTACAGCGAAGAGGATGTTCGTACGTTGTTGACTGCTGCGCCGAATGCATTGGTCATTGTCGATGAGGCTTATTACGAGTTTGCCGGAAAAAGTGTCGCACACCTTGTACAGGAATATACCAACCTTGTTGTAACCCGCACATTTTCGAAGTCATTTGGTATTGCAGGTCTGAGAATTGGCTACGCGATTGGTGCACCCGAGTTGATTGAAGACTTGAAACGGGTTTTTAACCCGAAGAGCGTGAATGTGCTTGGCCAAGTAGCCGCCGAGGCTGCTCTGGGCGACAAAGACTATCTTAAGGCTTATGTCGACGAAGTTACCGATGCAAAGGTGCAGATGGTGAATTACTTCCGTAGGCGTGGATTGCAGTGTCGCACGACGCCTGCCAACTATGTTCTGCTGCGCATTCACGATCCGCGCCGCTTCTGTGCTCTGTTGGAACATGAAGGTGTTTACATTCGAGACCGAAGTTCAATGCGCCAGATGCAGCATTATGTGCGGATCAGTGTGGGTACAATCGCGCAAACGGAGGAGATTTTGAACAGAATCGGTCGTGTGTTAGACAAGATGCCGTACGCAGTAAGTTAGCATTCGCGGACTCACCGGGCGAGTCGGGTTTGCGGATTGCCCGTCAAAAAACAACGTCAGTGAAACGGATCGACCAGCGCATTACTCGATCATAGAAGACAGCGGTATTTCGTGCCTGGGTTTATTCTTCGTACAGGTTGTCAAATCTAGTAAATGTATTGAAGAATTTGACCCTAACCGTTCCTGTTGGACCGTTTCGGTGTTTGGCGATGATAATTTCGGCAATTCCTTGGTCCTTGCTTTCCGGATGGTACACTTCATCCCGATAAATGAAACTGATGATGTCCGCGTCCTGTTCAATCGCGCCCGATTCCCGCAGATCGCTCATCATCGGACGTTTGTCGGTTCTGCTCTCCAACCCGCGGTTTAATTGTGACAATGCAATCACCGGCACGTGAAGTTCTTTTGCCAGTCCTTTCAGTGACCTCGAAATCTCGCTGATTTGTTGCTCTCGGCTGGCAATGGACCGACTCGGATTCATTAACTGAAGATAGTCAATTACAACGAGGTCGCAGTTGCCCTCCAACTTGAGTCTTCTCGCACGCGATCGGACCTCAATGGGAGTGATACCGGGTGTTTCGTCGATGTAGATCCGTGCCTCTGATAATTTTGCGGCAGCGTTAGCTAATTTAGGCCAATCCGAGTCACTGAGTTGTCCAGAACGCAATTTACTAAGTTCGATTCGGCTTTCTGCGGACAACAAACGAAGCACGAGCTGATCCGCACCCATCTCCAATGAAAAAACCACCACTGCCGCGCGAGCGGCGAGTGCCGCATTACACGCCAAATTTAATGCAAATGTGGTTTTTCCCATTGCGGGTCGCGCGGCAAGTATGATGAGATCGGATGCCTGCAACCCCAACGTCAAACGGTCGATGCGTTCAAAGCCTGTGGTCAGACCCGTAACTCCCTCACGTTGTTCAAATAACGACTGAACTTTGGTGATGGCGGTTTTCAGCACCTCTTTGATATGTTGAACGGAGCTTCTTTGACCGGAGTCCAGAACATCGAAAACGAGTTTCTCGGAACGATCCAGAAATTCCCGTGTTGGAAGCCCGCCACCATATCCGAGAGACACGATTTCGCTTGCGGCGTAAATCATTCGCCGCGTCATCGCTTTTTCCCGAACAAGTTTGGCATAGTGATCAACCGCCGCAGTTCCGGTGACCGAACCTAACAAACTTGCAACGTAGGACGCACCTCCTACTGTTTCCAATTTGCCGGTTTCACGCAACCGCTCCGAAACGGTGAGTGGCTCAATCGGGACCCGCGTATCGAATAGGTCACACATTGCCTCAAAAATGGTGCGGTGTGCGTCCCGGTAAAAGTCATCGGCTTTCACATACTCAAGAACCACGCTTAACAGGGCATCATCAAGCAAAACGGCGCCAAGTATTGCTCGTTCCGCTTCCACATTCGCCGGTGGGGCCTGAATTTGATGCGATGAAGGTTGGTTGGTGTGACTCGGTGTTTGCTGACTTGAAGTTGAATTCATGATGCTGCTGGTTTTCCCAAGGTGTACACGCCGGTAGTCGCCGTTGTTGGTGAAGGTACCCGGGTTGTTTTCGGTACGTCAATGGGTTGGGCCTGTATTCGGTGGTTTGACTCTTTAGGTACCCCCAGTATGCTTATTCCCATTTGAGAATCGTTTGGTGCAATCGGTGGTGGCACCGGCGTAATCCACGTCGCTTATTATCGGAAGTCTAGAAACAGGTCATATGTCTCATTTATTTGCAATCGTTACCAACGACACGCGGTTATTTGCGCTTACACAGCAGCTCGCCGAACCTATGTTCCGGTCTGTTGAGGCACTAAAGGTAGGGAGTCTCGGATTAGGTTACCACAGCGGAGGTCACATCCTGCTCCAGAAACGTCCCATTCGTGCAGAGTTTTCTTGCCGAGAAGTACTCAAAGATATCCGCACGAATCGATTGATTTGCCACATTCAGGATCAACCGACCGGTCCGTTTAATTCCGACAACACCCAGCCATTCCGGTACAAGGACTGGTTGTTTGCGATGAGCGGAACACTGGGAGGTGGCGGTCTCATAAGAGATCGTGCGCTAGCGATCATTCCCGATTATTTGCGGCGAAATATTAACGGAGATCTTCCTCCTGAGCTTGTATTTCATCTATTTCTAACCTATTTGTACATCGAAGCCCCCCTGTCATCCATGCAAAACGATCCGGAAAAACTGCGGCGTGCTTTGAGCCGAACACTCCAGATTTTGCCTGATCTCGCAGAGGAACGCGGCCAAATAGGATTTTCTGTACTTCTATCCAATGGCGAATACCTTTTGGGCGGCGCTCATCGGCGCCCAATGGTCTTTCGAACTCTCCGCGGCGCGGATCAGCGTACGCCCGAAGGCGCTCGCTTCGTCAGTTATCCATGGATGCGAACGTTTTTGGTTTCCAATACCATTCCGGACGGCGAGGACGGGCTTTGGACTCAGTTAGCTGATGAACATCTACTCGTTTGTGATGGGCATTTCGAGACAACAAGCCATATGCTTTTGATCTAAATTTACCGTTCATTTCTTACACATTTCAAACATAATCGCCGCTTGCCGTACACGCTCTGATTGCTTCTCCGAAGTCCGCTTCAAGCCGGAAGTGACCCCGAGAAAGCTAATTTAGCGCCGATTTGGCCCGAACCCGACTGAGTCAATTCGGCGAGTATAGGGCGCACCGACCGGCATGACTAAGGCCGACTAAATCAGTCAATCAGGACTCACTTCGAAACAATGCGCACAGCTTGTCTCACAGCCTCTCTGCGAAACGCCAGGTGCATCCCGTTCACAATCGAATTCTCTCCATCACTTCTTGACCCACATCTTATGCTTGTGTAGGTTTGCGTGGAATTCGACTCCAAGTCGAAAGTCATTTCTAATATATTAAATATAAAAGATTATCCGAATAATATCGACCTGGGTTCGATTCTTTTGCCACCGGTTTTAAGGCGGTACCTGCGGTGTACGCCCTCAACAAGGAAGATTCAGATGGAACAACCAAACGGAGACGCCTGCTTCTCGACAGTCGACATGTTGCCTAGTCACGCCGATGTCATTATCGCTGGTGGTGGGGTGACCGGGGCCTCGTTGGCTGCCGGACTGGGTGACCAGGGATATAGGGTCGTTGTACTGGAACCAAACCCGAACCATTGCAATAGGCTCGCGGGTGAGCTGATTCATCCCCGTGGTGTCGAGATCCTTCAATCCTTGGGTTTAATGCGAGCACTGTGGTTGCGTGGAGGTGTACCGGTGGATGGCTTTGCGGTGTACCCCGCCCCAAATGAAGGCGAAGTGTGTAGGTTGCAGTATCACGAAGCGGAATCAAACTGGACCCCAGGTTTGGGAATTCACCACGAAACACTCGTCCGAACCCTGCGGGCAGAATCCGCTGCCAGACCCGGCGTAACGTATATTCGGGCAAAATGCTGTGAACTGATGGCGGACGGGCATCGCGTAGTAGGTGTTGTCGCAAACGACCAAAACGGCAGAGTCTTTCGACTAAAGTCGACCGTTGTGGTTGGTGCCGATGGTCGTCAGTCCACAGTGCGCAAATTGCTGCGTCTTTCGCCCGAAAAGGAGCGAGTTTCATTTAGTTGTGGTGCAGATCTACCACTGTCTGCCCTTCCGGTTTCCAATTGTGGCCACATTTTCCTGGGTGGCTGGGGGCCAGTCCTCGCTTATCCAGTCGGAACCCAGCACGCAAGGACGATATTTGACCTTCCTCCTGACTTTTCGGAGGGGCGTAAAGACCGCCTTTCGTCCTATCTCGAAAAGAACTATCTGGAGTTCCTTCCTTTGCAGTTTCGTTCTCATGTCAAAACAGCCATTCACGATTACGCAGGGTTACAAATCGCTCCGAATTATCGTATGCGTGCAGAGCGTGTGTGGGACAAGGGTGTCGTTTTGGTGGGCGACGCTTGTGGTTGTATGCACCCCATGACCGCCGCGGGAATTACCAACGGACTCCATGATGTGGCCACGTTGCTTCCGTTGCTCCGCCGTTACATAGATTCCGGTGGCCAGGATCAAGCTGCACTAGGCACCTACGAAGCCCGGCGTAAGCCATTTTTTGCAACCCGGTACCTGCTGGCACGGGCGTTGTGGGAGGTGTTTCGATCCGATGCTCCCGGAGCTCAAGCGCTCCGGATGCACGTATTTCGAAGATGGCGGACTCATCCTAGGTTTCGCCGACGCACACTTGGATTGCTTTCCGGAAGCGAAACGCGTCCGTGGGCATTTGCCACCCAGTACCTCTCTGTCGTTCGGGACGCCGCTCTTGGGACCGCAAACGATGGAACGGACACCTCAGCGGCGATTTTACGTGATATTGCCCGCCAAAGTATCACTCATCTTGACCGACGCGCACTACTTGCTTCAATTTTTGGTTTTACTCGGAATATTCGATTCCCCATGGACTGACAATCACCTTGACCCTTGGGATTGTACGCGAGTTTGAGTACAATCGCCCGTCACGTTTGGTCGGAAGGGTTGTTTTGTATGTCTGTTTCCTTGTTGATTTGCTTGTGCCGTCCTGTTCCAGCCGCAACCCTATCTAAGGGTTCCGGAGCTTCGGATTATGGTTCACTGGGGGTAATTTATTTGCTTATTTTGTTTACTTTGTACGCATGTAAGTCACAGCCCGACAATGCCACCACCCCCAACAAAACTGCCGAGGCGGCAGCTTACGACGTAGTGGAGCGGTCTATTCCTGCCATAAACGTTACTACCGTTCCTATGAAACCGGAAATTCGGCAAATCATCCCGACTGATGGGTCCTTGTTGCCGGTGATTGCCGCTGAATTGGATGCCGCTGACCGAGAAGGACGTGATTTGCTCGTGTACGTTGGCGCAACGTGGTGTGAACCATGCAAACGATTCCACGATGCGGTCGTGGCTGGAGAGTTGGACGATACCTTTCCCACCCTCCGTTTACTTGAATTTGACCATGATCGAGATGGAGACCGGTTGCGTGATGCAGGTTATTCTTCGAGGATGATCCCCTTATTCGTTGCTCCCGATGTCGACGGTCGCCCCACCGACGCTCGCCACGCTGGGGCGGTCAAGGGGGATGGCGCCGTACAGTTCTTAGTACCGCGTTTGAAACGGCTACTCGAACAACGCCGACACAAGTTACCTCTTTAGATGAGTCCATTCGAATACTATTTGGCGAATAGTGATGATTTATGATGAAAAATATAGAGAAACGCTGCTTTTGTGTTCATGAATTGGCATGTGCTATTGCATAGTGTATTAAATGACAATAAGTTTTCTTCGAGATCGAACATGAATGAACAAAATTGGACATCAAGGGCGGTAAGCGCTGCGGATGCCGTACGCCACATACGCAGCAACATGCGAGTCTTTGTGCATGGCGCAGCCGCAACTCCCGTTACCTTGCTGGATGCGATGTGTCTCCACACTGAGTTGGAAAACGTTCGACTGTATCACCTGCACACATCAGGAACATGTAACTTTGCCGCGCCGGAGCATGCTGGCCGTTTTCGGTCCATTTCCTTGTTTACGGGCCCCGCCCTTCGAAAGCCCGTTGATGAGGGGCGCGCCGATTTTATGCCGATATTTTTGTCCGACATTCCACGTTTGTTCTCATCGGGGCAGGTCCCGCTGGACGTGGCCATGGTGCAACTGTCACCGCCCGACAAACACGGCATGTGTACGTTGGGTACGTCGGTTGATACGGCAAAGGCGGCCGTTGACTCAGCAAAGGTTGTTATTGCCGAGATCAACGAAAAAATGCCTCGGACCTGCGGAGCGTCAGCGGTACCGCTTAGCCGGGTCACAGCCTTTGTTCACACCAACCGACCATTGTTTGAGGCTGAACCGGCCGAACAAACAGACGTTGAACACCGCATCGGGGATCTGGTGGCGGAATTGGTAAGCGATCGTGCAACGTTGCAGATGGGAATCGGTGCCATTCCCGATGCAGTCTTGGCCCGTCTTTATAAAAAACACGATCTTGGGATTCATACCGAGATGTTCTCCGACGGCGTTGTAGGATTGTTTGAAGCAGGTGTGATCACCAACAAATTCAAGAATGTACATCCTGGTCGCCTCGTTACCAGTTTTGTAACCGGAACGCAGAAACTCTACGATTTCGTTGACAACAATCTGATGGTCGAGTTTCACCCCTGTGACCGCACCAACGACACTGCGTTAATCCGCAAAAACGATCGTGTTACGGCCATTAATTCGGCGCTGGAAATCGATTTGTCGGGGCAAGTTTGTGCCGACTCGATAGGATTTCGCATTTTTTCCGGAATTGGTGGTCAAATGGACTTCATTCGGGGCGCAGCCGTATCCCGCGACGGAAAACCCATCATTGCACTGCCGTCGACCGCCGCTGGCGGTAAAGTGAGTCGAATTGCCCCTAATTTAAACGTTGGCGCGGGCGTCGTCACAACTCGGGGCCACGTTCATTGGGTCGTGACGGAATACGGTGCCGTCAACCTCCACGGATTGACTCTACGCGAACGGGGGGAGGCGCTTATTTCCATCGCTCACCCTGATTTTCGGAGCGAACTGAAACAAAATCTAAACCAAATCCGCCATTTTGTGTGACCCCGACCAGGATGCCCGCAGTGCATGCTCACGAGGCCGTTAAGATGTCTAACCAGTGGCTGTATTTAATCCTGGCAGGGTTTTTCGAAGTGTGTTGGTCGGTGGCGATGAAACTTTCCGATGGGTTGAAAAGGCCTCTGCCCACTGTGGTGTTGGCTGTCACCATGGCGCTCAGCGTTGTTCTGCTGTCGAAAGCCCTGCAAACCTTGTCGCTGGGCACTGCCTATGCCGTTTGGACCGGGATCGGTGCGGCCGGGGCCGCGATCGTTGGTGTGATGTGGTTTGGGGAATCAGCAAGTCCGTTACGAATTGTGTCTATCTTACTGATTGTTTTCGGAACAGTCGGCCTTCACATAACCGAGACTTGAACCCGCCAGAACTTCTGCCAACCTCAGATAATCTTGCTCGTCGTTGTATAGCTGTGCCGAGATCCGGAACAACTGTTTACCAGGTTGAGGCCAATCAAAAATAGGAACTTCGACTCGCCATCGTTGGTATAGCCTATTACATACCTCTATGGCGGGACGCGGAATTTGCCCCGCCCAGTCAAATCCTTTGGGGAGAGGCAAAGAAGCCAACGCCGCCACCATGGAATCCGGGCAGGGTTTCTCTATACCGAGTTTTTCGCACAGAATAGTCCTCCCCAAAATCGCGAGATTTCGGTTGGTTGCCATAATGTGATCCCAATTACCAAATTGCTCCTGCATGTAGTTGTTTAGAAACGGAACGGTAAGATAAGGTGACGGATCGGCGGTTCCGACCCAATCGAATTCCGCACGAAAACGTTTATTTCCATTGGTTTCTGTTGTTGCCCCGTGGCTGATGGTTAACGGGCGGATGTGTGTTTGTCGATCACTTCTGACATGCAGAAAAGCGCACCCCTTTGGAGCACACATCCACTTGTGGCAATTTCCAGTCGTATATGCCGCGCCGGTGTCGTCGAGGTTCAGCGGAACGATCCCAGGCCCATGTGCCGCGTCAACCAGTGTGTCGATCCCCTGAACGGACAACAACTTCACGATAGCTGGAACTGGGAACACCAAACCGGTTGGACTTGCAACTTGGTCCAGCAGCACCAAACGGGTTTGCCCAGAAACGGCGCCCATGACGGCAGCAATGACTTCTTCGGGTCCAGTACACGGAAACGGTACTTTGGCAACCACAATCTGCGCGCCGGTTCGAGACGCCACGAAATCCAACACGTTTTTGCACGCCGGATAGATATGGTCGGTACATAGCAACTCATCGCCGGGCTCAAACGACAATGAACGCAACACGGTATTGACTCCCGACGTTGCGTTGGAAACAAATGCCAGGTCGTCGGCCTTGCAGTGTAACAGCGGGGCCAGTGCAGCCCTCGACGCTCCCAGAGCCACATCCAGTTCGTCAACAAAAAATCGTACTGGTTCTCGTTCCATACGCGCCTGCCATTCCCGTTGTGCTTCCAGCACGGCGCGCGGCGTCGCACCAAATGAACCATGATTCAGAAATGTAACGGCGGGGTCCAGTGTCCAGAGAGTTTGAAGAGCGTTCATAGTTCTCTTGTCCGTTCGGTTTCTGAGGGTTGCTGTGGCTTTGCCTACAGGTGAGACGTAAGTTGCTCAATAAATCGGATCACACGCTCGGGCTGTTCAATATTTGGCATGTGTCCACACCTGGGGATTTCCAAAACACGCACATTTCTAAGACGTTGTGCCATCTGGTTCAGCAGGCGCGCGGGCACAAGGCGGTCTTTTTCGCCCCAAATCAAGCCCACTGGGCACGAACATTTTGGAAGAATGGACACAAAGTTACGCTCCAGAAGGTCATTGCGCATTACTTCCATCATCAGCGAAATATCGTGGACATCATCGACCGAATACGTTTCTTCCACCATTCGAAGAAACGCCGACGTATGTTCATTTGAACTGTAGAACACGTTCGCGAGAATGACATTCTTCCATATTCTTGGAAGGATTCGGTCCAGTATGGCGCGCCGTAACAACAGGTGACCCGCGACGCGCGCCGGTTTGGCAACAGGATGAATACCTGCGGGATTTACCAGTACCGCCGCCTGTGTCCGATCAGGATGATTCAGTGCAAACGCCATCCCGACCATTCCGCCCATGGAGTGCCCGATCACGATTCCCCGATCAATATGCAATATGTCCATTAACTTCAGAACATGTTCCACAAACGCGTCGATTCCATATCGAGTGACATCACGCCCTGACTCACCATGACCGGGCAAATCAATGGCTATGACTCGATGATTTTTTACGAAATGAGGTGCTACATGGACCCAGTGGGTAATATTTCCAGCCAATCCGTGGATAAAAATCAACGCGGGTCCTTCCCCCTCATCAGCAAACGCGACGGGTAGACCATCGATGTCCGCAAAATACTGCGGTATTAAAAAGCGGCGATCACGACCTGGTCCAAGCAGATTTTTTGTGGGAAGTGGGCGAATGTTGGCTTGCTGCCTATTTCGAGAGCGGAAATCGAGTCGTGTCACGTTTGCCATCTTGAATCCTCGTCTTTTGATGCCTGTTGCCATCGGGGGTCGTTTGGATCGGCCGCTTATCATCGCGGCAATCATCCACACAACCTGGGTACTCGCCAACAAATCGGCAACGTTTTTTCTTTGCCGTGACTTCCACGGGGAACCTTGCAACAAAACGAGGTTGTGGGCACAGTCAAAAGAGCATTTGCGACGTCTTTTACCACCACGCGGTAGCCAGGGCGGCGAATCACAACACTGACCGCGTTTGTGTGTACACCAACCATGCCAAACGGAGTTGAAGGACATGACATCTTTTCTGCCCACTACCTTTCACCAACGGTTCCCATTTCGGTATTTTGTTTCGCTCAGCAGTCTTATTTTTGTTGGCGTTATTGTGTTGTCTACCGGCAGTCTCCATGCACAGTCGGAAGGTCCGCCTCCTCCGAAGCATCGGATTTATTACGATAATCTCTTTGCCGCTCGGTATAACCCCACCGGGTTACTGAATCAGTTTTCGCTTCTGTATCGATATCGATTGATGCGCAGCATGAATCCTTTTTTGGCGGATACGTACATCGGTGCCGGAATAACTACGACAGTTACGCCGGCTTTTGGTACGATTGGCGCGGAATTCCGCATCCAACCAGCCAGTTTATTCCAAATCATGGCTCGTTATGAATTTATTGGGTACTTTGGTACCTTTGGCCAGTTGGATTCTTTTTCGACTCCAGCGGCTGATTTTGGATTC
>JABWCM010000231.1 GCA_013360285.1 Myxococcales bacterium
GGTACGCGTTTTGGCGGAGCAAAACGGCTACCGGAGCCCTCCGGTACGCGTTTTGGCGAAGCAAAACGGCTACCGGAGCCCTCCGGTACGCGTTTTGGCTGAACAAAACGGCTACCGGAGCCCTCCGGTACGCGTTTTGGCGGAGCAAAACGGCTACCGGAGCCCTCCGGTACGCGTTTTGGCTGAACAAAACGGCTACCGGAGCCCTCCGGTACGCGTATTTAGATGTTGCTGGACCCGATTTCGGATTTGAACGAGCGTGTCCGGCAGCTCCGGGGATGTCCTGTGCGTGCCGAAGAAATGCAGGTTAAGTTAACGGAGATTGATAAAGGAGGAATGCGGCGAGCAGGTTACCAACGGGCTGCGTACCCACGGGTGTCATAATGAATAAAGCTCGAGTATTTGCCGATACCACCTTGCTTCATTTTGCCCTGGTTGATCAATTGTTCGATTTTGGCTTTTACCTGAGACGGAGTCATTCCGGAGACCACAATGTCCGCGGCGCGGCCTTGAACGTGCTGACTGTTTTTGGCACCACCCACTGCAGCATTGTGTGCCGGTGAACGGTAACCGGAATTGATGGTGATCGACTTTCCGCCCACGGCGGCACGTAATACCTCCAGGTTTTCCGCGAGTTCTTTCAAGTTCGGGATCACACTTTGGGGTGTTTTGGCGCCGTCTTTGCTTTTGAATTCCGACAAAGAAAAATGGGCGGTAAGCTGCCCTGATTCAAGCGGTTTATCGGGTTTGGGTTTGTCCGGTTTGGGTTTGTCCGGTTTTTGCCCCTGAGCGATCGCGGCGTTTAACGCTTTTTCGGTTTTGGGTCCGATTTTTCCATCCTCCGACAACCCATTGGCTGCCTGGAATTTTGCGATGGCTTTGATCGTGTTGGGCCCGATTACGCCGTCAGCGGTTGTACCGACTTCTTTCTGGAACTTTTTGATTTCGGCGACCGAATACCCGCGTTTGTTGTTGTATTTGATTGCCGCCTGAATTTCCGCCGGGCTCAATCCTCCTTGTTGACCAGCTTTCGGTTTCAGCGCGACTTTTTGGTCGCCGTAACTCATGGACTTTAGGCCGTTCTTTTTCCCCGTATCCTTCGCAGACGGCGCGGGAGCGGGGTCGACCTTGGGTGCTTCCTTTTTTTGGAGCGCGTTGTACACGACGGGTTCCTCCTGGTTTATGCCACGATTTGTTTACTCACCATGATAAACGTTGATCGGGGACTTCAGCACGACACGAAAACGGCCCGGTGCCACACGCTCAACTTCCAGCGTCAGCCCCAGCGCTTCAACTCGATAATGTCCGGACTTGGTCGCCTTGACATATGTAAAGGTCGGTTTTTGTAACTTTGCACCGTCGGGTGTCAACAAGCTGTCTCCTTTGGCATGTTGTAACCAAAGACCACATTCGTTTTCCGCATACAACGAAACCGCTGAAAATCCACCTTCACCGCCGGACACCACCAATTCGTCGCCGAAATGTAAATATTTCTCGGCACCGGCAGCTACCGCTTCGCCTGTGAGACTGAACGCGGCTTCACCGGTCGGTACACCAACAAACTCAGGGGGGTGTGAACATTTATCCGACTGCGCATCCACAGTAGCGACTCCGTTAAGCGACACCATTGTCAATACGACTGCCATGGTTATCAAACCTTTCATCGGGCAAGCCTCCCACGACGGCCAAAGCACAGAATACTACGTGACCAATGGTATTCCCGTTTTTTAAGAATTCCAAGACAGAAATGCCAAAAAATATACAGTTGTGAAAAAAAATGAGGGCACACCATTTTCGGGTACGTCATTTCGAGAGTCGATAAGGTTTCAATTTTCGAGAACCTGAAACTTCGTTGACTGTTGATCGACTCCGTTGACCACAATGGACAGAAAATAAGGACCTGGATCGGTTTTTCGGGTAGTCACCTGCCGAATACGATGGCTTTTCTCCAGCTCCAACGTGGTGTCCGCGGCGAGGGGTACCGTTTTGAGTCGAAACAAACGGGAATGAGCCCCGCGTTTGGAATCGTCAGGGCCGATTCGATAATCGACGGCAACGGTGGCGGAGTCGGCATGACGGAGTTTTAACCCAAATCGAAACGTGATGATCTCACCGATGACGACCTGCTGCGGTTTTATTACGAGGTCGAGCACATCTACCGCGGCGTCTGCGTGACACCCAACCAAGGTCAACGCACGAGCGTTTCCTTTCTTTACAAGCGTTCGAAGGCCACGGCGAACAACCCATAGGCGATTTTGACTCGGTTGCTCACGAATCCACCTACTACACACGTCAAGAGCGACGTCGGGATAGTCTTTGGACAGGTCATTGATGTGATTGGATACGGACCGGCGTACGTACTCGGATTGGTCGTCAACCAAGGAGTCGAGAAGGGCAACTACGGTATCGGGAAACTCATCAAACACACGCAGCCGGCTCCCCCAGGGCAAACGGGGACGGGTTCCTTCGGATACCAGGCGGCGGACATGGTGATCGTCATGGGTGGTCCACCTCCTTAAGTAAGTGAATGCACGTTCGGGATTTTGGGCAATGAATCCACGAATTGCAAATTCGGCACTAAACAAGGAGGTCATGTCGCAAAGGGCGGCCATTCCGAGGTCAAATTCTGCCAACCCGATTTTGCCGACAAATTCAACCAACGGCCAGGCGTTTGCCGGAAACGAACCCTCTTCGGAATGACGTTCAAAGTGACGCGCCGCGGTCCGGACGATTTCGATTGCCGTACGAGGATCCGGCGGAAGAACCGCCTCCATTGCCGAAACAACGTGCCAAACCCGGGCTTTCAGTTCCAAATCCGCCAATCCCGTGCAGGCGGCCACAACGAATGGTTCGACCGCAAAATGAGGATCGGCGCGTTTGAATGCCTCGGCTAGCCGAATGATTCCGTTCCGATGAATGAGGTCCTTGAACGCGGACCCGGTGGGTTTGTTTTCATCTGTCATCAATTCAATCTAAATCGGGTGGCAAACCGGGTGGAACAGCTTGAAACTCGATTTACCCATTCGAGTTGTGTGCGTGCGGCAATACCGGGTGGGAAGACGAAAAAAAGGCGTCGGCAACGTTGGAACGAGGCCGTTTCCAGCATCCGACGGGGCATTGCATACAAATTTGTTGGCAAAATTGGTCCAAAAACTTGGCGACAAGTCCACCCACGAGGGCCGCGTCGGCGAAATCCAAGTTACAAATTGTCGACAACGGGGGGATCATCATTGCGACGACGGGTGGGACCAGTTCGGGATCGTCGACACCGTCGACGTCGACTCCGGCGTTTCCGCCATGTTTGGTGCGCACAAGGTAGTCGGCGTAAATCTGTCCGAGCGCAAAAGCAACACGGTTCCGTTGGTCGTCGCGGGGCCGTTTTTCGCCCGACAGTAGGTCAAAAGCCCTATCGAGGCTAGCCAGCGCGGCTTCGGTGAAGTCGAGGCGCGCCAAATCTCGCCCTTTGGGTTGCTCAATGTCGGCAAAAAAAGTTCGTTTGAGAAAATGGCGTAAGTGGGCATCACCAAAGGGGGTTGCGTCGTTGTCGGTAGAGTCTACATGGGTGGTGGCCCGCTGAATCAGGACATGTACCAGCGGATGTTCCACGAAATTTTCTGCGGTGATTTGTGCGAGAGATGCAAAAATAGCCGCCTCTGTATGTTCTCCACGCCACGAATGCCAATGGGCCATGTGGCTCGCCATGCCGGAAAGCCGTTGCACAAGTGCCGGACTGTTGAGCCGTTCGGCCGTTTCTTTGACCCACTTACGCGACGCTCGGCTGGGAATTTTTCCGGTGAATCCCGCCGCGGAGAGATCACCTTCGTCAAAAAACCACGAATCCACATAAATCGACCGACGCAGTAATTTACGCACCGTGGCAACGGTCGGCATTTCCGGAAGGGGAAGGGCGACCGGCAACAGCACCCCTTCGGGAAGGCGTGTGCGCTCAAACATGGCGACCGAAGCAACCGCATCTTCGGGGATCGAACGCCCCAATTCCTGGGTGCGGATGACGGCATCATGAACGATTTCTGCTGCTTCCGGCAACGTGATCTCCACAAATCCGCTTCCGGATTCGTTGATGAGGATGTTCATCGTTTGGGTCACATCTTCGCGTGATTGGCGGGGGAGAACAAATCCATCACGAATATCGGCGGCGGCTCGAATGCAGATGTCGGCGGTCGACACCGTGCCTTCGTTGTTGTCAAAACAACCAAGCAAAATGAATGCGCCTTGTCCGTCGCAGCTCCCGAGATAGGCAACGCCGCTCCGTCCTTCGTATGGGCGATTGATATCAATGGCCCGAGTTCTGATTTGCATCAGCGCACGTTGGAACTGTCTCCGGGTTTTGTCATCAGTGGATTGGTCGCGCAGCCGTTCCAGCAATGTGATGGAATCCGCAGACGTTTCCGCGGTGATCGCTTCCAGCATCATCGGGTATAACGCTCGTAATTCCTGTTGTTCCAGTGCATGGCTATACGCAAGTGATGCCGGGGTGTCGACCTGTTTTCGGCAATCTTCGATGTCGTCAAGCACCTGCCGCCGCAGCGGAGCCGGCATACTGACGAGAGTAGTGGCAAGCGACTCCGCAAGGGCCGGTTCATGTTGAATGGCGGTCAACAAATCGTAAAGGGGAATATGCGCGATCTGGTGTGCATCATCCGGAGGCAACAATTGCATCAACAAATCAAACTGACGTGGGTCGTCCCGAGCCAAAACCGCCAACGCGTAAGCGCGATCCCGATGGGAATGGCTGTCGTCTTTGGCGATTTGCAGCAGGCGTTGTTCTTCTTCGCCGATACCCAAATACAAAAACGCCGCAAAAAACAATACGCTGTCTCCGTCTGAAACCATCCCGTCCGATAAACGGGTTGATAAAAGACGCCGAGCGTGAGCCATGTCGACGCGTGTTAACCGCCGGTGGAGGTCCGCATCATTCACCGGAGGGTGCAGAAACAGATCGTCCAGCACAACCTTTGTTTGCTCCGGGGTCAACGTTGTTTGTCGCGGCATAGCCGGATACTCCGTTATAGAAAATCGATTCTGGTCAATATTGGGCCAAAAAGTGCGCCGTTGGTAAGGTTACCGGGTTGTCACAAACCACACATTTTCCGTTTTCGCAATCGTCAAAACCATCCATCCAAAGGCAAAGGCTGTGGTTCGCCAAATACCGACCCGTACGATAGCTGTTGCGTCGAACCGGTGTCAACGCAAACGAATGGCGAAAGCTAAACCTGTGTCCAGTATTTGGCAAGGGTCAATCCGAACCACTTGTTCATTTTTTTGGGAGCCAGGGTGGGGCGACGGAAATCGTTGGAAGTAGATAAGTGACTCTGGAACGACCGTTTTTGGCCGATTTGTCCAGTCCTGTCCTTGCCGAATATTCCCGATATTCCGTAAGGACGGTCCCGGACCATTCGGCTCAAAAATCGGCTCGACCAGGGACACTTCCTTATTCCCGCTGCCCCCCCGATGCGGACGCCGGTGACGATTTGTCCGAAAATTCAATTGTTACAGACTGTTGTATCGTCGGGTTCCTCAACGTCAATACGGTCTCCACTACAAGCCAGCACCCCAGTATGAACAGGATGATGCCCACGGCAAACAACAGCAGGTCTGCTTGTTGCCCAAAAGCAAATTGCCACAGATTGCCCACCATCGCGACGAGTGTGCTTGTCATCATAAACACCGCGGGAATCGCGGCCGGCCAGGTCGGCCACCGCCGCTGTCGTAAATACGCCGTCACGAGCACCAATGTAAGGCCAGCCAGCAATTGGTTCGTTGTGCCGAAAAGCCGCCACAACGCCAATGCCGCCGGTTTTCCCCCGACGTCGTAAAACGCAAAGACCGCGATGGCGCCGCATGCAAAAGCGGCTGATATGCTTCGGTTTAGTCGTTGGATGCCGGCACTTGCAGCAATTTCTTCGATATTAAATCGAAGCAGCCGTGTTGCCGAATCCAGCGTGGTCAGTGCAAAAGAGACCACCACTGTGGCGATAAGCGCCGAGGCGGTGGCGGCGGGAAGTCCAAGATAGATCACAAATGACGACGTACCGGCAATGAATGCATCAATGTTCTGAGTGAGACCCTGGGCAGCATTCCAACTGTGATAATGGTGGTGCCATTCGGTGTTCGAAGCAAAACCTGCGCTGCATGCCAACGTCGCAAGCAGCGCAAGCATACTTTCACCGATCATTGCGCCGTAACCAATCGGCTGAGCATGTGGCTCTTTGTCCAATTGTTTTGCGGTGGTGCCGCTTGACACCAACGCGTGGAATCCACTGGCGGCGCCACAAGCGATCACGATGAACACAAAGGGAAATATGGGCGGTGCGCCGTCGGGTGAAAACGACACGGCCGGTGCGTCGAATTGGGGGTTGCCGACAAACATCCCGACAAACGCCAGACCGATGCCGAGATATAACAGCAGAGAATTAAGAAAATCCCTTGGTTGTAACAAGATCCACACCGGTAAGACGGCGGCAAGAAATGCGTAAGTTAATAAGATAACAGACCAGGTGAATGGAGTGGGCCACCACTGCGGCGGACCGAAATCCCGGTACCACCAAATGGAAACCAACTCCATCAGAAACGCGGCCGTCGCCAATGGAAACCACTTCCATTTGCGGCGATACACCAGAAAGCCGCAAATACCCGCCAATACCATCAACAAAACCGACGGAGGTACCGCTTGAGGATAACCAGCGTGACCAGGTGCCAACTCTACGGAAAACAGACGGGCGAGGACATAAACAAATACTCCCATTGCCAAAGCAACACCAAAGAAGATGATGAGATGAAATAGGGTACGCGCCCGTTTGCCGATCACGCCTTCGGCGACTTTGCCAATCGACATCCCTTGCGCCCGTGCGGAAAGCACCATCGCGGAAAAGTCGTGGACACATCCAACCACAATCGCACCAACGACGACCCACAAAAGTGCCGGTACCCAACCCCAGATGACTGCCACTGCAGGTCCCAACATAGGCCCTAGTCCGGCGATGGATGCAAAGTGGTGGCCAAACAACACAAATGGTGGGGTTGGCACATAATCCACACCGTCTTGGAACAGGTGGGCGGGTGTTTTGCGGCTCGAATCGAGGCGAAATACTTTTTTTGTAAGAAATCCGCCGTAGTACCGGTACGCGACTGCATAGGCAAAAAAGCTGAGCAGGGCGGCAATGGCTGGTGTCATCAAAGGCCTCGTTGGCTATGAGGTTGTGAAAAAATAGCTGCGCGGCCTCTGGGCGGTGGCTTTCGGGCGGCTTGGCTCCGAAAAACCCTGCGCCATATTCCCGATATGACTCGGGTTTTTCAAAACCAATCCGCCACCAAATCCACGCCCACAGTCCGTCCCCATATTTTTTCACAAACTCTATGCGTCTATGAAATGCTAAAATATCTTGTATGCAAACCGGAGAAGTACCGCTTGGTCGAGCTGAAGTTCGTCTCGCAGCGCCGGATCGTCTCGCAGGAGCACGGTGTAGTTCAGAGACGCGAACGACGCCAATCGAAGAGCAACGGTGCTGTCAAGCTGTAAAAACGGGTCTTTGGGGCTGTCAAATGGTTCAAACAAATCGAACTCCACTTTCCATAACACCCAACGGGTAATGTTTACTTGTCCCACCAGCGCCAATTCAATTCCGATTTGGGACAAGTCGTCTCCTTGCGATAAGGTTGCGGGATTGCTGTTCGAATCGACGATATCGAACAACCCCAAACGAAATACCTGACGCCACCCGAGGCCCAACCGCGTGGACAAATTTAACCAATACGCCGGGGAGAGGTCGAAACGGCCGCCGGTGCCGGCTTTGAGCGTAATGGGGGCAAACGAATTGGCGAGGCGGACTTCGGTGACGTCCTTTTCTTCCGCGATCAATTCGCCATCGGCGTTGAGTTTGCGGACGGTGGTCGGTTCGTCAAAGGGCTGGATTGCCGGCACGAGACGGGATTCGAAGGCTAGACGGCCATAAGGACCAAACCACGGGGTGAGGCGGTACATATAAAGCAAATCGAGCGTGATTTCATCTACGGAGAGAACGTAAGGCCTGTCCGGCAGATCTACCGCGCCCGCTTCTTCAATGTTGAGTCGCCCATAAACGTAGTGGTCGCCGTCGTCGTAGCTGCCGATTGTCTCGGCAAATCCCGACAGGCGCAGGGACATCCCCTCTGGTTTTCCGGTAAAGTTGGCGACTTGGCTGAATGCTACGCTTCCTCCCAAAACAAGGCTGATATTCCAAAATCCAGTCTGGACGTTGTCTTCGGTGCTGACAACTTCCCCGGCGCCGAGAAAGTCACCGGTGTCTTCATTGACTACAAGCGTGTATTCAATGAGTTCTCCTGGGGGTACGCGTAATGTAAAAAAGTTTTTGCGGGCTTGGTAACTTTCGCCCGAACCCAAAATCATGTAGGTCCCCGGGCGTAAAATCCAAGTGTTGAGTCGTTCCCCCTGGGCTAGGTCCGCGCCCAATCCGATACCGACGTAATCACGTTCTGGAAGGCGCACCAACTCATAATTACCCCGGAATGGGGTTCCGCGTTCGTCGACGGTATTGACAACGACCGCCGACCACTCGACCGGCACATACGTAGTGCGTCCTTCTACCACGGTGACATCAAACAACAGCATGCTGTCGATGTCTCCTGAACCGACAAGAACCTCGTAAACACCGGGTTTGACGTAGGTATTGGTTCCCATGTCCGCACGTGCCAGTACCGTGCCGCCGCGGCGCACGATATATTGGGGTTCTGCCAAAACGTCGGTAATAACCGGCACAAAGATCGATCCGGTTGCCGCAGGTGGGATAGATGGGTCCTGTTGGGCTTGCACCACTGGTGTCGGTGTTCGCCAGGTGTGGCTACCCCCATGTGGGTCACCTTCGATTTCAGGTACAGGTGACTCTTGGGCCACAAGCGGCATCCCGTGGACAACCAACAGGAACAGGACGGCAGCAGCGCCGACGAATCGAAACGGTGGGTTGCGGCAAAACAGGGCAGTCATCGTCGTAACGTCGCTTTTGGTTTTGGGCCGTCTTGTGGGGAGACCGTGTCGTTTACCGGCGACGGTATCGGTTTCGGGTCAAGTGTACCGCCGTTTTGGGGGCCACGTTCCAACGCTGCGGGTTCCGAAACACTTGGAGTTTGCCCAACAATCCTAGGCACTTTGCGCACTTCAATGCCGATATTGGAGGATTCTAAGTAAGCGTCCATCGCGTCGGTCATTTTTCCCAATTGTTCGGTAAACAACTCGGTCATCGCTTTCACCACAAAGGCCGGAGTGTGGTTGTATACGGGTTTTTTTTCGTCAAATTCGTACTCCCACAACACGACGCGGTCCATGCTGCGCACAAGTGAATATCGGAGGGCCAACCGCGCAAACCAAGTGCTTTCCGTGGAGTCCAGTTCCTCGATGGCTAAAATTTCACATTCCAGGTCCAGTTCCGGAGCGCGAGTCGTGACATTTTTTATCACCTCCTGGAACAGCCGGGCGTCACGTAGGTAGGATGCGGTTAACTCTTCCACCATCCGCTTGGGTTTAGCCGCCCAAAGTTTAAACCAGTAATATTGAAATTCATAAGGGCTCGTACGATAAACGATTTCCTGTTTGTCATATGCCACGGTCGCCGTAAATGGCCGGATACGTAAGATAACGGGATACTTGTGTTCGGAGTATCGTTGCACTCCATCGGTTGGGTACTGCAACGCAAAATACGTTCTGGCTGGGGGCGCGCCGCCAAGACAACCCTGAAAATTCCCGGAAAGAAGTAGTATAGTGGCCGCTATTGCTAACTTTACGGCAAGGGGAATGGTCAGGCGAGGTGGTGTCTCCGCTCCGGTGTGAACTTGGGGGTAGTAGCCTCTCGGTGGCATCTGCTTCGTCATCATGGAAGTTGCCGTTCCTCCAATTGGCTGCCGCGGAGTAGGGCTGCCGGATTGTCTCTGAGAACACCCGCGAAGTCTGAGAAGGCTTCTACTCCAACCAACAGCGCATCCAGAACACGAATCACATCATCTTTGATACGAAACAATGCAAGATCGGTGGTTTCCGCGACATGTTCCAATTTGGATGTAAGTCGATTGATATTTACAATCACTTCACCCAATTCATCTTTGCTCAGTCTCAACTCCGCAGACCGCACTGCACCTTCGACGCGGTCAGCGATTCTGCGTATCTGAGCCGGATCAATAGCGTCATGGACGAGTCCACGAACGTCTTTTACCGCGTCGCGTGTTTCTGCAAGCAGCGCGGCCGCCTCGGCGGTCATCGAATTGGCATTGGCCACTGTCTGCTCTATGTCTGTTCGTGTTGTTTTCAGGAGTTCGTTCACCGACTGGGCAATCCCGCGCACTTCAACAAGAATCGCTCCCACTTGTTGTGTATTTTCAGAACCGGTTATTCCAACCAGGTTTTCCACTAAAGCATCAATTTTATCAGCTATTTGCTCAGCTTTTCCCGACAATACATCCAATGTTGATCCTTTTGAGATAATTTGACCGCCGGGAGCCAGTCTTTTGGCCTGCTGTGAGCCTCCGGACAATTCCACATACTTTTGGCCGGTAATCCCCTGCATGGTGATTGTTGCGATGGTGTCTTCTTTGATAACCGTGTCTGCAAGCACCGACACAACGACCCGAGCCTGACTCAGGTCCTCCGGGTTAAGCGACACCGATTCGACACGTCCTACAGCGACACCGTTATATTTAACCGTGGACCCGGATTCCAACCCGTTGACACTGCCGGAAACAACGATGACGTACTGTTGTCGGGATTGGAGTAGTCGCATTCCGACTAAACTTACCAGGGTTCCACCCAGTATGAGGCCGGCGATGGTCAAGAATATGCCCAGACGAGCACGTTGTGCACGACTTACCTGTGTCATGGTCGACCTGAAACATGTTGGGTACACTTCGAAGGAGTTGTTTCGGTGTGCTGGGACACCAAACAAACCAAATTTGGCTCAAGGTGTTTGGTGTTTTTCGATGAAATTTTTGTCATGGCCGTATTTTGCCGCCTCGCCCGCAAAAATCCCTGCGCCATATTCCCGATATGACTCAGGATTTTTTTGGACGATTCGGCGAAAATCCGGCTTGCCAAAAATTCCCCTAAAAAACACCACACACTTAGAGGGTGTTTGGGAAAAAAATAAGCTGCGCGAGCCATTGGCCTACTGCGTCGGTCCTGCCTCGGTCGGCCCATCCTCAGCGTACCTTCGGGTACGCCTCCGGTGGGCCTCGGTCGGCAGGCCCGCC
>JABWCM010000232.1 GCA_013360285.1 Myxococcales bacterium
GATCCAACTTCCCGCAAACAGCTTGTCGAGTTTGGTTTGCTGAGCGGTCGGATGCGCGGGAATGCTGCGTTTGGGATTTCCTTCGATAAATTCGGTAGGCGTAAGCGAAATAATATCGCCAATTTGAGACGATTGTTGGAGTTTGCCGTATAACGCGTGGAAAAACCCCTTTGCGTCATGTTCCAACTTGTACTCTTCCCAGGCGTTTTCACCGTCGAGAATCACCACAACCATTCGGTCTTTCCCACCAAAAGCCGGTGCCTGCGCCAACACATCGCCAATAAAGATATTGGCTGCGTCTTCGCCTTTGAGCGGTTGAAATGCAAATCCGACCTTATCCGATAACGTCGTGTCGCGAAACAACACCGTCAACTCCTGTTTGGGGCCTCCACCCGGAACCGTGGCATCGACCTGGTATGGATAATAGGTCGGCTGATTGGGAGGTGTGGATTTTTCCAACACTTTGTGGCCCGTCGCGATCCACCGCACACCATTTTGAGCAAACAAATAATTGACTGATTGCGCGACCGAACCTTCACCTGGCCACATTCCTTTGGGAGGAATACCAAACGTATCCTCGAAAAATGCGACTGCCCGAGCAACATGGGCATTGGCATCGGCAGGATACGAATATGACGGCGATGGTAAGTTATCAAATGGCTGACCTTGTTTGGCTTCATCCGAATTATAAATCAGAGGTAAAATCGGATGGTAAAAAGGAGTCGTGGTCAACTCGATTTGACCTTCTTGGGTGTTGGGGTCAAACATCAGTTTTTTGTGAATGCCCACTACGTTGGCCATGATTTTGTAGTTTTCCGCCACCAACCGATTGGCCAATTCCTCGGATGCCGGGACTTTCAAGGTATATTTACCGCTTGCATCGCGTTTGACGATGTCGGACAAATCCACCACGGTACCGTCGGGCATCTCTGTTGGGCCATCGAGAAAATCGGGATCAAACCAAGCCAACTCAAAGAAGATCTTCAACTTTCGGAAATCGTCCTGCGTAAGTAACTTAGGATTTTTGTCCCGCAATTCCAGATACTCGGGAAAACGTTGCATCACGGCATCGTTGGTACTCACACAACTCCACGGCGCATCATAAAAACGTTCGATTTGACTTTGAGTGGCTTTTTCCGGGGTCGGTGTATCTTCCAGCAACAAATCGATCCAGGGGTCGGTTTTGCCTTTCCACTTTGCCAAAAAACCAGCTTCATCAACGGTGTTGGCTTCGGTATCGACATAGTCGCCCAACCGTTCAAGGTAGATATTGATCTGATTCAGCAACACCACGGTCAGGTTGATCGTAAAATGGACATCTGGGTAGTCTTCAATAATCGACGCCATATCAAAATAGTCTTTGGTGGCATGTTTACGCACCCAGGGACCTTCCAGTTCGTCTTTGAGCACGTTGTGATACAGCGGTTGGTGTTGATGCCACACAATGGCCAGATAAACGCTGCGTTTGATCGTGGCTTTGTTCTTGGCGGGGTCGATTTTGTTTTCGGCAAGATCCGTAACGTTTTTTACGATCACGGTGTAAGTTAACGATGGATTGATCACCGCCGAGTTGGACAATTCGAGATTTGTAAAAATCCCGTTGGACGAGGCACCAACGATGGCCAACTGGCTGTTATCGCTGCCGAAAATCGAATAATTGCTGCTGACTGCGGCCGTGTCGGCATCCATCTCTTCCGAAAACCGTACACTGACGGAAATCCCGTCCGGGCTGAACGCACCTACCACCTGGGGTGCTTTGGTATCGGGAACAGGCTCCACCGTGTCGGGTTCGGAGCCGGCGTCGTCGGAAGGGCCCAGGTCGGTTGAAGGAAAACCTGAGTCGTTGTCCGAAACCACGTCAACCCCAGGCAATCCTGTGTCGTCTCCTGCCGAACCTCCGTCGGTTTGTCCACCACCGGAGGTATCTTTGATGGGACCCGTGGAATCATCGCTGCCGTTACCCGACGCACCATCTTCATTGTCACCCCCAAACGAGGGCAAATGACCCACGTCCCCACCGGTCGCGGAAATCGGTTCGGGTTTTTTGTCACATCCCAAAGCTCCAAACAGAATGCAGATCAGCCCAAAAACGCAAATAGCTGGCTGAAGAAAACGTGGGCTAGGTAGTTCGTTGTGTGGAGAAAAAAACATGGGGGTCTCCGGATTGTTACAACCGTCGCCGAGGCACAAAGAACGACCGTTCGGCAGGATCAATAGGGAAAAATGTCGAGCAACAATACGTCGGTCAGAATTTCATTTTTGTCTCCGGAGACGGCGTCCGGAAGGCCTTGATTGGAATACACTTCTCCGTACTGATTCCCGATACGAATTCCAATCGCGATCTTCGCCCCTTGGGTGGGGATCGGTCCACCCAGCAGCGTAATCAGCGGGATCGACATTTCCAACTGGTCCATATTCCACAAAAAGTTACCATCCAACCAGGCAAAATTATCAGCCGGGTTTAGTTTACGCCAACCCGCGGCGACCGAGTCTCCAAGAGGACTCTGGGCCTTAAAGGACGTCGGTCCAACACTCCCGGCAGCAAACTCTGCACCAAAACCGTCGACCGAAACCACCGCGATACCACTTACGGCATCGTCCAGAGTACCATTGTTGTCGGACAACGCCTTCATGTCTTTGGGACCTGTACCAGCACCAAAATCTACGTCGACGTATACAACTAGAGCGTTGTTGGGCTCCAGATTGCCTTCCAATGCAATGTAGAGGTTTTGAGAATCAAACGCCAAGTAGTTGCCCACCAACTCGTTTTTGCCTTCCCCCCAATTTGTGACCGTGTCCGTAATCGCCACGATATAATCGGAAGGCCAATCCGCATTGGAAACAACACCGTCCATCACCGGCGACAAAATATAGCCGTATCGGAACGGAGAAACGACCGTTAACTTACTGTTGTCGGGGAACACAACTTCAACCTGGACACTGCCTACGTCATGTTTGGGCGTTTTGAAGGTGACTGACGAAGACGTAACGGTAGCGGGAACCAACTTACCGTCGATCTCCACTCCAACGGCACTTTCCAGCAACGCGCCGGTCACAGTAACCGTCGTTCCTCCTACCACCGGCCCCCCCGCAGGGGTCATCGAATACACCGTGGGTGTTGTTGGTAGCTCCTTGACCTCCAACGACCCGGTCATTGCCGGAGAATAGGCCAAGACGGTGCCATCCAGGTCGGCATAAACCCAACTGGCGCCATCACTGACCGAAAATCGTGCCGCCCAGTCAAACTTACCGGCAGTTTCCGGAGCCAGGGTCGCGCCGTATACGTCATTATTCCCGTTGTCGCCGTTATACGTGGCAGCCACCCACTTCCATCCAGACAAGTCGACCTCCGGGTTGGACCCGTCGGGTCCAAATCCCACTTCACACAGAAGATTGGGTCCCTGACCCGGAAAATCCGTTGTGCCGCCTTTGTAGACCTCCGCCATCAAGATGGGGGTTTCCGCCCCCAACACGATCACCACAGGTTCAATCGGACTAAATAGGTTGGCCCATTCCACCACATCGGGAGTGTATGTAAACGCACCCTCCAGTGTATCACTTTGCCCGTCGGGGTTTTTGACCACGATGTTGACTGTCCCCAGCATATCGGCCTTGGGGCTGGTCACAGTCAACTGGTCGGCAAACACAAATTCGGTTTTTGCTGCATTTCCACCAAACGTCACTACTGCTCCGGGTTGAAAACCCGTGCCATAAACCGTCACAACAGTCCCTCCGGAAACCGTTCCCGATGTGGGCAAAATAGCTGACAACACTGGAGGAGCGACATTTTCGGCATAGGTATATCCCAACGGAAAAGACCCTTCTTTGCCGTCGGGATTACGAACCACTACGGTGACTTTTCCGGCGGGATGGGGCGGTGTTGTTGCAGACAAAGTCGCCGAGTCCAACCAGACGACATTGGTGGCGGACAACCCATCCAATTCAACCGTTGCACCGTCGGCGAAGTTTTCGCCGTTTATCACCACGGTGGTCCCGCCCAACGTTGAGCCCTGCTGAGGAACCAGTTCAAAAATAACCGGCGGGTCCAACTCGACCTTCGGCTCCACACAAATGCCGTCATCACATACTTTTTCACCACAATCGGCGTCGGTTTCGCATTCCGGATCGGGCGGTTCAACCTTCGTCGGCACTCGGATCGCGGTATTGAGGGCCTTACCTTTGCTGTCCTGGGCCAAGTACACAGGTACTTCCGTCCACTGACCCGGTTCGGACACATCGGTCCAACCTTTTACCCCGTCTGGGACAGCGTCCCCGTTTACTTTGTATTCGATCCCTTCATCGGCTCCACCTTCCCCGTATCCGATGACAAATACAAACTGCGCTTCGTCACCAGGATTGAGTCCACCGTCATGTGGCCCAAGTTTGTTTAAGTGAACGTAGGTGTAAAGACCATCGCCGGCGGTATCATCACCACCGCTGCCGTCATCCAGAATCTGCACAGGCGCCCACATATTCATGGTGCCCTTGACGAATATTTTCGCGGGCGCGGCCCCGGCGAAATCCGAATGCAGGTGGGCAACGTCAAGAACAACTTTGATGTCCACGGGTCCGTGTTTTGGCAAAGTAAGCCAAGGCAACTCGTATCTTTCTGTTGATCCTTTGGGAATTTCAACAGTTCCATTGGGTCCTACCCAAATCCAATTGTCGAATTCGTTTAGGGCTCCAAACTCGATAATCCGATCTTGGTCGGCAAGATAACGAACTTCAGTGCTAAATAAGTGATCACCGGCCACCGCGCCTTCGGCTTCATGCCCACCACCGGAGATCGGGCCATCATCGTACAGCGGAGGAAACGGACCGTCGGTCGGCAACCAGCTCGACGAATAGCTAATCGTGTTGGTGGCTTCATCCCACGAAAACGACCCGGTCCATTTGATGTCCCCATCTCCAAAGGTTTGATTCCGGCTGTCATCGACCACAAACACCAAGGTGGCATAACCATCGGTGTGTACATCGGTATCGTCGTGGGTATCCAAGTCTTTACCGGTTGCCGTATCGTCTGGGGATGTCGTGTCACCGTTTTCAGTCAAATCCAGATTCGGGTTGGTGTCGGATCCACCGCCGGTCCAGGTGCTGTCTGCGCCGGAATCGGAAGAATTGGGTGAGGTATTGGAATCGGCGTCCCCACAGGCCGCCAATAGCAGCAAAGAGGCAGCGGCACACGCCAAGACGTTTTCACGGATCCATCGGAAATCGACCGTTGTCGAGGAGAAAAAAAAGTGTTGTGCTATCATGAGTACACCTCGAATGGTGTTGTTAAGATCTGGGTAGGCATCATGTGAACCGGTGCTACGCAGGCATTGCTACGAACGAAGCGCGGGAACCCGAAATCGATCTTAGAGGGTATTTAAATGTTTAAACACCCTCTTATTGATCTCCCTGGGTCAACAACGACACTTCGTCACATGTAACGGGTGCTGCGGTGGTCGCCGGTGGAGGAGCATCCGCCACACAATCACCATCGGTATCGATTTGGTTTTCTCGGGTATCGGCCTGACAATTCGGAGTCGCTTCGTTTTCCCATTTGTTGGTCCCACAACCGCCGTTGGCTGGCGTAAGCGCATTTGCCAAACTTTTGTTGGATGACTCGTCACCAAAATAGTCATATCGAATGACCAATCCGTCACCACCGGTATCGACCACCTCAATGAGCCGTTCATTTCCAGGCCACTCTTCGCTCTCGGTCCACCCCTGTCCACCCCCTCCATAGGTATATTTGTATCCTACACGAAAACCGCGGCCATCTGGAGACGTAGCGACGTCAATGAGCGGCAAAGCAAACGCCCGTGTCCAAATACCGTCATCGGCGACGGCATCCCCATTGGTTCCGTCGTCGTACATGCGTTGAACATTGGGCTGCCAATTACCGAGTGATTGATTCAACGCATCACTCAGTTCCTTGGAAATACAATGGGTCGTCCGTTCGGGACTGCAAATAGGTGTCGTTTTGTGAACCCCACCGGTAAAATAAACAAACTTACCGACTTCGTCGGTAGCCCACTTAAATGTTTGAATTGGTTTACAATTTTGATCCAATGCCCCCTGTCGGAGATCCAGTTGAAACACGGTTCGAATCCAGCCTTCTGGTTTGCAGGCTTCGAATCCCAAGGTTTCGGCCGCCGCACGAAGCGCGGCATCAAAAGGCTCGCTGGTAGTATCGGCAAACCCGTCTCCGGTGTAATCCAAACCGGCCGACAGCAAAAATTCGTTACTGAGCGCCGTTGCGGTCAACGCTCCATTGTAACCAAAGTTGTATGGCAGCCGTTCGCCCTCGTTCGTTTGTTCCCCCACCATCAACCGATTCACCATCTCCCGAACAACGACAAACTCGGGCTGTTCTTGATCCAAGGCGAGGACACATTTGTCCGCAACCGTCTGTAGTTCCGCGGTGGACAAAGGCGCTCCCAACGAGCTTGCCAACGATACCAAACTTACTACCGTCGATTCTTTTCCTACTAAGCCCATGCCGGGTATCATTGAAAGGGGAAACTCTTGTGAGGCATCCAGAACACTTTTCCGTTTGGGAATAGCCGGTGCAAGTGCAAGGGCTGTCCGATTCTCCGAAACGGCGACCACTCTCAAACCATCAAAAGACGTGTTCCCGGGCAACGAAACCAAAAACTCTCCTCCAGGACCGGCAGCTTGACGATAATCCACCAATTCGCTACCGGTCGGACCCAAAAACCGCACCGAAGCGGGTTTGTCTTCAACCTGGCCGGAAATGAGCGAAGGCTGCGCTTTCGGCAGTTCGGATAAAGGTTCTTCATCGAACAATCCAAAAAATACCGGCTCCACGCCGCACCCGGAGAGCCCCCATATCACACAAAAGCTCACAAACACTCGTTTGTGCGTCGCAAACAATCGACACAGAAGGAAAAGAATGTGCATCACCAGGACACCTCGACTGTGGCTTTCCCCTGCACAATATGAAAGTTCTGATCGGGCTTGAGTTCCCGATTTTGGAATTTGTGGATGTATTCGAATAGATAATTCAGATGAACACCTTCAAAATCATAACGAATCGTCGCACTTACCTTTTCTTTGTCGGTATCGGTATCACCGTAATTGGCTCCGGTCACATTGCCGTCTCCGTCGGTTAATAATAAACCATCTCGATTTTGTTCCGACCAACGATCCAACTCGGCAGACACACCGATCCGCAACTCGTCGGTAAAAGGATACGCGACGGAAACCTTCCCGTGGAGCAACAGTCCCGAATAATCATCGTCAGTTGTTCCGGAAATGATTCCGTCTCCAGACTCTTCGTCTTCGCTTCGTTTGTCAGTGTCGGCGATCATCTTAAACTTAGCACCAACTTCGATACCTCGCCCCGCATCGATGACATAGTCTGCGTTGACAACAGCAATGTGGGACGCCCGGTCTTGGTGACGGCGATACACCGAACGGGGGTCACGACCTCGATCCAGCGTGTTGGCGTAATCATATACGTCGATGTCCGTAAATCCTTCGGAATGCAGAAAAGTGGGATAAGTGAAATCAACGTCCCGATTTTGTCCGTTGGTATTGTAGGTGATAAAGGTATACTCCGCGGAAATTCCGAAGGTATTGTATTCAAAATCGAAAATGGCCGTTCCTCCGTGCCACCCGACAATGGACTCGTACCATTGTTCGTCAAAGTCCACGAATTCATTGGCGAGGTTCAAAGTCGGCAGTTGTCCACCACCCAAAAACCCTTCGGTCAACAAAACATCGGCCTCACGACGTGCTCCAAACATCGACACCCAGTTTTCACCGATGTTGAAATACTCGAACTTCATACCCAGCCCCACTTCAAAGGGGTCAAGCAATTCAACGCGGACTCGGCCCGCATAACTTTTGTCGAAAAATCCAATGTCGGCAAACGGCACAGGAAACACACCGCCGCTGTTGGCCACTCCATTGGTCGCCAACTGGGGGTCCAACTGCTGCATCGACAAACCACCAAGTAAGTTAATTGTGACAATTTCGGCGGGATCCAGTTGGGCCTCCAAGGTCAATACCGCATTCAGATAACGGGTAAACGTACCTACTGCGCCATTTTTGTTGTCTTGACAACCCGGAACTTCGTTCCCCAAGTCGTCTTCACAGGTTGGATAAATCGTCCCCTGCGCGTCGGGATCGGCGGTGTCGATTTCCAGGTCATTGGTAACGGTGCCGACAAGCTCAAACCGCCCCCAACTATCTGGATTCACTTGGAATTTAGCGCCATATGCCCAATCGTTGGCATAAAATGGATTGACCAACGTTGGGTCACCGATTCCGGTGCTCCATGATGGTCCCACCCACAGTTTGGGCAGGGCAATCACCGCCAGATTGTATGAAAACTCCCGTGCGTCACCCACCGCACCTTCAACAAAGGTTCCTTTCGCATTGTCTCGGTCGATATACCTCACTTTACCGATGGTCCAAGGGTTAAACATCGACAAATCACTCGCCCCGACCGTAATCCATTGGATCGTCGGGATGGGTGGCGCAAAACGTACATAATATCCCCGCAGTTTCATGTACTGCGCGTGGTTCATACCCAATGATTCGCCGGATGTGTTGTGTTCGTCGTACCCAATATCGCCATTTTCCCACCAATCTTGCCACAGCGACCCAAACCGACTTTGAATTCTTGCCCCAGCCTCTACATACTGACTCAAACGACCCGTAATCCGCAGCTCAAACTCGCTGCCGACACCGTTGTCGCCGGAAATATTGTCCGGCCAAAACGGATTGCCAAGGTTCAACACCCCCTGACTGTCGTTATTTCGATACAACCACTTGGTATAAATCGACGCACCCAGATCGATATTCGCAATGTCGGCATAAGCGAATTTCGGGCCGACATAGCTCACGATCGCCACTACAAAAATACCTATTGCGACCGCGACCATCCATCGACTCGTTTTCCCAGTGCGATAATTTAACATGACGGAAGAGTCACTTTGGTAAGACGACCTGAACTCAGCCTCCAACGCTTCACGCGTCGTGCGCCACTTTGGTAAGGTACTGAACATGATGGGTTTCCTCGCCCGCGCGCGGTTTACCTATAGACCATCGGCAACGTTGCTAGCGTAGATTTGCCCACATCTCCACCTTTGTCACATGTGTACTTGAGAGCGTCGGCTTGGGCTTTGGTCTCATCTGGGTTGCCTGATGCACCCCCGGCCACCATATCAATAATATGGGGATCACATTCCCAATCACTCCCGCCGCCAAATCGATGTGGACCTGCATACTCGTTTACTTTGCGGGTCAACAGGTCGCTTTTGTCGGGAAAACCTTCATTGGACTGCATCACGACTTGATATCCCCATCCCTTTGCCACGGCGCTACCCAAGTCGGCATTGGAAACAACAGCCCGCAGTGTTCGACCCTTGACCGACGTCTTTCGTGGTATGACGACGTCGTCTTTGAGAGCTTTTGCCTTTGCATTGACCTCGGACTGCAGGCGATTTTTCCCCTGCGGACTGATCAATACCACTTTTTCCCAAGCACTTTCTGAAGAAAATCGGGCGTTAAGCCCCGGTAACGTTTCGGCGTGACCACTTCCAGTGGCTTTGTTGGTGTCGAGATAAATCTGCACAAATTGTAGTGAAAATCCGTTGCCGCCCCAAGCACTGCTGTCCCACGGGTCTTCTATTTTTGCTGCGATTTCGACTTCGATAATCGTATCGTCTCCAGAGGATTCAAATGTGACCTTGGTAAGGTCAAACGAACCGGGGCGATACACACCGTCGGTGGGGTATTCATAGGTTCCCGGTCCTTTGTCGTCCCCTTTGGGGTCGGTCAACGTGATGACTTCGGCGAATGCAGCGTTGGCTACGGTCAACGTCGATAAAATAACGATCCAACTAAGATATCGCATGGATGATCCTCCTCCATTTTGCGGGCGCCCAACAGGGGCTTCTTTTGATCTTCGACCACCGCCGGAAAATCTTGGCGCCCGTATCGTGCCGACACTCGCCAGTCGTGTCAATCGGCCGTCTATGCTGCGTAGTTTTGAGTTCATTATTGAATCACGGACAACACACACACCGTTTATATTGTTCGTCTGTCGATCAACGGCACCAACGCGTTGGCGAACAACACCGACAATACACCTGCATCCGGATACACGGTGTACGTGCGTACGAGCATAACGAACAACGCCGAAGTGACTGCGAAAACGATCCTGCCCCTTCGGGTAAACGGCGAAGTAACCGGGTCCGTCAACATAAAAAAACCGACCATCAACGTTCCGCCGCCAACGAGATGAAACAACGGATTTGTCGCAAGCCACGGCGCATGACCTTCGATTCTGCCGCTTGGTGGTAAAATCATTGAAAACAACGATATGGCGCCAAAATAACACAGCGGAGTCCAACCATCTACCACCCTCGCCAGCAGAAGAACGACACCACCGCCAAGAACAAAAAGGGGACCTGCGTCAGCCAACGACCCAGGATGGTCACCCATGAACAAATCAACCCACGGAACAAGAACCGAATCGATTTCTTTAGCCAGAGGGCTCGCGGTACTGATTGCATCTGTGGGCCACTGCGCCGCAAACATCACACCGGGAACAAGCCCCATCAGCAGGGCACGCCCTACGGCCGCCGGGTTAAACAGCGTATTACCCGCTCCACCCGCCAGGTGTTTTCCCACAACAATCGCCAACATTGCGCCAAGCGGACTTAGCCAAAATGGACTCGTCGCCGGCAACGTCAACGCCAAAATCACCCCAGTGATAATCGACCCATCATGGCGGGCAACGCGACGGGTGACGATCACCTGACCGAGCCACGCCGCGACGGCCGCAGTGCCAACTAAGATAGCGGCTGGGGCACCAACACGCCAAATCGCACCGCCGACGGGGCATAGCAGAGCCGCCAACACCCACCAATGCAGGTGTTTCGTCGTTCGACCACAATGCAGCACCGGGGTTTGCGTTTCGGTCATAAGTATCTTAAGGGCAACAATGTATAATATAACACGCCCAAAGTGACCAATCTGATGGGGACTCCCCGAAGCGACGGGGACACTTCGGCAAAACGATCAGACAGACTATACAACAACATAGACAAACCGCCCCATAACACCCCGCAAACAACGGCTTCGGTCCATCCGGTGTATGAAGGAACAACAAGAAGGGCGGCGGCGGGAAAAAAACGCCGTCCAACGAACGTGGCAGCTAAGGCAGCCAC
>JABWCM010000233.1 GCA_013360285.1 Myxococcales bacterium
GAGTCATATCGGGAATATGGCGCAGGTTTTTTTCGGGGCAGCGGGGACAAAAGCATCCGTCCAAGTTCGTTCAGCTATTTTTTCACAAACTCATTGGATCGGCTTGGGTTGGAGAAGGTTTATATTCAGGCAAAACGCTGGCAAAACACCGTGGGTCCCGAGGCTGTCCAAGCATTTTACGGCGCTTTGGCAGGTCGGCGAGCGACCAAAGGTGTGTTTATTACAACCTCGTCGTATTCAACAAGAGCAACGGAATTTGCGCGGACGATCGAACAAATTGTGCTGATCGATGGTGCTAAACTTTCCGAGTTGTTGATGGATTTTGGCGTGGGCGTATCGCATCGGGAGATCAGAATTCCCCGAATTGACCGCGATTATTTCGAGGAGGGGGAGTAGCTTTAGCACCTTAATTCACATGCTCAGACGTCGTTCCACATAAGCCACGTAGTCGCGGTAGCTTATCTTGAGCCCATCCGCCGTATGCCAGAAAAATGCTCCCTCCAAATACCACGGCCAGTCCGCGGGGCGCAAAACCTTCTCCAGTAGCCTCGCAGCGGTTACGATGACCAACGAGTCGTGCGTTACGAATACGTGAACGCCCGGTACGCCACTTGCTACCGAAAACATGTGTGCAACCAAAGACCTGGCGGCTTCTTCGGGTCTCGCCATGCCGGGTAGTGCGGTGGTCTCCGCGACCAAGTGGTTGACGACGCCCTCGTGTCCAAGCGTTTCCCAATTCATCCATGCTTGTTTACCGTCGAGAACATAGACCCCTGGGTCACCCAATAGTCTGTCATTGACAATGGAGAATGGAGCCCGCGCGCCACGATGTATTGCCTCCGACGTTTGGACACAACGCAAAATCGGGCTTGTGTGCAACGTCTTGAGTCGATCGCCCAAGAGTGCACCGAGTTCAACTGCGATTCGTTGCCCGGTTTCGGTGATGGGAACTAGGTTTCCTGCTTCGCCCGGAGGTAATTTCTCTCTTACCGAGTGTCTCAACAGCAACACTACGGGTTGGTCATAGGGGATGTGATCGAGGTGGGTGATAACCGACGGTGGAATTCTCCAAGACGGGATATTCATGGGACTTCCCCTTCAATGACCGTCAGTAGTGGACCAGTAGATTGAATGGATACGACTTGAAAGCCCGCGTCATTGAGGAGCCGGGTGTACTCCTGGGCCGTTCGCTCCTGTCCACCGGTGGAGACAAGCAGGTGCAGGTCACATAGAGCACCAGCGGCGTGGTCTTCTGCCAATAACATTTCGACGATAAACACTCGACCACCACTGGCAAGTGCGTTGCGAGCCCGTCTCAGAATCCTGAGTGCGGACGCGTCACCCCAATCGTGCAGGACTCGCGACAATATGACCACATCTGCAACAAGCCCCCACGACTCAAACAGATCGTTAGCACGCCAGGCAATTGAATTCGTGGGCAGTGTCATGGTCTGGGCTTGCTGCACAACCTCGGGTCGGTCCAACACAGTCACTTGAACTGTTGGGTAGTGGTCTACAAGGAGTCGAGCAAACGATCCGAGCCCCCCCCCGGCGTCGATCACTCGCTCATCACGTCTTAATTTAAGACAGGGCACGACCACCGGATAATCATGGCGCGCGTAACTTCGTAACATACGATGATGCGTTTCGCACCGTTGTTTGTCGGAGGCCACGTCGTTAAATATCTCTGGAGGTTTCCAACCCGAATTCATGCTCAACGCATCGCCTAGTTGTTTCCACATTTGCTGTAACGGCCCAGCGTATTCGATGGCGGCATCAGCAAGGGTGAGCGGATTGTTGACACACAGATAGCTTCCACGCAGTGTCAGTTCCCATTGGTCGGCCACGCGACGAACCAGATTGAGTTCCTGCAAACCTCTCAACAGGCGAATGGCTTCACGCACAGGCAAACCACATCGTTTTGCAAGTTCTTGCTCATCGGCAGGTAGTGATTCCATTACCCCGAGCTTTACCGCCGTTGCAATGGTGTGTGTTCGCCAAAAGCCAACCATATCTTGGGACAGCGCAGCAAATTCTGAACAACGCGCCGAACGTAGCTCACAGATGGTTACTCCGCTTTCGTCGATCACTTCGAGTGCGCCATCAAATCGCTCTACTCGAGCCTGGCCGTTATAAAAGGGCTCAACTGTCGCAAAACGCCGTCGATAAACAGGTTGGCCGCGCGTGTCCACGTGGGTCCACCCGTCATCGGTTTTTGCTCGTGCATACCCTTTGTGAAACACATCCAGGTCAAGAAACCATTGTCCGTGAACAATGTTGCCCTGTTGATCAACATGGGTGGAAGTTCCTTGGGCGGACTGCACTACTGCAATGCCGTCTTTATAATCTCCGGCATACCGCCAGCGTTGACGATATGCAGACTGGCCGTTTGGAGTGATGTGGTAGTACAAATTGTCCGCAGTTCGAACCGTGCACCGGCCGCCCTGGAAATTACCGCACCATGCGTAACGCTGCGGATAAACGTCCTGTCCGTCAGGTGTAATATGATGCCAGTCTTTCCCGAGGGCCACCGCCGCTAAACCTTCGTAAAATCCAAAGGTTTTTGTAAATGTCTGTGAGTAGGCAGGGGCGCCGTCCGGATAAATGTGCCACGCTTTTTGGCCGAGCACGACCGGAGCCAGACCCGGTGCATGGAATTTTAGCACCAGGTCAAAGCGGTTGTCGTAAGCCGGAGTGCCGTTCGGAGTAGTGTGGTGACTACTGTCCAGTGACACAATCAGGGTATTCCAACTCATACGCCACCGTCGATTGGTTTTCGCATGTTACAGCCGAGACACAATTTCCGATTTCGATACGTAGCCGTTAATTCTCGGTAGGGTTGACTCTCCCAAATCTCCATCAGACTTTGGTTCTCCAGGTTTCCAAATTCACCAAGGGTCCGCCGTTGGGCATCCGGAGCACAACATGGGTCAAAGCGGCCAACAGCGCTGACCCATGCCTCTTGGCCCAAGAACGGGCAGGGACCCCCAGGGGCGAGATCTTCGGTTGCGTTGTCATCCAATTGAAAGATGTTCTCCAGTAAGATAAGGTTTCCATTGGGTAATCTTTGTTCCTCTGCAGCGAGATGTGCGGCACTAACAGCAGCGTTCCAGCGACGAATGGATTCTGGAGAACGGCGTAAAGATTCACCGGAAATCGCGTCAAAATGTGCCCACAAATGGTGACCCTTTACCCGATCCACGCCAAGTTTAACCGCCAAGCGTACGATGTCGGCCAACTCGGCGACGTTGGATTCGAGAAATGTGAGTTGGAATGTGACACGACACCGATTTCCACCTTTGGCTGCATGGGCGTCGCGGACTGTTACGAAATTGCGAACGTTGTCGACCATTTTATTGAAGTCGCTGCCCACCATGATCGCCTGCTGAGTGTGGGCGGTCGCTCCGTTCCACGAGATTTTCACGTCCGAAGTCACCGGGACAATTCGTTTGGCCCATTCGATAGCACCTCGGCGTGGGAAGGTTCCATTGGTGGTCAGATTGAGGTGAATCTTGTATCGCTCGCAGAGTTGAAGGATGTCGTCAAAATGGTCATACAGAAGTGGCTCCCCCATGGTGGAAGGAATGATTTCCTTTAGCCCAAACGGTGCGGCTTCGGCCACCGCACGTTTAATGATGTCGATGGCCATAAGCCGCTTTTTTCGCCCTTCGGCGCGACGTTGCTTTTGCAAGGAACTATGGGGGGAATGTTCTTCGCACATGGTGCACTGGAGGTTGCAGGTGTCGGGATTGGTGTCAAAAGTAATTCGCCAAGGCCCTTTGCGTTGTTGCACACGCGACGATGACTGCCGGGTGAGGACCTGTTGATATAAACGTTCCATGTGTTGGACATGGTGGTCGATGTCTGGAACATCGCCATTTTCCGAAAAAAGGTAACCGCGGGACCCCAACCGCGCCGCAACCGACGGGTTATTGAGAAAACGTTGCATCTGTGAAGCAAGCGAAACAGCAGACCGATGTTCGAAGAGTAAGCCGTTCACCTCGTGATGAACGTACTCCGCCATCCCGCCAACATTCGCTGTGATCACCGGTATCCGAGCTTGCTGCGCTTCATGGATGACAAGCGGCGAGTTTTCCACCCAAATTGATGGCACGACAATGGCGTCGCAATGGTCAAAAACATCGTGGACAATGTATTGATTTTGATATTCGGGACGCCATTCGATCCGTTCGGCCACAACAGGCGGTAGGGTGGTGGCGAGGCGTTGTAGAGCTTCGGTATCCTGCCCTCGTGGGCGACCCCAGATCCGGAGTCTGGAGTTGCCGTTCAATTGCCCAAACGCAGACAGGAGAAGATCAATCCCTTTCGTGGGGATATGGGTTCCGATATAACCGAATGTAAAAGTTTCGTTGGGCACACGGCGACGGCCAATCATTCTGGATCGATCAAATCCATAATCAAGGTAAACCAATTTACGTTCCGGAAGACCGAATTCATCACGATAGCGACGATATAAGTACCGTGCGGGGGCGATAAAAAGATCAACCAGTTCCGTCATCTCGCGCATGTGCCGCATCCGGCGTGCGACCCAGTCTGTCCAGTACGCAGTATCTACGGCGACCTCCTCTGGTGCTCCGCTAAAGTATCGGGCGTAACAAAGTTCAGCGCACTTCCGGTCTTCCTGGGAGTCGCAAACGGCCCATGGATTTCTGGAGTCTGTGGGGAACAATTGTACAAACTGGCCGCGTGGACACATCAGCCAGTAATCGTGGAGTGTATAGACCATGGGGATGCCGCGTAACGCCGCTTTGCGGGGCAGGGAAGTAGACAGGTGATTGAGGTGTCCAATGTGCACGATGTCGGGCCGAACATCCTCAAGCACGTCCGAGAATCGGTCGTCTATGTCGGTGACGCGGTAACGATCCTTGGTTCGAGGATTGTTGACAATGTGAACCCGAATTCGCTCATCGGCGTGGTCATTTTCGGTTCTTAATCGGAAATCTGGCGCAAAGGAGTTTTCTTCTCGGGTAAACACGTGGACATGATGCCCTCGTTCAGAAAGTCCGTGGCACAAAGTTTGGCTATAGACCTCCGATCCAGCATTGTATCGCATCGGGTATCCATGGATAACCTTAAGAATTCTCATGATTACACCTCTTTGATGTTGGTGTGTGATTGTGAACGTGACCCTGCTCGAAGGTTTGTCGCCGGATCACCTGGAGGGACGAAGTGGCTGGTGTCAGAGGAAGGTTTTCGTGCATTGGCCACACGTGACCACGAAGTTCCTCTTAAACGCCAGCCACGCAACAACACGACTGCGTCACATAGGCGCTACTTTTGGCCACCGTTGCGTTCTCGGTTCCGGTCCGTCGCTGGCTGCGATGTATTTGTCGTGCGTCTCAGTCGCGTTAAACCGGGCCGTGGCGCGCAGTTGGCCAAAAGTGGCGCGTCTTATGACGAACAAGTGTTAGCCGGGATTTCTCGTAGGCTTGAGCCCGCGCATGCCGATCCGCAAACACTTTCGGTACGTAGCAGATGCTTTTTGTCCTCTACATGGAATGCCATGCCTGTGGGAAAAAAGCATCCACCGCACCCGAATCTGCTAACGTTTCGGCATGTTCGTTTGCAAACTCGGAGAACTCCGGACTAACTTTTTGAACCCTGACCGCGCGACGAGTGATACGTCGAACTGTTCGGATTCAACTGGTTCGAGCGGTTGTCCAGCACGGGTTTGCTTTGCCCAGCTAGCCGTTGCGCCTCATCTGCTGAAACGCCCCTCGACTGGTGGTAGGCGGGATGGGTCGGATTGAGTTGGTTTGCACGATTATTGTCGTTGGACTTTTCGGTCATTTTGCACTCCTCTTCTAAAAAGAGTATTTTGGACAAACATCGCTTCCGCGGGTCGTGGAAGCCACCAGGAGCAGGGTGTATGTTCTTGCAAATCTTGCAAACAAAGATGATGTCAAAAATACCGGTTGGGTCATGCCCCCAGAGGTTACGATATCACCAGCAAAGCTGTCGTCCCGGACCCGCGCACTAGGACGTCAAGATTCGTAAACTCACACTAAACCTATACTAATCGATTAAAACGATGTCAATAGAAACATACGCGGCAAACAACTTTTTTTCGAACGCTATGATCAACCCTATCGGTATACGTTAGTTCTTAAGGCCAATTCCCCAATAAATCAAGATATCTGCGGAATTTGATAGTTCCGAGATCCCAGAGCACTTTCGCCGTTTGACGCGGTCAGGATGTGCCGTTTGCCTGTTGTGAGGAAGGCACCCCAGGGTTGCACGCTATCAGATTACCAGATTATCTTTAATAATTATGGGTAGTTATTAAAGACCCTACGTATGACCCAACCGGTGCTGCGTTATTGTCCGCAGTTGGCCATGAAGTTTGCAAAAAAACGGAGTCACGCGATCCTGCTGCGGGAAACGCACGACCCTCATCCACTCGGTTTGATTTTGTCTCGACTTATGGGTCCACCTTAGCACTACTCCCGCACGATGTTGCCCAATTCTGCATACTCGCGGTTGGCGGCCCTGGTCATCATCTCCATGGTTAAGCCCGTTCCCTCGTTGGCCGCCATGGCCGCCGCCCGCAGGATCACGTTTTGAATGTGGGCGCCCGTCAGTTCATAGGATCGGGCCAGATGCTCTAGGGACACACCACCGTCCAGGGGCGCCGAACTCGGGATCATGGTCTCCCACAGGCGGCGCCGTTCCTCGGGTGTCGGGAACGGAAATTCGACTTTGAACCGGATGCGGCGTTTGAAGGCGTCGTCGATCAATTCGGGAAAATTGCTGGTGAGAATCGAAATTCCTTCGTAGCGTTCGAGCCGCTGCAACAAAAAGTTGATTTCCAGGTTCGAGTACCGGTCGGTGGCCGACGACACCCCCGTCCGTTTGCCGAACAGGCTGTCGGCCTCGTCGAACAACAGCACCGCCTGGGCCCGCGCCCCTTCGTCGAACATCCGGCCCAGGTTTTTTTCGGTTTCGCCGATGTATTTGTCGACCACCTGGGACAGGTCGATTTGGAACACCTCCATCCCCAGCGCCGCCCCAACCAGCGAGGCCGCCATGGTTTTGCCCGTGCCCGGCGGTCCGAAGAACAACGCCGCAATCCCACGCCCGCGTTCGGTTTTCGCCCCGATGCCCCATTCGGCCACGATGCGCCGGCGGTGGCGTACGAACGAGGTCAATTCGTCGAGGGCGTCTCGGGTGGTTTGCGGAACGATGAGGTCGTCCCATGTGTGACCGGTTGTGACCGTGGTCGCCAACGATCCCAAACGCTGGCTCAACTCGTCGCGAATCCATTCGGTCATTCGGCTGGGCTCAACGACTTCGCCCGTCCCGCGAATCGCCGCGCACCGCGCCGCCACCCGCTTGATGGTGCCGCCGGTCAGGGAGTACCGGGCCACGATGTCGCCGATCCCAAAACCCGGCGCAAACCGCGTTTCGGGCGGCAGAAACCGCCGCCACAGCGCCGTTTGGGTCTCGGCATCCGGCGGCGGAATCACCACCACCGTGCAGTGGGTCAGGCGGTCCATCAACGACCGAATCGGGCGGCGCGTGCCGAACAACACCGCGCCGGGCGTGATGCCCGCAATGTTTTCGATGGCCGCCACCGCCTCGGCCCGTGTTTCCACCGCGCCGCCGACTTCCAAATCCAGCCCGTCGGCGCCGCAGAACATCGGAATGGCGTTGTGCAGCGCCGCCTCACGAACCACCGCCGCCAGCCGGCTGTACAGGCGTTTGGGGTCGTCCATCCACTCGTCCAAGTCCACCGACAACAGCGGCCGCCCGAGATGGCTCGCCCCCACGTGTGCCAAACTCCGCCGCCCCACGCCATCCGGCCCCACCAGAAAGATGCGCTGTGGCCCCACGCCCCCGACCGCATCGCGCAGCGCCCCCAAGAACCGGTCACGCGTCGAATCTCCCACCAGCACCGAATCGGCAGTTCGTTCCCCTTCCCAAAGGCGCCCCCGCAACCCGATGACACCGATGGGCGGCTGCACTTCACCGCCCAGAAACTGCACGATGCGCGGTGTCAGCCTCACGCCGGTCTGCACGAACGGCCGCGCCCCGGTCCCCGGTGGGTCGAACAGCTCGATGCACCCAAACAAAAACAACGGATGCGACCGCCGCAGGAAGAACAACAACAACTGCTCCCGTTCTTCGGCGGTTTTAGCGCAGCACTCCAACAAGAATCCGACATCCACATGCCGGCGCGTAAAATCGGCCCACGCAAACGCAAAGGCGCGCACGAACTGGGGAAACAGCTCCGCGGCCAACAGCAGGATCACACAATCGAAAATCGTGTCCTCGGTGATTCCGAACGCCGCCCGAAACTCTTCGAGCGGCAGCGTCGTCCCCTCGGCCACCGAGGTTTCGGTGCGGGCCGCCAAGTGGGCGCGTAAGGCCGCATCCTCGGCATCCAATTCGGCGAGCCGCTGGGCCAGCGCTGCATCAGCGGTGCCCGACAAGAACGTTTCGACCTCGGCGCGGCCCACATAGAGGTCTTCGTAACCGTCGGCGGGTTTATTGAAACGGTGGGCGTACAGAAGTAAATGGCGGCGCAACCCAATTTTCACGAGACCCATGGTTTCTTCGAGGGCTTCGATGGGGCTCAGATAAGGGCACGCGGGAGTCTGCACGGGGCCTCTGGGAGTCGAACGTTAGGGTTTCACGACCACGGGGGCGCCAGGTTGGAAACGGTCCTTGCGGGGGATGTACCGCCACAGGGTGTCGGTGGTGCGGGCCGGGGCGCAGGGAGGAGCCGTTTCGCCGGCGCAGTCGGGGATGGCGCAGATTTTCCGCTGCACGAATTGGGGTTTGCCCGCGGCGTCCTTGCCGGGGACCCACTGGGAATCGCAGGCCATCTCGCTGCCGGCCCCCGACTGCCGCAGGGTCAAATCGAAAAGCGGCGAAAACGCGGGCAGGTTGTAGACGGCGGCGCGTTGTTTCAAACGCGAACCCAGAGCCGGCCGCGGGGGTTCGGTAACGCGATAAACAATTACCAACTCGCTCTCACCGTCGCCGTCCAAATCGGCGAGGGTCAGCGTATCGATTTGGACCCCGTCTACGGCAAAGGTTTTCTTTTGGTCGGGAAGCTTACGTTTCTTGACGATGCGGGGCTTTGCATCGGCGATCAAAACAACCGCCACGGTTGCTGTACACCGGCGGGGTGTGCACAGGGTCCAGGCTAGGGCAACCTGGTTCGGTCCAGCGGGGACGACCAGGGGGAAGGGATTGAGTTCGCCCTGGCCGACCGCCAGGGAATCGACGAGGTCCGCCACCGACAACCCGCGGGGAAGCGGTTCGGCGGCGACCTCGGGTAAGGATTGCAGGTCCAGCGCGGGGCCGAGGGCGGGTTGGGCGGGGGCGGAGGGGATGACCGCGAGGGCAGCGACCACCAACGCAACGACTGTGATCATCCGAACCATCAGCGACCTCGGCGGGGGGCCGGCGCGGTGACCCGGGACAGGCGCGACGGAATCCAGTTGGAGGTCCAGTCGGCGCGCACCAGAGTGCGGGCGTTGGCCAGGTTGATGAACATTTCGCGGCCGATGGGGACAGGGTACCGTTTGTCGCGGGCGGCGCGGTGGTGTTCGTCGGAGATGCTGTCCTTGAAGTGGCTCCACATCTGTTCGCGTAAGGAGTTTCTGCGGGCGAGCCGGTCCTCGTCGGACAGCGTGGGAAACAGACGCTCCAATTCCGATTGAATGAAGTCGGCGTCGTAGATCATTTCGAAGATATGGATTCCGCCTTCGCCGGCGCCGGCTTGCCGGCCGAACACGCGGGCAGCATAGTTTTCGGTGGTGTGACCGGCGGTGGTGTGGCTGAAAACGGTGGCTTCGGTGCCCAGGCCCTCGGCCAACTGGTCGCCGAAGGAGTCTTCGCCGTGGCGTTCGCCTTCGGCGTGTCCCGTCCACTCTTCGTAACTGCTGCGGCCGGAGTCGGCGCCGGTGCTGCACGCGTACAACTGCACGTTGATATCGGGGCGAATGGCGCCGGAAATGCCGCGCACGAGGGCTTCGATGTTGGATGGGGCGTTGGTACGCCCCGAGTGCAGGCCCGCGGAGTAGTTGTTGGTCGCGTTGATTCCCAGGCCGTAACTCATGCCGTGGGAGAAAATGGCCAGGTTGGCGACCTGGGTAAACGCCGGTGGGTCGCCGGTGGCCTCGGGTTCGGCGGCGCGCCAGGCGGCGACCAGGCCGCGGTGGATACTTTGGACGACCTCGATGATCTCCCCGTTGCGGTTGATGGGGCAGACGCGGCCTAAGACGAGGTTACCGCCCTCTGTGGAAACGGCGTTACGCGCGGTGCCGAAGTCGTTGGCGCGATTGATGATTTCGGTGCGGCCCTCGATGCCGGCGTTGAGGTTGGCGTAGACGCCGACGGTGACGCCGTTGGGAAAGTCGGTGCGGATGGTGGTCAGGGCGTCGGAACCCACGGTGGCGTTGGTGATGGTCTGGGTGAAAATGAGTCCGAGGCGCTGGAAAACGTCGGCGCGGGCCTGGCCGGGATTGGAGATGCGTCCCGTGGGCCGCCAGACGCGTTGTTGGCGGTAGATGGCGCGGGCAAAGTCGGCGTCGAAAACGCCGGTTTCGGTGACGGACAGGGCGCGTTGCAGTTCGCGGATGGCTTCGGCGCCGAGGTTGTCGGTGATGGCGCGTTCGATGGCGGCGGCGATTTGGGTTTCGGTCAATTCGTCGGCGCCGGGGAGCGGATCGCGCTGGAGGACGGACGATCCGCCGGCTTGTTGTATGGTGTGGGCGACCTCGTGGGCGATGAGGCGGTCGCCGGACGGGGTGCCGGGGGAGTATTGTCCGGGCCCGAAGTAGATGTTTTGCCCGCTGGTGAACGCCCGGGCGGAGATTTGGGCGCCGGCGTCGCGGGCGGCGGCGCCGGAGTGAACGCGCACGCCGCCGAGTTCGCGTCCAAACGACCGTTCGAAACGCTGCAAGAGAGGCGCGGGCAAGGGCGCCCCGCCGCCGGACCCGGAGGCCAGGTTCAAAGCGGCGGCCCCGGCGCCGGAGTCGACGTGTTGGGCGTGACCGGTGGAAAGGTGACCGACCCC
>JABWCM010000234.1 GCA_013360285.1 Myxococcales bacterium
GTACCCGAAGGTACGCTGAGGATGGGCCGACCGAGGCAGGACCGACGCAGTAGGCCAATGGCTCGCGTAGCTTATTTTTTTCCCAAACACCCTCTAAGGATGGGCACTGCCAAGGCGGCTTCAATTAGCCTATAGACCTAACTTATCTACTTCTGCAGACCCTCTCCAATCCGATAGTTACCCCGAAAATGTCGCGTTGGTTGGTATCAAATGGTATCTTCCATGCGGCAAATACCGAGTTGAGAGATTCACCGAGGATTGACATGACGCTGATCGGGCTTTCTGACCTGCCATCCGTATATCCCGTCATCATGGCGGGGGGGAGTGGTACCCGTTTCTGGCCTGCCAGTAGAAAAAATCGTCCCAAACAACTTCTTCCTTTGTTGGGAGATCGAACACTTCTCCAGCAGACAGTGGAGAGATTACGTCCGCTTGCTCCACCGGAACGAACTCTGATTGTGACTGCGGCCGAAATTGCGACCGAGGTATGCGGGCAAGCGCCGACGATTCCGGCACAAAACGTCCTTGTTGAACCGGTTGGGAGAAATACCGCAGCGGCAATTGGTTTTGCTGCGGTGGTCGCACTTGCAAGGGATCCAATGGCGATCTTGGCGATTGTCCCCAGCGACCACTATATTGCCGATCACAATGCTTATCTTCGTGTCTGTGTTTCTGCGGTGCGATATGCGTCCAGCGGATATATCGTCACTTTGGGGATTACACCCGTCCGTCCTGAAACCGGGTACGGTTACATACGGTTTTCCGATTTTGTGCAGACGCGTCACGATTCGAAAGATCCGGTGGAGGCGGAACATGTTGCGCGAAATATCGCGGCTTTTGTCGAAAAACCCAATGTAGAAACGGCGATTCGGTACTTGAGAGAAGGGCGTTATCTATGGAACTCGGGAATGTTTTTTGTCCGTGCGCGGGTAATCCTCGACGAAATGAATCTGTATCTTCCGGATCTGAAGTTGCAAATTGACCGGGTCGCCGGGTCACTGTCGACCCCGCTCGCAGACGCGGTTTTGCGGGATGCGTATCAAGAGATGCGTTCGATTTCAATTGATTACGGGGTGATGGAGCATTCCCGGCGGCTTGTGGTTATTCCGTCGAGTTTTGGGTGGTCCGACGTTGGCAGTTGGGATGTGTTGTCGGAATTCGGGTCCGACGAAGATCCAGGTGGCGCCTCATTTGGTGAAGTGGTTGCCATCGATTGCGAAGGCAACGTTTTTTATGCGGAACGGGACAAAGTTGTCGCGGCGATTGGGGTGAAAGATCTGATTGTGGCGTTGTCGGGCGATGCGGTGCTCGTTTGCGATAAATCGCGGGCACAGGATGTGCGACGGATTGTAGATGCGCTAACCAGGCGTGGTTTAAGCCGTTTTCTGTGATTGTCCCGCCTGTTAAATTACTTTAATCTCCATGGGTTACTCATTTAACGAGAAACAGGCTCGGATTTTATTTCGTAGATCCTCGGATACGCCGCTGCTTAACCACGCGGCGACACCATTTTTCACCAGCGCAAGAGGGTCTTTTCCATATGTGGCAAGGCGATTTTGTGCCCAAGCATGTAAAATGTCCAGTGGTTGCTTTTGCGCGTGATCCGCCAATTCAACCAAAAATTTCTCAACAAAATCACGTCGATGAGTCAGTCCCAGAAGTGGGCTGACCCGGAGACCCCAAACAGGCATGTCGAGGCCTAAAAAGGCATACGCTTGTTGTGCGAGGGTGTCCGTAACCTGCTGTAATGCGGCGTCCAACTGATCTTTGGCGGTGTTGACATCATCGTCGCCCGCGAAGGTGCCTAAAGGGCGTCCAATCGCCTCTACGTACAATTTGATCTTGGGTTCCGTGCCCGACGGCCTACTGAGAACACGGTAACCGTTTTCAAGTGTGAAACTAACCAGATTCCGTGCGGTACGGTCTGTTTCACTGGAAAATGGACCATGAGTAGTGGTGTTCCAGAAGTCATCCACGGACACAATTTTTTGCCCCCCGAGGTGATCGTCTACCGCAAGCTGCCGGAATCCGGCCTGCATGATGGCGATTTGCTCCATACCTATCGCCCCCTCAATCACAATCGAAACCTGTCGTGTCAAGTGGATTCCGACGTTTCGCCAAGCATCATAAAGGGCATCGTAGAGGGTTCTCCCCGCCGCTTTTTCCTCGCTAGCCCGCTCCGCAAGCAGTAGTGCCGGTCCGGCCGCGTCCTTGTCGCGAAGATGGGGTGTCACCAACACGCCGTGGCTTTCCTCAAGGCCTATCACGTAGTCGCTGATATCTCCTCTAAAGTTATCAAACTGTCCGTTATCTTCTAGGCTGGCGAGCACGTTGGCTATGTATTTCACGCCCACGAGTAGGTTTCCAATAACGTGTGCTCCATACATTTTCGCCAGGGCAACAGGCAGTCGACTCGTGACTTCGGTTGTCACAAACAGCGGGTTTTTCGGCATCAGGCCATCTTGGGCAAGACGGGAAAATTTCTGATCTACGACCAAAGCGCCGATCTCGTTGCCGGTCAGAAATAGGTAATTCCCGTGGCGGTCGGGAACGATGAGTCCAATCCGATCCGCGTCCGGGTCGGTTGCCAACACGAGGTCGGCACCGACAATTTTTGCCAGCTCCGTCGCTTTTTCCATTGTTTCAGGAACTTCGGGGTTGGCGATACCAAAGGGAACATTGGGAAATGTTCCGTCCAGCGATTTTTGGTCTTCTACCAACCAGACTTCAAATCCAGCGGACCGTAATGTGTCCCCTACATTGGTGTCTCCCGTTCCGTGGAGATTGGTCAGAACGACCTTAGCGCTGCGTGCTTTGGGGCGCTGAGATTGCCTTACATTCAGTGCGATATAGGGCGAATGGATTGTTTCATGATCCAAAAACACGATTCGGGATGCCGTAACGGCCTCGGCAAATTCCATAAATGCGGCATTTTCAACGGCATCAACGTACATGCTGAACCGTTCATCATTGGGCGGTACCTCTTGGCCGCCGCGGTGATCGTAAAATTTCCCACCGTTGTCGTCGGGGTGGTTGTGGCTGGCGCTGATATTGAGCCCACCGTGGGCACCGAGGTGTCGAATTGCAAAACTCAGCTCCGGTGTGGACATGAACCAGTCCCCGTAAGGTTGCGGCATAAACACTTTCACGCCGTTTCCGGCATAAACCTCAGCAGCAATGGCCGCAAAGTCACGAGAACGGACACCAAGAAGCGAATTTGCTGTATTTGGCGTGTATCTGCGTCGAATATCGTTAAAAACTCGCACATCAAAGGCCACGACTACCGACAGTTCATGGGGGCGTTTGCCGAACTTTGCGCACATATAGTCGATGTGGCCCTGAACCGACGTGGACAGCGTGTAAGCATTGTAACAGTTTGGACCGATACCTACGGGACCTCGGCGGCCGCCCGTTCCAAATGGCATGGTTTGAAAAAAATTATAAAGCAGCAAATCCCACTTCTGTTGCTCTATCAACGTCAGGATTCCGGTGCGAAAATCCGCGTACGCACCGCCGTCTAGCCAACGTACGAGGTTTTTCAACGCCGCGTCCTTTTTAGCCTGGTCAATCGCCAGTTGCGAAAATCCATCAAGAACCAATTCAATCCACTGTTCATTTGCCATGATCGCCTCACTCAAGAACATCAACAGTCGCTCATCCAAGTCGCTATATCGTATACTTCGAAGCTGGTCTTGCAACCATCGGCGTGAACCTTGACAAGACCACGGACAAAGACCCGGCGTTTGCGGAGATGTTGGGTGAACGGGCGTGTGGAACCGCCGTCGACGATCGTCTTTCGGGTGATGTGCCGGTAAAAACGCAGGAACAATGACCGAATCCTATGAAAAGTGAACACTCCTTAAAAATTGTGACAATCGGTGGAGGGACAGGGCTTCCGGTCATGTTGCGTGGCCTGCGCGATTATGCGTCATCCGGTGGACCTCGGTCGAGCCAGATCGAACTCGAAAAGCTTTCGGCAATTGTGAGCGTCTCGGACGATGGTGGGTCGAGTGGGCGCTTGATGCAGGATTTTGACGTGTTGCCGCCGGGGGATATCCGAAATTGCCTTTTAGCGTTGGCGGATGAGTCACAACTGCCGTTGTTGAGACAGTTTCTGGAATATCGATTCTCTGGGGCTGAAGACGGGGAATTATTGGGACACAGCGTAGGAAATATCCTGATTACTGCCCTTACGCGTATCAACGGCGACGATTTCCGCAAAGCCATCGTGGACGTATCCAGAATACTGAATTTGCGAGGTAAGATCCTTCTTCCGACGTTGGAGAGAACCGTCCTGTGTGCCGGTCTCAGTGACGGGACCGTGGTCAGGGGGGAATCCCGCATCGGACTGCGGTGGAGTTCGTCGCCGATTCACCGCATTTGGCTCGAGTCTCCGAATGGGACAGGTCGGGCCACTGTCGCAACGAAAATGCAAGCGGATTTCCAGGCAAGTCCGGAAACGTTGGATGCGTTGCGTAACGCGGATCTCATTATTCTGGGTCCGGGAAGTCTTTATACGAGTACAATTCCACCGATTTTGGTCGGAGACGTACAACGAGCCCTGGTTGAACGATCTCAGCATGTTCCCGTGGTGTATATCTGCAACGTGATGACCGAGGCGGGGGAGACGGACGGCTACAGTGTAGGCGATCACGTACGCGCGTTGTTACAACACGCACCGGGCTTACGTTTGACTTGGTGCATTGCCAATTGTCAGCGAATCGCGGAGCAGTATCTGCATCAATATGCTACCGAGCGTATGTTACGTGGCTACGCGACGGTGCGCCAGGCGCTCGATGAGGTGATTCAGCGAAACGAAAAGTTAGCGTATCCTTATGTTCAGTTAATGAGGCATGCCGAGGAGCATGCCAGCAGGCTGAAAATGTTGTCCGATGAAATGCGTCACGTGCTGACCGAGCAAGTCCAGGTTTTGGTGGATGAGGTGCGTGATGTCGATCTGTCGACCGAAATCGTGACGGTAAACGCGGTTCAGGAAGTGGAGATTGTTGATTCTGGAGGCAAAAAAAAGGTCATTCGGCATAATGCGATAGCGGTGATCGACACGATTTTGACCATGCTTGAGAGTAAGTCCTAATGAGGTCCGGATGTCGGGGTGCCGTGTGTGAGTCGGATGTCTGGGTTGCTGCTTGTCCTACCAGTGTGGATGTGCTAGGACCGTTTCCTTTTTGTGTCATCCTTTTTACAGTACACGTGGAAATGCGTAATGAAAATTGATGCTGATGAGGTACGTAGGATTGCGGCACTATCGCGGCTGGCATTGACCGGCGCCGAAGTTGAGCGGTTCGCCACTCAGTTAAGTTCTATTCTGGATTACGTATCTAAGTTGAACGAGTTGCCAACGGAAGGTGTCGAACCAACTTCACATGTGATGCCATTGTCGACTCCTTTGCGGGATGACGTAGCTGCCCGCCCCCTCACGCGGGAGGCGGCGTTGGCAAACGGGCCTTCACATGATGAATTTGCGTTCATCGTTCCTCGCGTAATTTAGCATCGGAGGACGGTAAATGAGCGATGACTTGCTATTTGAGTCGGCCCTATCCTTGCGGGAAAGGGTTGTTTCTAAACAAATTTCTGCATCCGAGCTTACCGGGCTTTTTTTGGACCGAATCGCAAAAACGGATGCTACATATCGTGCGTTCCTGCTTGTAGATCGAGACTCAGCATTGGCTCAGGCCAGGGCAATCGACGGGGCGATTGTTCGGGGTGACGATGTCGGTCCGCTTGCAGGCGTACCGGTTGCCATAAAAGACCAAATCGTAACCCGAGGGTTAAGAACCACCTGTGCAAGTCGGATGCTGGAGGGATTTGTTCCACCTTACGACGCAACGGTTGTTGACCGACTGCGGCGAGCCGGAGCCATTATCATTGGAAAGACGAACCAAGACGAGTTCGCGATGGGTTCATCAACCGAGAACTCAGCCTACGGACCGACACGTAATCCCTGGGATCCAAACCGTGTTCCGGGAGGGTCTTCGGGCGGTTCGGCGGTGGCCGTTGCACTCCGCCAAGTGCCGTTGGCGCTTGGAACCGATACCGGCGGTTCAATCCGCCAGCCGGCGTCATTGTGTGGCGTTGTGGGTCTCAAGCCGACTTATGGACGGGTAAGCCGTTTTGGGGCGGTTGCGTTTGCGTCGTCGTTGGACCAAATTGGGCCGTTTGCAAACACGGTGCCGGACACCGCTGCCATCATGAACGTTATCGCAGGGCACGATCCCAACGATTCCACATGCGTACCGGCGGCAGTTCCCGATTATCTGAGCGGACTTGATGGTGGAATTGCGGGTATCAAGGTGGGCGTTCCGCGCGAATATTTTGTTCCCGGCATGACTGCTGGAGTGGAATCTGCGATTCAAGCCGGTATTGACAGGCTGCGAGCTGCTGGAGCGGAACTTGTGGAGATTTCTCTTCCACATACCGACTATTGTGTTGCCACGTACTACATTATTGCGACCGCAGAAGCATCCAGCAATCTCGCTCGGTATGACGGTGTACGGTACGGGTATCGTGCGAAAGAGCCGAAAGACCTCTACGATATGTACTCACGTAGTCGCGATGAAGGGTTTGGTTCAGAAGTGAAACGTCGCATCATGCTCGGTACCTATGTATTGAGCAGCGGGTACTATGACGCCTATTATCGCAAGGCACAGCAGGTTCGTACGCTGATTCGCCAGGATTTTGATGCGGCGTTTCAAAAGGTGGATGTAATCGCTTGTCCCGTGTCTCCGGTAACTGCTTTCAAACTGGGCGAAATGGTTGAAGACCCACTTCAGATGTACCTGATGGACATCCTGACCATCTCGTGTAATTTGGCAGGCTTACCCGGAATCAGCGTACCTTGTGGTTTCTCCGACAACTTGCCGGTGGGCCTACAGCTACTGGCGAAACCTCTGGGCGAAACGGTGTTGCTGCGCACGGCACGAGCACATGAAATGGCATATCCCGACAGCGCAAGGCGCGCTGGATGAGATTTGGTGGGAAAATTATCGGAGTGTGGTCTTTTGCTTCCGAAATCACCGTGGTTCTGCCATAGGCAGCCAACCAAACGGCTGACTTCCGGTACATAAGTCGATGTTTTAGGGCTCTGAGTTTGTGAAAGAATATGGGGACGGACTTGGACGCGAGGATTTTGGCCCCGATACCCGGAAGAAAACCGAGTAAGATCGGGAATATTGCGCAGGTTTTTTTCTGGGCAGCGGGGGCAAAAGCATCCGTCCAAGTTCGTTCAGCTATTTTTTCACAAACTCTCTGTCTGCATTCCAATCATCAATAACTCATGGCGTAGTTCGGTGGGGTGAAGGAACGTATGAAAACCGCTTACGAAACCATTATCGGTTTAGAAGTGCATGCCCAGTTGAAAACACAATCGAAGGTATTTTCGATGTGCCCGGCAAAAGCAAATGAGTTGCCGAACACGCTCACAGATGTGGTGACGTTGGGTTTACCTGGAGTTCTGCCGGTGTTGAATGCGCAGGCTGTTCGTTTTGCCGTGATGATGGGATTGGCAACGCATTGTTCGATTCGAAAGGTTAGCCGGTTTGCAAGAAAGCATTATTTCTACCCGGATCTACCCAAAGGTTACCAGATAAGTCAGTATGACGAGCCTTTATGTGAGCACGGATGGATTGATATCGATCTGGAAAGTGGGGAAACGAAACGAGTTGGCATTACGCGAATTCACATGGAGGAGGATGCGGGTAAAACGATCCACGACGCAGATAGGAATGAGAGCCGCGTCGACTTCAATCGAGCAGGTGTACCGCTGATTGAGATAGTAAGCGGTCCCGATATGCGGTCGCCGGACGAAGCGGTTGCTTATCTAAAAGTTCTGCACAATATCTTAAGATATTTGGACATTTGCGACGGAAATATGGAGGAGGGAAATTTCCGATGCGATGCCAATATTTCGTTACGCTTACACGGGCAAGAACGTTTTGGAACCAAAGTTGAGATTAAAAACATTAATAGTTTTAGATATGTGCACAAAGCGCTTGTCTATGAACAACAGCGCCAGGCGCAATTTCTGGACGACGGGAAGACGATTGTTCAGGAAACCCGTTTGTGGAATTCCGAAGTGAATCGAACCGAATCCATGCGTTCAAAAGAGGATGCTCACGATTATCGTTATTTTCCGGACCCTGATTTGTTGCCGCTTGTTCTGACCGACGAAACCCTTCAGGCGATAGCGTCGGAGTTGCCCGAATTGCCCGATGACAAACGGCGGCGATTTGTGCGCGATTTTCACTTAAGTGAGTATGACTCGGCTGTGTTGACCAGTACTCCGGAGTTGTCCCGCTACTACGACGCGGTGTTGGCTTCGTGGGGTGCCGATCCAAAACTTGCTGCCAATTGGGTGTCCACGGAGTTGCTGGGAGCGCTCGCGAAAGACGGCAAACCCATTGAAAAAACACCAGTTTCGCCTGAAAACCTCGCACGAATTCTACACCATCTGTCCAGCGGGTCGATCAGTGGGAAAATGGCGAAAGAAGTGTTTGAGAAAGTCTACAACGAAGGTGCCGATCCAGATTCCGTCGTGTCGACGATGGGAGGACAGGTTTCCGATCCGGAGGCGCTGTTGGCGATCTTGAGAGACATTATTGCGAATAACCCTGCTCAGGTTGAAAAGTATCGCGCCGGAAAAACCCAGTTGTTGGGGTTCTTTGTGGGTCAGGTGATGCAACGGACCAAAGGAAAAGCAAATCCAACGCTTACGAACGAACTTGCAATTGCGGAGTTGAACCGGTGAGTTCTTCGACGTTTCACACGATTACATATGATGGTAAGCGAGTTGTGATGCTGGACCAGACGCTTTTGCCTCATGAAGAGGTCTATCGCGTCTATACGTCTCCACAGGCGGTCGCACATGCGATCCGTAATATGGTAATTCGCGGCGCTCCGGCAATTGGAATCGCTGCGGCCTACGGCATTGCATTGGGCGCGATCCAGTATTCTGGAGACGATTCCAGTGATTTCGAGGAGTTTGTCGAAGAAATATGTGAAATAATGGCCGTAACCCGCCCTACCGCCGTCAACTTGTTCTGGGCGATTCGCAGAATGAGGGCACGTCTGGCTAAATCCGCGGATTTACCCGTGGCGGAACGTGCGCGGGCACTTGATCAAGAGGCGCGGTGTATTCACGCAGAAGATGCGGAAATATGTGAGCGGATTGGCGCCTTTGGGGCCGCGTTGTTGCCTCCGAAGGCGGTGGTGTTGACCCATTGTAATACGGGTGCGTTGGCCACGGGAGGGATTGGGACCGCGTTGGGCGTCATTCGGACAGCGCATCGAGAGGGGAAAATGGTTCGTGTGTATGCTGATGAGACCCGTCCTTACTTGCAGGGGTCTCGGTTGACCGTTTGGGAACTCCAGAAAGACCGTATTGATGTCACCCTCATTGTTGATGGTGCTGCCGGGTCGCTGTTGAAGTCACATAAAGTGGACGCGGTTATTGTTGGTACGGACCGTGTTGCCGCCAACGGGGACGTCGCCAACAAAATTGGAACGCTCAGTTTGGCGGTGTTGGCGAATGAATTCCGGGTTCCGTTTTATGTTGCGGCACCAACGACCACCATTGACTTGGAAACGATGACCGGTGCCGACATCGTGATTGAGGAGCGATCTCCGCAGGAAATAACCCATATCGGTGACGTTGCGGTTGCTCCCGACGGTGCCATCGCGTTCAATCCGGCGTTTGATGTGACACCAGCGATGTATATATCAGGAATTATTACCGAAAATGGTGTTGCTACTGCGCCATACGATGCGTCGTTGCCGAAGGTAATGAGTGTTGAACCGGGTAAGTGAGCACTGTGAATTATTGGTTGATGAAAACAGAGCCGGAGACGTTTTCGTACGCTGATCTAAAAAAGGTTCCGGCGGAGCCATGGAGCGGTGTGCGGAATTACCAAGCGCGTAATCATATGAAAGCAATGACCTTGGGTGACTTGGTCCTTATTTATCACTCCGGCGGTACCAAAGAGGTGGTTGGAGTGGCGAAAGTCGTTGCCGTTGCGCACCAGGATCCAACGACCGACGATCCGGCATGGCAGTGTGTCGACGTCGCTCCGGTATTGGAGTTGACGGTGCCGGTGTCTTTGGCCCAAATCAAACAAGAACCACAACTGGCGGATATGGTTGTTGTGCGAAACTCTAGGCTGTCGGTTCAGCCGGTTCGGACGGAAGAATTCCACCGTATTCTGCATCTTGGTCGTACAGAACTTCCTTGAATCGTTGTCGTTGCCAATCAGAAACGGCTTGACAGAAACAAGACGTCACTTTAGCATAAGGCCCCTTTTGTCGTGGCTAGATCTGTGGGAAACATGGATTGCTTGACAAAAAGCATAATGACCGAAAATCTCCATGGAGGAAGCCGATATGTTCGCGGTAATCCGAACGGGCGGAAAACAGTATCGTGTGGCAGCAGGTGAGTGGATCGACGTCGAGAAACTTGATGTTGATGAAGGTGGTCAGGTTCGATTTGACGATGTGCTGATGGTCGGCGAGTCCTCGTCTATTGTGGTTGGTACGCCGAAGGTTGCTGGTGCTGTTGTCACTGGGACCGTGGTACGTCAAGCAAAAGGGCCGAAGATTGACATTTTTAAGTACCGGCGCCGCAAAAATTATCGCCGTAAAACAGGTCACCGTCAGCCCTATACCCGAGTAAAAATTACTGGGATTGTGGCAGGTGCGTCTCGAACGACGTCACCTCCGCCGCCCGTGCCCCCTCCGCCGCCTATACCTGGTGCGGGCAAGGGCGCATAATATAAATACGTCTGATAGTAGTTTAGTGGTGGGGCTTCCATGGATGGAAGCTTCCATCAAGTTAGATACATTGAGTAGCATACTTAGCTGAGGCAGTCGTTATGGCACATAAGAAAGGGCAGGGCAGTTCCAGAAACGGGCGTGACAGTGCAGGACAGCGCCGTGGTGTAAAGATGTACGGTGGTCAACACGCTATCCCCGGCAATATTATCGTTCGGCAATTGGGCACACAGTTTCATCCGGGATACAACGTGGGCATGGGGCGTGATTA
>JABWCM010000016.1 GCA_013360285.1 Myxococcales bacterium
AGGCAATATCGAGTATATGCCGCAAGGAGGGAATTGGCCAAGGCAGCCTAAATTAGCCAATCAGGGCTCACTTATCTATTTCCGCTGACCCTCTCAGATCCTGTCGAATGGGGTTGGGTCTGGGGCTTGCAATTGTGCAGAAAACGTAGTTATCTCTCATCGGTAACAGCGAAACAATAACGCAACCGAAGGAGGTGAGGAATGACTCTTGATGAAATTGATCAACGGTTAGGGCAGTATTCCGTTTCGCAACGCGAAGAACGGCTACGAATCGGGCGCGGATTCGGCTCGGATTTGACTGTAGCCCAAGCCAACCAGACCTTAAATGGGTTGAAAAAATACAAAGCTGAGTTGGCAACACGGGGATTTCCGCAGTCCAATGTGGATGAGTTGATCTGGTGTCGTGATGCCATCGGCATCTGTCTCGGAGGCCGGGGCGTTATCCAGGTGATCAACAAAGTCACCAACAAAGCGCTGATGGACAAAATGAAACTTGGGAAAGCGATCCGGATGGAACTGCGGTCCGTATTTCAGGATGTCGCCGAGTCGTTGGAAGAAAAACCTGACGACGAAAGCGCCCAAGAGTTGGCGTTGACGGTCCGAACGACTTTGGAAAAAACGTCATCGGCAGGTGCCGATCCACTCAAGTTGGCGGAACAGTTGGAACGATACTTGAATTTGGCGCAGCAGCCCACAGTTGCTGCGTTGCTTTCTCAAAACGCGTCGGCGTTGGTAACCGAAGCCACAACTGTGGCCCAGGAAATCCGCGACTTGGAAGCGAAATCGGCGGGTCCGCGCGGAACACCGGCCGAAAGCCAACGGCTCGATTTGGTGGATGGACGAATCGTCCAACTCGTTCGGAAAGCCAGGGCTTCCGCCCGCGCCGCAGCACGAAAGTTGGGCGATGAGGCGATCGCCAAGGCCTTTGAATTAAGCGCCCTTTATCCGGAATAACTCCCATCATTCCCACCAGGACTGATCTCCACACCCCGACCCACTTGACACCTCGATTGAGACCACACCGTGCACGAACAATTTCAGCCAACATTAAAACAATGCGAACCCTACGTATTGGCCACACCACTGGTCGAACCCGGGTTAAATCTACACCCATTGGGGTTGTCGATACCGCCCCACTTACGCCTCAATCCGCAGCACCGGCGAAACGCAACCTTTCTGAACATGATCAAACGCCTCGATGAGTTGACTTTTGGTCCGGTCGGGATGCCGATGCCCAAATGGGTATTTTATGACTGCGCTGTGATGCCCGGGGCGGTGTTTGGTCTGTGTTCTCCGGCCGCTGCGATGGAGTCATGGGTAAAACAATCGCTTGGTGTACCGGATGATTACGAAGGACCGGTACCGCTGAGTATGTTCATTGCCATTCCGATGTTGGATGAAGGGTCGTGGTTGGTTTATACGATTTGTGACATCAATGAAATCGCCCCGGGTGCTGCCCCGGGGGGCCTTGCCGAATTGACCATGGTGCTTGGGATCGCTTCGTTTCAAATCCAGACGTTGTGGGGAACCACCCAATGGCGGGCTCATAAGTTGCGGTTGCCGGCCCAGTTGGGACCGCTTACGCTGATGACCGCCTACACCCCCGCGCATACGTTGCCGCGCACCTTAACTTACCGAACGATCATTGCACCGGACGGGTTGGCAGCGGTTTTAAGTGAGCCGGAAATTCACCCATTTTGCCCGCCCGCGACCCATGTTATCGACGCCGACGACGTATCTCAATTGAAGTGGTTACAAAACGAAATCGAACAACAGGTCCGGTGGCAAATAGTCGGTCCGCCGCAAAGGCGCGGAGCGTATACTTTGTTGCCGCTGCGACGCGAAGCCCCAACCAACCATACCAAATGATGAGTGGATGATGCTGTTTCCAAAACGAAGCGCCGATCTGTTGAGCCGACTAACCCCTTATCTTGTGGCAACACCCAACAATTTACGCCACTTGGACAGGAATCCGTTTGGTATCCGAATCAGCGACGAGATGGTGATAAATCCGTTGTGTGTGTCCTCGGAGCCCTTTCTGGCTGCTCTGGAACGTCTGGATGCGTTGACGTTTGGTCCGGAAGGGATGCCCATGCCAAGGTGGGTATTTTATGACTGCTCCGAGCTTCCGGGGGCGATTTTTGGTTTGGGGGTAGCGGCACAAGATGTGCCCATATCCGTTCGGGAGGTGTATCGTATTTCCGATCACTACAAAGGATTGTTGCCGTTTTCGATGTATATCGCGATTCCGATGTTCCGCCGTGGGGATTGGTTTGGGCACAATTTGTGTTCTATTTCGCCGACATTGCCCGACCTGGGATTGGGGGGACTGGGCAGCGTGACCAAAGCCTTGGCGCTGAAATGTTTTCGGGTGCAACATTTTTTTGGGGCGACGCAGTGGGATTCGACCGCGTTGTTTATTCACACCAAATTTGGCGCATTGGACCTGATGACCGCGTTTACCCCGGCCCATTCCGAGGAAAAAACGTTAACCTATCACTTTCCAGTCACCGATGAGCGACTGGCTTCGGCGATGGACACCACAAAAACAGATGCCGGTCGATCCGTTGCGGATTTCTACATCCACATCGACGACACCCCAGCGATTGTGGACCTTCAAGACCAGATCGAAGCCGGGTTTCAATTCCGCATCCCCGGTCCTCCGGAACCCGATTCAAACGGGGGCCTGCGTGTTCCAATTGTTCGGTTATAAAGCAACGAACCAATTTCTGTAACCTCGTGGAGACACCAACGTCCTTTTGGTATGCTGCCGGTGTCGTTCCCGATGTTGGGGACAATCCGTTGGAGGTGGTTCTTGTCTATTCGTTGTTTCAGTTACAAAAAAAACATTTTTTGGGGCGTGGTGTGGATGGGATTGGCGTTGGGTTGCGGGTCCGATGACTCGTCCAATTCCAATGGCGGCACCAACGGAAATGACATCGCGGCCAGTGACGTCAACTCTGGGGACGGACAGTCCGGAGGAGATACCAAAGGAGATATCCAAGCTGATTCGGGGTCACCGGGCACCGATACCGCCGATACCGGCGAATTCAACGACATTCAAAAAGGGGAATGTACCCCTGGACAAGCGGGATTTGAATGCCCGTGTTCGACCAACACCGATTGTATAAGCGGGTTCTGTGTCGAGAGTACCCAGGGGCCAATTTGTACCATGACATGTCTTACGACCTGTCCGGACGGCTATTCGTGTAAAAGTGTTCTCAACACGTTGCCGGACGTGGTGTTTATCTGCATTCCCGATGCCTTAAAACTGTGTGCGCCGTGTCAGATCGACTCCCAGTGTGGTTCCGGGAAATGTATCGGCGAAGAAAACAACGGTTTCTGCACGCGGGATTGTAGTGTTGAAGCTTGTCCACCAGGGTATTTGTGCGCCGAAAACAACGACGTGGCCAACGGTGGGTTTGCCAAACAATGTGTGCCGGATACCGGTGTTTGTGATTGTTCACCGGAATCGGCGGGATCGACCCGGTCGTGCAGCGTTGCCAACGAAATCGGCGAATGTTTTGGTTTTGAAACCTGCGATGCGACGTTGGGCTGGACAGGATGTACCGCGCTTCCGCCGGCGGTAGAAACCTGCAACGGTCTTGATGACGACTGCAACGGTTTGGCGGACGACGGAATGTTGGACGGATTGCCGTGCACCAAAGAAATTCCCAACGTCGGTGCCTGCATTGGTGTGGAAATCTGTTTGGGACCGGGTGGATTGATTTGTGATGCCGCAGAACCTACTGCCGAGGTGTGTAACTTTAAGGACGATGACTGCGACGGCATCGTGGACGAAGAATTTGTCACCGAAGGCCAATATACATCGTTGGAGCATTGCGGCAGTTGTAACAAAAGCTGCATCGCCGGGTTTCCGAATGCGACCGCGAAATGCGACAACACAAAAACCCCGCCGCAATGTGTTGTTGCGACCTGTGACGACGGATTTTTTAAGCTAAATGAGTTCCAATGTATCCCTTCGGCCACGAGTTTGTGTCAGGCATGCGGCAAAGACGAAGACTGCTTTTTCGAAAATGCGAAATGTATGCAGCTTGGAGACGGCAAATTCTGCGGGAAATCCTGTGTCAGTGCTGCCGATTGCCCCGTAGGTTATTCGTGCTCGCAATACGATGGCAGCCTACAGTGTATGCCGGACAGTGGTACGTGTACTTGCGACGGCACCAATCCCAATCTGAAAAAAGGGTGTACGATTACCTACGTCGACCCGCTGGATCCCAATGCTCCCAGTTATACCTGCACCGGGGTGCAATCCTGCGAGCCGGGTGGTTGGGGGGCATGTCAATTGCCCGAAGATGTATGTGATCAGTTGGACAATGACTGCGATGGGATTGTCGACGAAGGGTATCTGGATCCTGCCACAGACAAATACGGCACCAATACCAACTGTGGTCAATGCGGGAACAATTGTGATCTGCTGACCTTTGCAAACGCCTTTGGTTCGTGTGATGCGACCAAAAAAATACCCGATTGCACCATGGTATGTCAGGACGGGTTTTGGGATGTGAACCAAAACCCCAATGATGGCTGCGAATGTGGTTGGGGAGGCTCAACAGACCTTCCGGACGGCGCCGACACCAATTGTGATGGGGTGGATGGCGAAATCCAAAATGCGATTTTTGTTGCGAAAAACGGCTCGGATACCAACGTAGGTTCCATTACTTCACCGGTATTGACGGTCCAGAAAGCGATTAACTTAGCAATCGGCAAAAAACGGGATGTCTACGTGGCGACAGGCGTTTATCAGGAGTCCATTCTGTTGGCGGCAGCCGTTGGGGTGTACGGCGGTTATTCGTCGGACTTCAAAATTCGGAACAAAGTGCTTTACGAAACGGTGATCATCGGCTTGCCGCCGACCCAGCAGGCATTGGGTGCCGTCAACGCCGTTGGATTGGCTGGCGCTGCCGCACAAGCGACTGTTTTTGATGGGTTCACGGTGTTTGGGTTCGACAACAAAGCACCGGGAGCCAGTTCCTATGGGATTTACGTTCGTGATTGTGGTGACCAGCTTACTATTCGAAACAATACGGTTTTTGCCGGCAATGGCGGCAACGGATTGATCGGGAGTTCGGGTCAAGAAGGCGAAGACGGCGAGCCGGGCAAAGCGGGCGGTGCCGCCAAAGATGTCGGAAAATGTTCCGGAAACACCACCGCGGGCGGCAGCGGCGGAGTCAAAACCTGCGGTGGCACGTCGGTGTCCGGCGGCAAAGGTGGTGATTCGATTTGTCCCGATTATGACGAAAACGGAAGCCAACCCAGCTCCGATCCGGTGACGCAGACGTCAAAACCTGCCGAATATGGTGGAAAAGGGTTGAACTCCGGCGGAAACGCGGGAGAGCCCGGTTGGGACTTTTTGACTTGGATTGGTCAAGGGTGCTCTACCTGTGTCATTCCACCGCAAAACCACGCCTGGAACGGGGCGGATGGGGCCGCGGGGCCGGAGGGAACCGCCGGGATATCGGGATTGGGTTGTGACGATGCGGTGGGTGAAGTGGTTTCCGGGCAATGGTTTGGAATCGGCGGCGGCGGCGGTGTTGCGGGGTTACATGGCGGCGGCGGCGGCGGCGGCGGTGCCGGCGGCGGGGTGGAAATCTGGAGTTGTAACGGCGGCGACGATTTGGGCGGCTCCGGTGGCGGTGGCGGCTCCGGCGGCTGCGGCGGTTCCGGCGGAAGCGCCGGCACGGCGGGCGGTGGTAGTTTTGGTATCTTCGTGACGTGGGCCAATACCCCGGCAACCCTGCCGAAGATTTCGTTGAACACGATTCGGCGAGGAAACGGCGGGATTGGCGGAAACGGCGGTTTGGGTGGTATTGGCGGAATCGGCGGTTTGGGCGGAGCCGGCGGTGTGAGCGGGGCCACCAAACCGGAAACCTTCTGCGCGGCCCAGGGGGGATACGGCGCGAGAGGGGGTGATGGCGGTCATGGTTCGGGAGGCGGCGGCGGCTGCGGGGGCGTAAGTTTCGGAATTTTTACGAACGGACAAGGCGGCAAAGATATTTCGTCGCTTAAGGCGCAAAATACTTTTATTCCTGGTGGTGCGGGTGGTGCCGGTGGTTTCGGTGGCGTGAGTCTCGGTAACTTTGGAACCAACGGAAAAACAGGCGCTGCCGCAGAGACCAATTTTTAGCGCGGATTTCCCCCGAGTTTGGGGGTTAAGTTACCTTCGAAAACCAACTTCGCATCCTCGACCACAATGTAAATGGCGGCAAATCGTCGTCTTCTTCATCAAAATCAGCCAATGGGACGTCATCTTGGGGAGGTGTCTGGATTTTTCCGCCGGAAATGACCGCTTTTCGTATCGATACAAGCCACGGATCGTCTGCTCCTACCTCGGCTTCAAATGCCGCACCTTCTTTTTCCAACCAATCTTTTGCGGTGATCGGGTCGTTGTTTCGTAACGCGCCTTCGATGAGATCCGCCGCACTTTCCAAAAACACCATTTTGGCATCGTTGGCGTATTTTCCGTCCGGGCGAACCTTTTTGGCCCATTCGACGGCTTTTTCCAATCGGCCTTGGGTGCGGGCATCCTGCGCTTTTTGTAAATAACGCCGGTCGAGGTCGTCGGGATTGGCGGCGATTTCCGCGGCGTGGTCCAATAGGGCTAAAATATCGGTATTTGTGCGTAATTCTTCCGGCAATGCGTCGATTCCTGCGGAAACATCGGCCAGTTTTCCCTCATCGGCAAGCCGGGCAAGCTCCATGATCTCCGTTGCGTAACATAACGGTTGCATATCTACAGTTAAGGTTTCGGCGATGCCTTGGGCACGAAGGTGACCACGGATTTCTTCGATACGGAGTTCAGTTGATTGTGCCAGAACCTCCATCGTCCGTCGCCGATAAGCTGCACGTGCAGAAGGTGTGCCCCCGGTTCCGTGGAGGCGGCGTAACGTACCCACTTCCGTTGCAAGATCATGGGGAGACTGGGGCCAGGCATCGGAGAGGTCTATTTCCAGCAATTTTTCACCGGGAGCCCCGCTTTTGGGATTACGTACAAATGAAACAAAGGCTTCAAACCCATGTCCTTGGCCTGTGGGTCGGTCCAACAACACAAAAAAAGTGGCCACCGTTGCCGGTCCAGGTATCAGAAAGGTGACTTCCGGCAACTGCGGGCACGGTACGCCGTCGGCACCGGCGATAATATAAGCGCCGATGACCGAAAGACCGCCGGCGGGCCGGATACGCAGAACGATTGCGTCACATCCTTTTAGCGACGACGGTCGTTCGGCCCACAAAAAACGAACGGCGGTGCGTTCGCGACCAAATACCGATACATGAAATGCTTCCCAATGGATGGAGCCCGATTCCGACATCTCGATTTTTTCCTATGAATGGTTCCCCAAACCGGTATGCGCCGGACAGTTTGTGAAAAATCCGAGCTACCTTTATTCCAAGGAGCCCATCGTGCCACAAGTGCGCCGGATGACAATATCATCAATAACCGGTCCGCCAAAGTCGTTGTTGAACGCATCAATGGTGTCAAACAGTAATCGAATTTGGACTAACTTACCTGAATAAGGGGTTAAGTCGACAGATACCGCGGTCCATTTTGCTCCGGAAGGGGTTCCATTTTCGCCCACATTCCACCAAACCGGCGAACCCCATGCGGAGTCCCAAATCGTTTTGGGCGTACCCACGGGCGCTTTTTTTAAGTCCAGGGGAACGATGGTGACTTTGAGTCTATCGAAGTCCGCGTTGGGGTAAGCCCCCATGGAGAATTCGTTTTCGAGATACAGTCGGAATTCCAATTCCGTAAATGCAAGTAATGGTGGGCGTAAATCGACGGTGTTTTGGAAAGATCCGGATGCTTTTCCCGAGATTGTCGCATAATTGCCGGATTCTTCGTTTCCGAACCACATAGCAAGCGGAGGCGACAACGATTGTTGGGTGGAAGGATGCCACATTCCGCCGCCGGCCGAAGTGGGAGGGACCACCCCAAACTTGGGTGTTGCTGCGCCGGTGTCAAAGGACTCACCCAACACTTCTTCTTTACAACACCCAGGTAAGTTAATGAGTTCGTAGCTGCACAAACCACCGTCGCAGGTCTCGGTTGTGCACAACTCGTCCTGATCGTTACAATCGTCGTCTGTGGCGCAGCATAGGTTGGGTCGAATACAGCCTCCGTCGATACAAATATCTACGGTACAGGGTTCAGAATCATTACAATCCTCGTCTTTCTGGCAACAGTCCACAATCGGCTTGTGCAGGCAGGGTGTTCCCGGGACCTCGCAGACATCTTGGGTACATGGTTTGCCGTCTTCGCAGCCCAATACGCCACCGGTTGGGGTGATTTCGCAGCAATTATAATTCCACTGTTGGGTACAAAAAGGTGTGGCCGCGGTTTTGAGACATTTGCCGGTGGTACACAAAAGGGTATCGACACAATCGGTATCTTCGTTACAGCAGTATTTTAGGTCGGTATGGACACATTGATATTCGCCGCATACATCGGAGGTGCACGGGTTGTTGTCATTACAATCGGGTTGTTCGAAACAGTTTGCGGGGTTGAGTTGGTACAAACACACCCCTTCGGTACAGTGCTCAAGAGTTGTGAACAGGTTGTCGTTACATGCGGTGTCGGTTTCACACGCGGTGGGCAAACACTTGGATTTGACACGAAAACTGTCGATATATATCCCTTCGGTTTCGTTTTTGGATGCGTCCCAGGTATTAAAATCGAGCACTACGGAGACCGTACGTCCGTTCCAGGCTGACAAATCGAGGGAAATCGGAACCCATTTGTTCAGCGTCCAAAAATTCTTTTTGGTCCAGATGATCGTGTTGGTGGTTGCCCCGAAATCATCTTTGGAGATCACCCGGACCAGCAGTCGGTCGGCATAGGTACCGGCTTCCACGCCGAGATACAGCGCAAATTCCAATGAACTTTTGACCCCGGCCGGCAACACAAAAGGCGGGGAATGGGCGGTACCGTTGTTCGGCGCAGGAGAGGTCGAATAATTGAGTTGGGCGGGATTGCCGTAATATAGGGTTCCACTGCCTTCAAATGCTTTGCCGCCGGTCAGAATGTGCCAACCCACCCCATTGGTTTGCCCGCTGAGAATCCATCCGTCGGCCGCACCCTCAAAAAATGTGTCGTAAATCGGTTCCTGGCAACATTCCGGTGTTTGTGACCCAACGTGGACGCATTTTTCTTCGAGGCAGAAGTCTTGGGTACAGTCGTTTTGGTCGTCACAATCCGAAGGAGACGTACAACAGATGTAATCGTGTATACAAAACGCGTTGGCACAGGATTCTTCGGTGCAGGGATTGTTGTCTTCACAGTCGGTGACGGCAATACAGCAGCCGCCGGTTGAAAGTGGTTGAAAAACACAATGGCCGGTCTGGCAGACGTCATTGGTACACTCGTTTTCGTCGTTACAACCCGCGGACGTTTCACAACAATCGCCCACCTGCTGAAACAGGTGTTGACAAATACCTGAAACACAAGTGTCGACGTAACAAGGATCTCCTTTTTGGCAATCCGCATCCGAAAGACAACACAATTCCCCGATGGGATCGGGGATACATCCTTTGATTTTGTCGCATTTATCGAGCGTACATGGGTCGTTGTCGTCGCAGGAAACCGGCGTGTTTTCGCAGTTTCCGTCGACACACTGATCGTCGGTGCAGGCGTCGACATCATCGCAGAGAATGGGTTTGTTGGAACATTCCAGGTCACCAAGGCAATAATCCGTTGTACACAAATTGCCGTCATCACAACTATAGGGCTGATGTGAGCAGCCCGTTTTGGGGTCGCATACGTCGTGGGTGCAGGGGTCGGAATCGGCGCAGGACACGAGCAAATGAATACAGCCGTTGGCGATATGACAGGCATCGACGGTGCAGATGTCGCCGTCATCGCAACTGGCGGGGCAGGGCTCCGCCGCGGGGGCGTCGGTGGTGGTCTCGGTTGTGTCGGGTTTAACTTCGGACATATCCCATGGCTCTATCGGAACATCTGTTGGTGTGGCCACAACGTCGTCTGGTTGATTGGGTGCGTCATCAATGTCTAAACCACCTAGGTCCGGGTTTGTTGTGATATCGGTGCGTGTCGAATCCGCTGTAAAGGGTTCGGCTCCAGGCGCCGTGTCGTTATTGACGACATCGGCCACGAGGGGCGTCGGATCGGCGGTTTGTTCACAGGAGACCGACAGTGTAGTCACTAGGACCAGGAGCAGAATAGGTTTGAGGGAAATTTCCGGCACCGTTCGGACTATTCGATCAGCAGGCTCATCAAAATTCCGAAACACTGTCTTATTATTCGACAAATTCGTGGTCATGGATGCAAACCTGGTCAAAAATGACTTCTTTCGGGAGTCGAATACAGGTGCAGTTTTTGGTTACAGAAATTCCGTCTGAAAAATAGACCAGGACAAACGCCGGTAGATATTGAAGTTCAAGTTATTGTAACTGTTGATATTAAATTGTGTGTCGTCTTGACTTAAAGTGTGGGTGATGGCGACCCGAATCATGCCGGCGGGCCAATTGACGAGCCCCGACAAAACACCAAAATCGGGTAAATTGACACCGGGTTCGGAACCATTCACCACGATTTGCCAAAACGGTTTACCAAGGGAGTCGGCAAGAGATACAAACGTGTAATTGGGCACCAAATAAGGATGCAGCGTCCACTTCATCCATCCTCCAGGAAACGGGGTGCCCGGCGACGGGGTGACGATTTCGGGAAACGGCATAAATGGGCCGATCAGAAAATTGTATTTTCCAACGGCGAATAACGGATCAGCCGGGTTGGAGGTACCGACAAGGGCATGGATATCGACCGAGGTGGCGGAATCGGATTCGTTTTGCCATTCGGTTCCGTTCCAATGCAACAGGGTACCGGCGTCGCCGGCAACCCACATGTCCTGCGGGGTCCGACCCCAAATAGTACGAATTTGTTGGGTTGTTGGGATTTCAGTTGAAACCCAACCCGTCGCTGTTTTCTGAATCAGCGTGTTTTTCCCAGCAATCATGGCGGCATAGCCGGGTCCGTGGACCCAGACCGCGTGAAGAGGCGTGTTTTCGGCAACAAACGACGCAACCCACCCTGCATTGGTGTAGGACACCACTTTTCCATCCATTCCGGTGGCGACGATGTGGTTATCGCCGTCTCCGGATATCGCCACCAGGTTGTCGGTGTGCGCTAAGTCCAGTTGGGTGAGGTTGATGCCGTCATAGTGCAGAATTCCTACGTCTCCAACGATGTAAACATCATCGGAGGCACGCCCCCACACGTCGGTGAAGTTTCCGGAAACCGGAGACGGGAAAAGCGACCATGCAATTCCATCAAAACGGAGGATGGTGCTGCTTTCTCCCACCGCCCAGACGTCGTTTTTGGCGCTACCCCAAATCGCCCGTAGATCGGTTTTGACGGGGGTTCCTTGGGGAAACCAACCGACGCCGTTCGAGTAGACGAGTCCGCCGGAAGGTCCGACGGCGTAGGCGGTGGTCGCGTCGGCTGCCCAGACGTCTGCCAAGTCGCGGGAAATACTGCCTTGAGGTGGTTGCCATTTCGGGGTTTTGTCGGTCAACGTCAAAATCGAATCCCCTTCGATGGATTCGATGTATTGCAGTAAGTTAACAGAATAGGGGTTTGAAAACGGGTTGTTTGTGAAAATGGTCGTATAAAACGTATAGGTGGCTCCAAACAGGGGCCCGGTCAATGACGATGGGTATGGACCAAAAAGATAGGGCTCGGAAGTTGTCGACTGAGGGAGTTCGGGCATTTGAATGTATCCGTCTTCACCGTCAAGGCGCAGATTGATTCGAAAGCTGGGTACTTTGGTGCCAAGTGGGTGGATAGGCGGTTCCACAAGGCGTGCTCTTAGAGTGTAATTGAGTGGCACAGTTAACTCGACATCTTGTCCATCGAGAATCCCACCGGGGATCGGAAAAACGTGCCTGAGTACCCCCATCACAGTCGGAACAAAGTTTTGTTTGGCGTCGAGGAATCCGCCGTAACAGATGACGGCAACTTCGCCGTTTCGGCTTGGAATTTGGTAAATATCCTGGTCGTCCGCGTAGTTGGCTGGCCCGGGTAGCGCTTGAACCGCAAAAATGTTGGCTTTGCTAATAACACAATACGCCGCTTTCTGCGGAGGGGTGGGGTGGCATACCGAATCGGCGCCGGGCGCCCCACATACATAATCTTCGGGACAATCGTTGTTGTCGGCGCAGGCCAAGGTGCACCGTGGCTCCAGGACTCCGTCGGGTTGCAACAACGTGCCGCAAATCGAACCAGGAGCGGTACAATCGGCATCCGTGCTGCAGGAAACGCACAGCCCGGGGATTTGGCCGGCTCCGGCGACCGTGTCGCAATCGGTAGGGGGAACGATGACGTATTTGTCCATTCCGATTACTTTTCCGCGGACCGTTGCGGGTTCGGCCGAGCCGCCGCCGGGTGGTCCGGGAGGAAGGTCCGGATTGAGCAGAACTGTGACGTTTTCTGAATCAAAGTCGGACACGGTATAGGTACTGTAGCCGGTAGCCGATGCGCTTACAGATGCTGGGCCGGTTAATCCGGGACCGCTGAACGTGGTGAGGCCGTATTCATCGGTGGTATCGACCCATGCACCGGCGCCGGCGCCTAAAATGACCACGGCTGCTTCGATGGGCAGGGTGGTGGCGGCATCCAACACCGTGACATTGATGGCGCCGTCGATGGGTTCGCCCCAGGTGCCGCCTTTGGAGTTGGTTGGATTAAAGTAGGTGTACGCATTGGTAAGAGATGCCGCCAAACCATCGGAAACAACTACGATATCCACCGTAGAGACCGGTCCGCCCGGGCTTATGGCCGCCAGTTGAACCGCGGAAACAAATTCGACGGCCACTGCGGCTGTATCTCCGAACCACACTTGGGAATCGGGGGAGAACCCGGTGCCGTAAATTTCGACATAAGTACCGCCGGCCATCGAACCTTTCATTGGGTCAAGGGCAAACAAATTTAAGCCGCTTGGGCCGGTATAAACAAACGCGTCGGGTGCTGTAACAGAGGCAAAGTCGGTTGTAACGGTTACGTCGACGGGTCCTATCGTACCCGCCGGAGTTACGCCGCTAAGCACGGTAGGTGAAGTAACAACCACGTTGGACGCCGGCAGAGCCCCGATGCGTACAAAGGTTGTACCGGAGTGGAAACCTTTTCCTTGTAAGATAAACGACGTTCCACCCTGCTGCGGTCCCGAGGTTGGGCTGATGGCGGAAATAGTGAGATCGGGAGTGTAGGTAAAGGTTTTCGGCAAGCTGGAGGTTTGTCCGGAGACGATAAGGTCCACGTTCACCACTTCGGGTGTTTTGCCCTCTGGGGTAGTCACAATCACCAGGTGTTCGGTTGGCAGCACCTGTTGTACAATAGCGGAAACATTTCCAAACAGAACCGCGGTGTTTTCCAAGGTGGTTTCCGCTGGTAAATGTGCGGTAAGATAAACAGTTGTGCCTCCGGAAAGCGGTCCGGTTTTCGGCCAGATGTTGACGGCTTGGAGGTCGGTTTGGGGCCCGAGATAAGTAAAAACACCTTCGGCCAGCAGCGAGCCGTCCGACGTTTCGATTTCTACGTCGGCGGGTCCGATGGGACCACCCGGGGTAACGATTCGTAACGTTGTACCATTGCCGGGCTCGACAACAAGGCACTCTTTTCCTGCGATTCGAACGACAGTATCTTCCCACAGCGCCGTTCCGAAAATGTCGACGGGTTCACCGCCGGCAGCCGTGCCGCTCCAGGGCGATAACTTTTCCAACGTAGGAGGGGCCTGGTATCGAAAACCATGGGAGAGGTGTGCAAAGGCGGTGGGAGTCGATGCTTGGACATCGATGTAGCCAGGCAAACCTCCGGGCGTGATCGCTACAATTTGGGAACTGTTTGTGACCGACATCGAAATGGCAGGTTTTCCGCCGAACAACAAGACGGTTTGTGAATCGAAGCCGTTTCCCTCCACGATGACGGGGGTGCCGCCGATGGCTGGGCCGAAGTCCGGAGAAACTTTGGTGATCTTCACGTTGGTTTCGTAATAATATCCGTTTTTTACAACCGCGGAAAACCCGTCGCCGCGTTCTACGGTGATGTCGACAAATCCGGGGGGATGTGCGGGTGCAAGCACCAAAATTGTGGTTTCACCTTCGACATAAGGGAGTTGCCCCGCCATGTCGCCGAACCATACCTTACAATCCGTGGTAAACCCTTCCCCGATGATCGTCACGATGTCTCCGCCAAGTTCCGTTCCGATCATGGGGGTGACGGAGAGGATCTGGATCGGCGAATCGCCGGAATCTGCTTCGTGGATATCCGTTGTGGAGTCTTGGTCCGGTATGCCGATGTCAGTCGAGGTATCCGTCGAAGTTCCAAAAGTGTCCGTTACGTCAACAGTGGTCTCGATGTCATTGCCGGTTGTGGTTGTGTCCGTGGCTATCGTGTCGGTATCCGGTGCCAAACTCGATCCATCGATGATATCCGCTGAGAGTTGAGGTGTGTTTGTTTCCGAACAAGCACCAAGGCCCATCCATGCCAGGGCGGCGACCAGAATAAGCCACTTTTTAACAATCATCATCGTCGATGTTCCAATGGTTCAAGTCGGTTACGTTCATCGGCCAACAGATTACGAAATCGGCATATCGCGCGCTGTTTAAGTGTAGTCATTTTGCCGTTAAATGAGATTATAAAGCCGCTATTTAGATGGTCACGCTGAAAAAGACGTCCACCGTCCAAATACAATGGTACCGGACGTGGAAGTGCAGTCAACAGATCTTGCGGCAACAAGGCTGAAAGCCGGCGATTTGTCTGGGGATTACGGGCATGATTGACAACTCCGCGGCGTCAGCGTGTTGTCTTTACGATCACCTTAATCAAGCGAGGGGAGGGCGATACCGGGAACGTTGAGTTCGTAAAGCAGACGGTCGAGTGATTTTTGTGCCTGTTCGTGAGACCATTCGGGGGTGGTTTTCAGCGGAGAAAACAAAGAACGCATCTCTTCCCGCATTTCCAGAGAACCGTATTCGGCATAAACCCGGGCTTCATCCAGAAAGCTGCGTACCAACAACATCAGGTTGCGGGCCACTTTGACTTCTTCGGATGATTTTCGCTGCAGTTTGTCGATTTTTTCTTCTTTGTGTTTGATTCGGCCGGCGGCTTTGTTTTCTTCATTTTGGGTTTTGACGGTGTTGAGGCCCGCTTCTCCAGTTTGGCGTATTTTGTCGGCGATAGGCAGAATTTGCTGAATTGCGCTGTGGATCTGCGGTGGAGCGGTTTTTAGTTTTTCCGGACGTTCGTCCCACTGAAGCCGTTGCGCTTCGGTGATGAGCTTCGAGACGTCTTGCTGCAAATCTTCGGGCAGCGTCATAAACAGTTGATAGATTCCTTTTCGTTCTTGGCGAATCGATTTGATGTCGGCCGCGCCGCTGGTCGCAAGAAGTTGCAGAGATTGCCTGCTGGGGCTTGCCTCGGGTTCCGTACGTTGTTCGTTTTCTTTTGTGGACGGTGACTTTTCCTGCGTGTCTTGGGCGACAGCGACCGGTTCGGAAGCCCGGGGGGAGGTGCCTGTGCTATCGGCGTTAACTGGGGCTGGCGCCTCTTTTTTGCACGCGGCAAATATCAGAAAGAGTGCCATGGCGGCTATTGTCACTCGGCTCATGTCGTCTCCGTTGGTCGTGGGGTGTTGACCCCGATTTGGTGCCACTACATCACAAGCATTCGACCGGATGCAATGTCGGAAACCGGCGACACCACAAAATGGAACCGGAAGGGTCGGTGCTTGAGGCTTCAGGGGTCTTGGTATATGACTTTGTGGCGGCATTTTAATGGGGAAAGTCGTTATGAATGAGAATCCAAGTAGGTAGATAGAATGGCTTATCCATCCGGGTATTGGCGACTGTTGATGAGACTTCGGTTGGGTGTGCTGTGTATTTTGGCCGCGGGATGTGCCGACCAGGATTCCCTGGCCCCGTCCGACAATCCCCTACCCGCCGATACAACGTCCGATCCGAATGGCAACGACTCCGGAGAGGTTTCAGTAACCGATTTTGATGCGACGTTTGATGTGACAACGCTGTTTGATTTGGAAAAACTGCGGTCACCGGACGGGATCAACCTGCAAGTGAAAAAAGACGTGATCCGGTGGAACGAATCCGAACAGGTCTGGTTGGTTCCGTTTGCATTCCGTAGCCAGATTTGGCACGGAAACGCCTGGGATCATCCGTCGTTGTTGTATGTGCCGAAAAACCTGAACCCGGCGTTTGCGGGAACGATTGCGATGATACAGCAAGGCACGACGGATTTGGACACCGGGCTGAGTATGGACTTCGATTTTGGTTCGAAAACAGCCGCGATGTTGGGGGTTCCGGTGGCCGTACTCGCAAAAATTCCCCATCCCACGGTGTTTAGTGAACAAGAAGACCTCGACCTTGCCGATACTTACCCGGAATGTTTTGGCGTGTCGTTGGTGGAAAATGAACTGGAGGCGTGCGGCAACCGATTGGTTCTCGCGTCGGAACAGGTCAAGTGGAGTTTACAGATCGCCATGGTTCGCGCGGAAATTCGGGCGATTACCGCTATTTCTCTTATTCCGGACAAGTTAAGTGAGATTGGCGTCGTTGACGTTCCAAAGTTTACCGCCAAAAGTGCCGTTATCGGTGCCGGTGGTAAACGTGCGCGTGTTTTGTGGCTTGCTGCAGTTGTTGATGATCGTATCGCGGGTATTTGGCTTGCAGCAGCAGATATGGCGAATTTTGTGCCATTTTATCAGAATATGGTGAAGGCTTGGTCGAAGGACTATCCATTTGGTGAACCGGAGCAGCAAATTGCATTTTTTTCGACTGGTTTTGGCAAAGACTGGCGTTCGATTATTGACCCTTATGGGTATATGGAACGGCGCCCGGACATAGACGTGATGATTGTCGCCGGTACAAATGACGCGCTCTATCCTTTGGGGAGCTACGGGGTGTATTCAAAACGCCTCCCGCCGGATTGGTCGTTGCTGCATGTGCCCAACTATGGCCATGGAATGGCTTCCGAGGCGCATCTGGATGCTTGGAGAGCGTTTATCGCTCGGGTTGCCGGAAATCGTCCGTTGTTGAAGCCGTTGGTGACCTATGACGAACAGTCGGGGACCATTGTGGTGGGTGTCGTGCTGGAAGGAAGCCAAGAGAGGGTGCTTGATGTCCAGGATGTCACCTTATCTTACACGTCAATGCAAGTGATGAATGCCGACCGCGATTTACGTGATGCGGTTTGGGAACACACGGCATTGTCGCCGGCCGGTGTCGACGAACAAGGGCGACAGCGATACTCCGGCGCCTTTACACCCACGTTGGATGACTGGGGTGCTTATGTTACCGTAGACGAAAAGGACAGTGCAGGGTTGTCGGGAACAAGTTCGAGTGTTGTCCGCCTGTCGTGGCAGTGACCCATGAAATTGGTCAACGAGAACGTTTGGGTCGGCAAACGACGTTTTTGTGGCAGGAAACCGGCTATAGAGTTTGGGAAAAAATATGGGGACCGACTTGGGCGCGAGGATTTTGGTCCCGATGCACGGAAAAAAACCGAGTCATATCGGGAATATGGCGCAGGTTTTTTCTGGGCAGTGGGGCCAAAAGCATCCGTCCAAGTTCGTTCAGCTATTTTTTCCCAAACTCATAGTGCGTTTTGGCAAACCGAAATGGTTACAACGACGGGTTTTGCGGAATGGCCGGTTTGTTGAAACAGGCGCGGTGTTGGTGCTACAGTGAGTTTCGCCGTGCAGACGGCAGCATGTGGCAAAGTGAAGAAGAATAGGCCGTGCCGACTGGCAACTAGGTGTCTGGTGTTTTTTAGGGGAATTTTTGGCCAGCGGAATTTGAGCCGGATCTTCCGAAAAAATCCTGAGTCATATCGGGAATATGGCGCAGGGATTTTTACGGGCGAGACGGACAGGGGCGGCTAGGACAAAAATTTCATCAAAAAACACCAGACACCTAGGGTATGGATGGCACGGTCTTTTGATGTGGCATAAGCCGCCACATGGTTGGAATGTTGTTCTTTGGGAAACACACCCGGTAATTGGGATGCATGTTTGGGTGAGGTAATTCAATGCGTACTTGGCTGATTTCGGCGGCGACAATTCTTTTTTTGACGGCAACGTTTACGTTTGTCGGTGCTGGTTGTGGCGGCGACGATGACGAAAACGGTGGTATCGTTGTGCCGGACACCGGTACAGACGAAGACACCGGAGGTAGTTCTGACACCGGAAACGGCGGTGGTGATCTGGTCATAACGGATATCGACGAAGAAGACACGTCGACGACCGATACCGGTGTAGCGGAAGATATCCAAGATCCCCAGGATGTTGTTGATACCCAGTCGAATGACACTGCAATACCGGACGCCGAGTCGGACAGCGGTACCGATACCGTGGACGCTCAAGACGAAGATTCGGGCGGAAAAGATGAAGATACCCAGGACACCGAAGATGCTGTTGTCGTGGATTGTATTGAAACCTGTAGCGATACGTATGCGCCCTTGTGTTGTGATGGGAAAGGATTTGACAACGACTGTTTGGCCGGCTGTGCTGGTTTTGATGTAAGTGCGTTTCAAGACGGTACGTGTAAAAAAGGCAAATGCAACACTTGTCCGTGCGTAGATGAGCAAGATCAGTGTGGCGGCAAAGGGGTTTGTGGAAAAAACAACAAATCCTACACGCAGTGGTGTGATTTTCAGTGTGATCCGGAAATCAGCGACGTCGTGTTGGACAAAAAGAACTGCGGGTTGTGTAAGGCCAGCGACAACTGCAGCAAATGTCAGGATCCGTACTATCCGAAGTGTGGTTCGGACGGATTTACTTATGATTCGCCGTGTAAACTGGAACATTGCGCTCCCCAAACAACGACCCTTGCATGTGACGGCTTATGTCCTGCTAAGTTTGTTGATATTCCGGCTTGTGATGCCTGCGACGATACGTGTGAACCGGTTTGTGGTTATACGTTTGATGGTGACATTACGAGTTTCCGCAACGCGTGTTTTCTGGAATGTGCCGGTGGAACTGTGATTCACACCGGTGCATGTTGTGACAGCCCGAAAGACAAAGCTCCCGTGTGTGGTAAAGACCTCAAGACCTATCCCAACTCGTCGTTTGCCACCTGTGCGAATACCACCATTTTTTACGAAGGTACGTGTGTTTGTGACTGTGACATGAACGTCACGGAACCGGTTTGTGGAATCGACGGGATTACTTACCAGAATGAGTGCGCAGCCGCGTGTGCGAAAGTGGAAGTGCTCAGTCAGGGTGTGTGTAAGTAGTAGATAGATTCGGGGGGCTTCGAGAATTCTATCTCCACTTGACGGTACGTGCTGGATGCCGCCGCGATGCCGCACCGAGACTTCGATGCGGGTTCGCCATACATAGGTCAAAACACAACGCGACATTGGTATTTTGTGTGTCCTGCCGGTTAAAAAACTTGGAATTCAGTTGCCCCCCTTTCAGTTGACCCGCGTGCCGGCCTCATCTACTATCTTTTCTGACGATGCTGTGCGCGACTGTGATGGGCGGCGAAGTCGGGTAAACCAAGGAGGAAGTTGTTTATGTCGAAACATGGAGTGAGCGTGTCGATGCTCTTGGTGGCTGGCCTTTTGATTGGAGGATGTAATGAGACTCCCGTCGGTGGCGTTGTGGATACGCTGACGATTACGGTTGCTGACATAACAAATACTACTGGTAAGATAAAGCTGGATATTGTTTGGGTTATCGACAACTCGGTGTCGATGTGTCAGGAACAAAACAGCTTGGCGAACAACGTGGACACGTTTGTCGAGAAATTTGCCGCGTTGAATCTCGATTTACGGATGGCGGTCATTACAACCGACGTATTGACGGAAGCCGAACAAGGGAACTTTCATTGTAAGTTACCAGGGCAATTTCCTCCGAACTGCATTGAGCGAGAGGTTCACAAATGCCTCAAGGATGAAGATTGTTCAGGTAAGTTTGGACCCCAATGGGTATGTGACGAGCCGACAAACGGGGCGATCAATCTGACCAACCTGAACGGATCGATCAATTCAAAATGCCGTTACCTGTGCGACGGCAATGACCAATGTTCCGATTTGTACGGGGATCCCGATTATAAGTGTACAACTCCGGGCAATGATGCCGCCGAACGGGGATGTATTCTTCCGCCGGATATTGCGGGTTGCCCTACGGATTTACCTTGTGTTCTGACAACGGAAGACGGAAACATCGATTTGTTTCGATGCGTTGCCATTGTGGGTGCAGAGCAAGCCCCAAATCCTCAATTTGAACAAGGGTTAAACGCGGCGTTGTGGGCGTTGGATACCAATCCGTCTCCGGGAGTTCCGGATCGCTCTCTGCAAGCGAAGAATTTCATTCGAAAAGATGCCTATCAGGTTATCATTTTTATCACGGATGAAGATGACTGTTCGCTTGCCACCGGTGTATCGTTAAAAAAAGACGACTGGAACCGGTGTGTGTGCTTAAAAACAACCGACGACGGTGGCCCGTTGGAGCCGGTAAGTAACTTTGTCAACAAACTTAAGTCGATCAACGCCGATTCGTCCAAAGTGCTGGTTGCAGCAATCGTTGGAGATGTTTCGGTCGGCAGCCAAGATTCTTTGGGTTGCCCAGATGACGACCAGTTGGATCAATGTTTGAAGGACAAACGGGAATTGTTTCAAAAATCGAAATGTGGCCCGTCGGCTTACGCCAAAAACTCCTACGTTTGTGAAAGTGTCGCCGGGCAAGCGGAATGGGGCAGTCGTTACCTTGAGTTGGTGAACCGATTTGGGGTCAACGGGGTTGCGGCAAACATTTGTAATGACGCTGGTTTTGGGCCGGCGCTTGATCTGATCTCCGAAAAGATATTAACCCGTGTTGTGCGGGTTTGTTTACCACGACAAGTGAAACCTGGAACCGAGCTGTATGTTTCAAAGGTGCTTCCCAACGGGGAAACAACCCAACTCGTGCAAAATGCAGAAGACGGCTTCACCGTTGAAACCGCTACGGATTGTCCGGCGTTGGGTCCGGATATTGGCGGAAAAGCAGTATTTCTCAAAAAAGTATTGGCTGCCGGTGAACAGTTGGAAGTTCGTTACGAGGCGCCGATTGTAGCCGAGTAAGTTTACGAGCACTTTTTTGAATTTATCTGTCGCTCCCTGCCGTTAAACACAACCTTTCTCTTTCTCCATGGGTAACGAGTTCCACACAAGCCTCCTCTTGGTAACCTCCGGATTCAATAAATGTGGATAGGATCTAGTGGACCGATCGACTTTCGTGGATTGTGCGATGAGTAAAAATGGAAACTTATGATTCCGGAGCCGTCAATGTGGCGTCCCTTCAATTATTTCATGTAGTTAGAAGTATTTGCGCCACTTGACATCAACTGTCCTCCAGGTATCATCGTGCGGCTCCAAAGGGTTTTTCCTTTGATTGTTTCCGATTGGCCTACGAAACCGATGAATGATCAAGACTACGAATACTTCGATCTTCTCCAAGACATTCTGGAAGAAGTGATCAACGGCCGTACCGATCACCATAAGTGCCCGTTTTGTCGGAAAGGTGAACTGGAGGTGACGGTGGATGAGGCGTATGTCCATATGGAGTGCCCGCACTGTGGTAAAACATTTGATGGACAATATGGCTAACCGGGGAGCGTAGATGAAAAAAAACTTTCTTGGGCGAGGTTGGGCGTTCCCTGTCGGTGTCGACGCGACCGGCGTCATTGCTCTGAGCGAATTTGAGCGCAATATTGAGCAATCTTTGCTGCTTATTCTCGGTACGGCTCCAGGAGAGCGGGTCATGCGACCGGATTTTGGCTGCCGTATTCACGAATATGTGTTTCATCCGAACAACGCCAACACCGCGGCGTTGGTGGCGTATCATGCCCGAGAAGCGCTTGTTAAATGGGAGCCGCGTGTAGACGAGGTGATTGTGCAGGCGTATCCCGATTCTCAAAATGACAATGTACTGTTGGTGGACATCAAATATCGGGTTATCCGCACCAACGACCTAAAGAATATGGTCTACCCATTTTACCTGCGCCGGGAGCAAGATCTATGATTCCCAGTCCAAACCTGGATGACCGTACCTGGCAGGACATCGTCGAGGAAGCGAAACGGCTCATACCCCAATACTGTCCGGAGTGGACAAACTTCAATACGGCCGACCCGGGTATTACGCTCATAGAGCTTTTTGCCTGGATGACCGAGATGACTTTGTACCGGCTAAACAAGGTGCCGGACAAAAATTATATCGCATTTCTTGAACTGATGGGGGTGCATCTACAACCTCCGCAGCCCGCGCGAACTTTGTTGCAATTTAAGTTAAGCCAGGCTGCGGATAACTTTGTGGTGCCGGCGGGAAGTGCGTTCTCCACTGTGGCAAGTGGCGGTGGTCGCCCCATATCCTTCGAGACCGACGAAGATGTTACCGTGGTCACATCGGTGATAACGCGTTGTGTTTCGCAAGTCCATGACCCCCACACCCAGAAGACGCTTGTGGCGGACCATACCGAAGATTTGGTAGTTGGGGTCACGAGACCCGTCGAGCCGTTTTCCGGTGTGCGCGCTGTTGATCGGTACCTTTACCTTGGGGATTCAAGACTTCAAAACTTCGGCGAAAACGCGATTCTGACGATTCGGATCGAGACACCGGAGCAGTGGGAGAGGCCATTCAAAAAGCTGTTGGAGTGGGAGTATTGGAATGGCGAGATGTGGCGGGAATTGACCGAATCCGTTATTGAGGTCGACAAAAAAACGATCGCCTTTAACGGCCCTCCGGCGATCAGCACTGCCATAGTCGGTGATGTAGAAAATTACTGGATTCGTGCGCGTCTGGTTGAGGTTCCGACATCATCCAACGAAACCATGGTGGACACGATTCGTGCGAAGCTGGAAGTGCTGGGTGAGGGTATTGTTCCGGACAAAGCACTGGTCAACGTGGAGTCGGATCTCTTTTTAACCCGCGACCTCGACAAAAATTTTCATCCGTTTGACCGCGAACCCAAGATCGACACGACGTTCTATGTCGCCTGCGAAAGCATTTTGTCACAGCAAGATGCTTTGGTGCGGCTTGAAATTCAACTTTCCGATCCCTCGGTTGCAAATCCGCCGAATCCTGCTGCGGATTTATTGCTCCGTTGGGAATACTGGAGCGGCAAGAAGTGGACTTTGATTGGTCGAACGACTGCGGCTGGGGTTCCGGAAAACGAACCAGGGCGGTTTGGACTGAAGGATGATACTTACGCGTTTACGAAATCCGGCGTTCTGGAATTTGTTCGGCCGCGAAATATGGAGGCGTGTAAGGTATACGGCGATCAAAGTTACTGGCTGAGATGCCGCATTGAAGCGGGAAACTATGGTGTTCCCGGTTCTTACGAAAATGTGGATGACCGTTGGGTTTGGAAAGACGAACACCCGCTTAGACCTCCGATGTTGAAGTCGATCACTTTCAAGTCTTCGGAGGAACCACGGGCGTTTGAAAAAGTGTTGACATTTAATGACTGGACGTATTCCGACATGTCAGCGGTGGCGGCGCAGGACTCCAAACCATTTCAGGCTTTTGCACCAATCCCGGAAGAAAGTCCGGCATTTTACCTTGGCTTAAGTGATCCGTTCCCGCCCCAAACTTGCCAGATTTATTTTCAGCTTGAGGACGAAGGACGTGGGGCGTCGTTTCCTTCCATCGATGAACGGGAACGGGCGTTGGCGGGTCGGGATGGCGAGGGAGCCGAGCAGAGTGTTGTTTGGGAGTATTGGGCCGGAAAACACTGGCAAGCGTTGTTGCCAAGGGACTACACAGGGCATCTGACACATAGTGGGTTTTTGCGGTTTGTGGGGCCGAAAGATTTTCGTAAAACCAAAAGATTTGGCGACGAGCTGTTTTGGATTCGTGCCCGGCTGGAGATGGGCGGATACGATGTCCCACCGCGGATTCAAAGTGTGCTTTTGAACTGTGTTTCGGCTTCCAATATTACGACCTTTCGCGACACCATTCTTGGAAGTAGCCAAGGTACACCCAACCAAGTATTTCGGTTTAACCGAGGCCCGGTGCTGAGAGGGCAACAGATCGTGATTCGGGAAAGGGACGAACCCGGTCCTACCGAAATGAAGGCGATTTTGGCCGAATCCGGTGAGGATTCGGTGAAGTTAGACCCGGAGCACCCCGGCGAATATTTGGTACGGTGGAAAGAAGTAGATTCGTTTTTTGAAAGTACGTCATCAAGTCGTCACTATGTCAAAGACATCGTGACCGGCGAGCTTCGATTTGGCGATGGTGTACATGGAATGATTCCACCCAAAGCCGACAGGAATATTGTGTCGACATTTTATCAGGTGGGTGGCGGTGAAGATGGAAATGTTGCCGCGGGGATGATCACGGTTTCGCGGCAAACCTACGCGTATATCGAGGCGGTAACCAATCCTTTTCCGGCTACCGGCGGATGTGATCTCGAGACTGTTGACGAGGTTAAGTTACGTGGACCTCATATGCTCAAGAGTCGAAATCGTGCCGTCACCGCTGAAGATTTTGAGTGGTTGTCCATAGAGGCGTCCAATAGCGTTGCGCGGGTTCGTGCATTGTCGAGCGTGGAGAGGGAGGGGGAGGTAACGGTTGTTGTGGTTCCCAAGGTGCCCCGTTTGCCGTCGGGAGACATTGATTTACGTGAAAAACCCATTCCTTCTACGGAATTGTTGCGGCGAGTCCGACGCTATCTGGATGACAGAAGATTGTTGACGACTGTCGTTCGTGTGAAAAAGCCGCGATACGTAGAAATGTCGGTTGAAGTGCGTATTGTGCGTCATGCACACGGGTCCAGCGACAGAATTAAGCGAGAAATCGACAAAAATCTTCGACGGTTCCTGAATCCGCTTGTTGGGGGGCGCGACGGGCGCGGGTGGCCATTCGGTCGAAGTGTTTTCAAAGTCGACCTGTACCACGTGATTGAGGGGGTTGCTGGAATCGATTTTGTGGATTCTGTTCGAATTATTGACGCAGAGCGAAAACAGGAATGTGATCAACTGCGATTGAGGTCCGACGAGTTGGTCTATTTGGTCAATGTGGATGTCGCTGAGATAGCGCACGAAAAGATTATCTAAGTGCTGTGATTCCTTAAATTAAATTTCACGATGCGTGTGCTGCCGCGCAACGCTGCTGGGCCGTCGGACCGCGAAAGCGAATGTATTCTGGGAGTTCATGTCAAAAGCCCTGACTAAACTTAGAAAGTTGGTGATTCCCGATCTTGCGGGACTCAAGGTTGCCGACGCTCACGTCGTGCTTCGCAATTTGGGGTTTGTCGACGCAACGGAGTACTTTGTCGACGCTTACGAGGCGGAAGGCACGATTGTCCAGACCGATCCTCCACGTGGTCAGATGGTATCCGGCGATACGATTGTCAAACTGTTCGTGTCGCGTGCAAGCTACGTCAGGTATCTTCCTACAATCTATCAGGCTCCATCCAGTCCCGTCGACGTTGATTTCCTAAGACGATTTCTCAGGATCTTCCAACACGTCAACCATGGGGTTCGCGAACGTATCAACACGATGGCGTCGTTGTTTCGTCCGTTGGAAACCGAACCCGAATTTCTGCCTTGGTTAGCTGGGTGGCTTGCGCTTACTCTCGATCCGGATTGGCCGTTGGATAAGAAACGGTTGTTGATACGGAGTGCTGCCCGATTGTACGGTATTCGAGGCACATCCAGAGCGCTTGTCGGGATGCTGGAAATTTTCACGGGGGTTCGGCCAAAATTATTGGAGAATGAGTGGCCTTACAGAGGATTCAGGGTGGGTGTCGCCTCGACGATTGGTATTGATACTATCGTGTTGCCTCCGATGAACCTGAATCATTGTTTTGTGGTCAAACTGCCGTTAAGTTACGACGCGATCGGCGATGAAATGTTGATTAAGATTCACACGATTATACAAAACGAGAAACCATCGCATACGACCTATTTTCTGCAGTTCCAAGACGAAGAAGGCGTAACGTTACAGCGTTCGTTCATGCAGATCGGTATACAATCGCGAATTGGTGACGATGAGGGGGAGGCGGAGCCTACCGCTGACGGAGGAGAATTGAATGGCACCTGAGAATGGTTTTTTTAAGCGAATCAACTTCTTCCGCGGGTTTTTGACCACGGAACACGATTGGAATGATGCCGAAGCTTATCATTTCGAAAAGCAGAAGCTTCACAACAAGATGTTTCACGGTCCCGGTGTAGTGGGTCACTACGGAGGTGCCTTACGTGTAACCGCTAGGGGCCGCAACGAGTTGGCGGCAGAAATCGCTACGGGTTACGCAATCGATGGTCGTGGGCACGATATCTGGGTACCTGAACCGGAAATCAAGTTGGTGATCCCAAAGGACTTTAAGCTTCCGCAGACCGTTTATTTGGTCCTTCGGTATATTGAAGAACCAACGGATTACGTCGCTTATAAAGAGAATCCGGAATATAAGGGTCATAAAAGGATAGAAGAAAAATACAAGATCGATTTTACCAACATCCCCCCGGATATTGAGCGAGAGATTGAACTTTGTCGCATTGCGTTGACCGACGACCCGAGGAGGATCTCGGATGCCCGTGATCCCATGAATCCGGGTCCCAACGAAATTGACTTACGGTTTGTTCCGTTTGCTGGTGTTGTGGGTCCGTTTCTGGATCCGATGGTTTTGTTTCGAATTCGTCGTATGGTCGATTTGTGTCGGGGAACGTACGCATTTTTGTTTCACGATTTGGACATCCGACGTGCCGGCGACGTTCTGTACTGTTTTTATACCCTAGACATGCTGATTCTCATTCGGCAGGTTGATATTCGAAGCTTCATTGAAATGAATGCTTCCATTATGGAACTTCAGCAGGAGTTGATCGCCGAATTGGATGAACGTCATCCACAGCACGCTAGCACGAGAGAATTTCTTAATTTTAAAAACCCGATTCGTTACTTAGAACAGCTTTATGGTGAAGATAAGCCGGAAAGAGAACTGGTCGAACATATTATTGGTTACCAAACCAAAGCATGTGAAGCTTTGGAAGGGCTCCACGCACCTCGTATCGAACGTCATAAGCCCGGTCAATTGGAGGCGGCGTCGCCGGAAGCCCTTTGGGAACAGGTGAAAATCCGAAGCCAACCGTTCGAAAAAGAGTTGGTACTCGATACCAATAAATTTCTACTGGCCGACGAAGTGGACGTGTTGCACTCTGAATCCGAAAAAGGACATGGCTTCGAGATACGTGAATACAAAGATATGTATCGATCACGTCAGGCGTTCAAGTATCCTGATACCGAGGAAGGAACGGTTGTTCGTGATGAAGGCATTGCGTTTGAAGGTGGATTTGCCGAGTTCACAATTCACAATGTGAAAGTAAAAAGGCAACTCATTTTGGTATTTCGTATCGACTACACCCATGGAGAATGGCAAGCGGGCATGCTTTTGAATGGTAAAAAAGCCGCCGACTGGGTGGTTACGGGTCGAGATCGAAAATTCAGGTGGAGAAATTGGCCGTTTATTATCCCCGGCGACTCTGTCGAGGAGGACACGGTGCATGTTCGAATCGAATTTAAGAAAGCTGAACGAGATGTGAACATGTTCCATATTTGGGCATATCAGCCCGCATAGGGTGTTCTGCGGCTGCGTTCGGCGCAAAAATTTTGTGGTGACGTAAAATTTGTCGTAGAAAACGATAATGTGACCCACATTCCGCCTAAACCCGCGATGGACCAGTCCGATGATTATCGATTTTTTTAAGATGTTGGTGAGGGGGCGGGTTAGCAGTGTCCAGGCCCGTGTTCGTGGTAAGGTGTCGGGTGTCGAATCACGTGCAAAGTCGGTAGCATCTTCGAAATTCAACAATGCCATCGACAAACCGATGAACAAGGTAGGAGAAGCGGTCAAGAATAAAGAAAAGGCGCTCAAGGGTGCAATAAAGGGGCAAAAGCAGCCACCCGCAGCGCAGAATCAACAAGCATCCGGAGGGCAGTCACAAAAGGGAACGCCAGTTCAGGGGCGACCCAGCGGCAATCAGAAATCAGCGGGCGGAAAAATGGGAATCTTCCGAAGAAACAAAGAAGTACAGCAGGTTGGCGGCCAAGCGCCGGCCGATGCGTTCAGCGACAATAGCAAGACGACCGTCGTGGACGTTTCGCAATTGCAGGACGATCGATCTCAGGATTGTGTAGGTTGGCTGGTTCCCCTCAGCGGAGCACAAAGGGGCCGGGATTTCAGGCTCATTACCGGGAAGAACGTGATCGGTACCGCGGCTGACAGTCACATCGTGTTGTATGACCCTTATATGTCGTCCAAACATGCTGCTATTCGTCATGAAAACGGTGTGTTTACCCTGATTGACCTGGATTCCACCAATGGCACCTTCCTCAATGATCGGCGAATTTCCAAAGAAGAGCTGATCGACAACGATACTGTGCGGATCGGCCGAACAGAATTGAAATTCAAGTCACTGTACTAGGTGTGTGGTGTTTTTTAGGGGAATTTTTGGCTAGCCGAATTTGAGCCGAATCGTCCGAAAAAATCCTGAGGAATATCGGGAATATGCCGCAGGGAATTTTGCGGGCGAGGCGGCCAAAGGCGGCCAGGACACAAATTTCATCTAAAAACACCACACACCTAGTCGCAGTTTGGCGATCATCGCCGAAAGCGGGTGAGAAATCCGGGTTAGTGTTCGTTACCGAAATGGGCTTGAACGTGCCAATTTTGCGCCGGATTGGACAGATGCGAAACCTAAGGCACGATGCCTAGGCCGCAAGTCCCGCATTGATCGGTTACCGATTTCCGCTGACGTTGTCCACCTCCTGATTTTTGAACAACGCTGGCGGAGCGAACCGCCTTCCAGATCATAAGTTAATGAAACGCATGCTAAACATACGAATCCCTTTCCCCATCGTTCTCGCCGTTGCCGTTTTTGGGTTTTGTGTTGCCGGTGTCTACCCGTCCTACGGGCAACAAACCATTCGGATCGATCAAATCGATGCGGCAAAGTTCAAATCGGATAACTTAATACGGTTTTTTGTTGACCTTCGCGAACGAGATGGGCAGCCGGTAAAGGAGATTGACACCAAAAGCCTGGCTGTCCTTATCGACGAAATTCCCATTCCCGGGTCCATGCGAGTAACACCGTTTTACGAAACCGGCGAAAAAATTTCGGCGGCGATCATTTTGGCGTCCCATTTTGACTGGCATGTGGAGATCGAGGGTGGTTTTACCCCATTTGAGATGGAACTCGAGGGTATGGCGAAGTTTGTGCAAGAACTGCGACCAATCGATCGTGTTTCTTTGTGGTGCTATAACGAAAGGGGACTCAAGCCCGTACTTGCGTTCACACAAGCCGGTCAAAAAACAGCCGACGATTTTCGCAAAGCGGCGAGCGATTCTTGTAAGCAGGTGGTTCCTGATACGATTGAAGAGGAAGGAAAGGCTCCGGAGTTACAGGCAACAACGAAAGTTGTACCACAGTTGTACACCGAATTGCTCAAAGCGTCTCGCGAGCGGTTACGTGATGAATTGGAGAAAGAGTCGCTTGCTCGGCACCGCTACGTCATCCTGATGTCTGACTGCAATGACCAGAATTTGAAGATGCCTCAGTCTGAGCAGAAGATTCAAACCTTGGTCGACGAGATAGCAGCAGAAATAAGCGAACTGGGGAAATTTTACTCCATCGCGTTCACCACGATGGAAACAGGTGGAATTCCATATTGTGCACAGTTGTCGCAAAAAACAAATGGCGTCCATCTGCAGTTACCCGACGTGCCTAAGTTACAAGACGGGGTCGCCGAGTGGGCAAAGATGGCCGCCTCGATAAACCGACAGTTGGTGATCGAATTCCAACCGGAAGCGCTGGAGGGAGGGCGATCTGTTAAGTTCCAAATGTCCGCGGAGGTACAGGGGACAAAGATAAGTACAGTTGCCGAGCAGATGACGCGGCTTGAGGAGCGATCGCGGGATTGGAAACGGATTTTGATCTGGATCGGGTCGGTGCTGTTGGGGTTGCTGGTGCTGTTTGGTTTGTACAAACTCGTCAAGGCTTATATTAACAAGCCGAAAGCGCCCGATCCTGTATATATTGAGGTTCAGGGCGAGCCAGTTGGTGCAATGAAAGGAAAGTTGTCCGTGACGTCGGGGCCCGCTGTAGGTGAGGTTTATTATATTACCGAAGCCGTCACCACCCTGGGGAGCGGCGAGGGCAACACGATCGTCATTCCAGATACGTCCGTGTCCAGGCGGCATGCCGGAATCAAGGTCGAGGAGATGCGTTTTGAGCTTGCGGATTTTGGCGCTCGAAATGGTGTGTATGTCAATGGTCGTAAGATCAACAAGTTATTTCTGAAGGACGGTGACGAAATTAGAATTGGCAATACGGAAATGACTTTTTCTCTAAAATAGCCGCCCTTTGTGCTGAAATTGAATAAGAAAGTGCCGACGCTCGTAGCAGAATTTCGCGTTTGCGTTGCGAATTGCAGTGTGACACAGCATAGTTAGAGCCTGGGTGGCTGGTGTTTTTAGATGATTTCCACGCCCTGGCCGCCCTTGGCTGTCTCGTCCGTAAAAATCCCTGCGCCATATTCCCGATATGACTCAGGACTTTTCCGGACGATCCGGCTCAAATTCGGCTGGGTCGCGAAAACCCCTAAAAAACACCAGCCACCTAGGTCAATGGTCTGGAGGAATCTATGAGACACAAAAAAGTTGGTATTTGGAGCGTCCTCATCATCCTTGTAGTAATGGTGTTGGGCGTCTCCAATTTTGCTGTAGCGCAGGAATTTACTGTACGAGCAGGTACTGTAGCACCCGAAGGAACTCCGTGGTCGAAGTTACTTACAGATATCGCAAAACGAATTGAAACCGAATCCAACGGGCGAATTAAATTTAAGTTGTATTTTGGTGGAAAGTTGGGCGGTGAAGATTCGTTGGTTCGTCGTGCGCAAAACGGAACACTTGAGATGATTGGGGTATCAACCGGGGCAATGACGGGTGTGGTACCGGAACTTGACACGCTGGAGTTGCCGTATCTATTTGATAACTATCGACAAATCGATCATGTGCTGGACAACGTGGTTAACGACGACTTTAGAAAACTGCTTTCGGCAAAGGGATTCTATTTGTATGTGTGGTCCGAAAATGGATGGCGAAATATTGCTACAAAAGACCGATTTGTAAAAACCACCGGTGATCTTGCAGGGCTAAAGATGCGATCTCAGCCCAATCCAGTTCATGTCGATATGTGGCAGGCGTGGGGGGCGAATGCTGTACCGATCGCCGTGCCGGAAGTGCCGTCATCGCTGCAAAATGGTGTGGTGAGCGGTTACGATAATACCCTGCTCTTTGGATACGCGGCGCAATGGCACCAAGCTATTAAGAAAGTGACGCTTAGCGAGCATATTTATCAGCCTGCGGTAGTGGTCTTTAATCAACAATGGTACGACAAACTTCCTCAGGATCTTAAAGATATTATCAACCGAAATGTTGCTGAGGACACAAAGAATGGGCGTCATGCAATTCGTAAGTTAACAAAACACCTTGTTAAACAATATCAAACGGCGGGGATTGAGTTTTATCAGCACACCGCCGAAGAAAAAAGTAGTTTCGCGGCAAAAGCGCGCCCAGTCTGGGACAAATTTCGGGCACGATCGGCTACTGGCTCCAGACTATTGGACAAAATCCTCGAGGCAAAGAAGCAATCGAAGTGATTGCTCCGCCGGTGTTTCCCAATACCGCCCCGATCACAAACGGCCGCGCGCCCCTAACGGCGCTAAATCGTGTGAAGTCGGTTTGTTGCGGCGATTTACATCGATCAAATGATTGGTTGGGTGGAACGCCGCCCCCGGGAGAGGGTCAGTGGAAATAGACAAGCTTCCTGGATCGGCCGCTTTTTGGCCGGCTTGTCCAGTCCCGGCCTTGCGGAATATTCCCGATATTCCTGGGTCCGGCTCCGGAGCACCCGACTCAAAATGGCTCGGCTAGGTGTGTGGTGTTTTTTAGGGGAATTTTTGGCCAGCCGAGTATGAGCCGGATCGTCCGAAAAAATCCTGAGTCATATCGGGAATATGGCGCAGGGATTTTTACGGGCGAGACGGCCACAGGCGGCCAGGACAAAAATTTCATCAAAAAACACCAGCCACCTAGGGTCCCTTCCTTATTTTCGCTGACCCTCTGGGCGATGTCGTGGGCAAACGATATCGCTTCTGTACATCGTTCTCCCTTTTCTTTTGGCCAACAGTTTTTTTATCGCCGCTGAGGCCGGTTGCTGTTGCTTTCGACCGGCCCTTCTCATACCCGTTCACGTTGTGACGGAAATCCGGGTTAGTTGTAAACCGGGTGAATTCCCTGCTAATCTGCCAATGGTTCGAGTTCATTGTCGTTTTTGACGCTGTGTGATTGGACTCCGTTGGGGTATTACCAATTCGCTCAAATAGTTGTTGTTTACTGAATTTCCGCTGGATGCTGCCTGCTTGAGGCATAATTACGGGATTTTGCGTGGCCAACCTTCCAAACATCTCCAAAAGTGTTTCGCAACCGTCGAAGCCAAAGACATGGCTTCATCGCGTAGACGACGGGATTTATTTGCTGGAAAAGGGAATCGTAACGTTTGCGCTGTTTGCTATGGCGTTAACTTACTTTCTCGATATTGCCCATCTCGAGTTTCTGGCCAAGGACAACGCGCTCGATAGGCTCATTTACCGGTTTATGGGTATCGGTTCAAATGAACGACCATCAGACAGTCTTCATGACCGAGTTCATGGGTTCTGGTCGCCGCTTATTCTGGTTGTTGTCGCATTATTGCTGGCATACGGAGCGATCACCGCCCGTGACAAAGAAGGGAAGCTCAAGTTTGGCGGAAAGGCGGCACGGGCGCTCGCTGTTGTCGGTTGTATTGGGTTGTTTGTTGCCACAATTGTCTATGTACCATCAAATTGGGTGATGATTGGCTTTTTTTGTGTTATCGTGGCCATTTATGGCCGGATCGCACTTACTCAGGCGAAAACAACCCTGATTACGTACGTTATCGTTTGGGTCATTGCCGCCTATCCCATACTTGCTGTCATCTATTCGGTGGGAACTGGATATGCATGGAGTACGGACGTAGCCAAGATCATGATCATGTGGGTTGGTTTTTTGGGCGCAAGTATGGCGACAAAAGAGCAAAAACATATCCGAATTGACTTCATTCGAAAGGCTGTGCCGGATGCGTATCGGTCGATGTATAACGCGTTTTCGCACTTTGTGACCATTATATTTTGCCTCGTCTTACTGGTGCTCGCCGTCGTTTATTTACAACAGCGGATCAATTTGGGGGCGATTCTACCATCCATTCATTTGAAGGCGTGGTTAATTGTTGCGCCGATTCCCGTTTCGATTGCTCTAATGGTTGCCCGGTTTACGGGACGTTTCGTCGTTGCGTTACGAGGCGGTGAAGTGGGTACCGAGACGACGGGGGTGTCATGAGCGGTATATTACTGATTTTGTTGCTGCTCGTGCTGTCCGGTGTGCCGCTATTTGTGGTGATCGGGGGTATTACGCTCGTCTGTTTTGCGTTTTATCCGCAGGTTGGTAGCGAAAACTTCCTAAATGATTTTGAAGCGTTTGTTCGCAACTTCAATGTGATGGAAAAAATGGTTGCGCTTGCCGACGAGCCGACGTTGGTGGCGATTCCGTTTTTTATGATTGCCGGCGCGATTATGACGAGGGGAGTGATTGCCCGGCGTCTTGTAGGACTTGCTGAAGCGTTATTTGGGTGGCTACCCGGAGGAATGGCCATTTCCGCGGTGTCGGCATGTATGCTTTTTGCGGCGATTAGCGGTTCGTCTCCTGTCACCGTTATTACGATAGGTGCCATCATGTTGCCGGCGTTGCACGCTGCCGGCTACAAAGAAAACTTCAGTCTGGGGCTGGTAACGTCCGCGGGATCTCTTGGAATCGTGATTCCCCCGTCGATTCCTATGATTATCTATGCCATTTTTGCCTCCAGTGCGGGTGCCTCTGTAAACATAGAAAACCTGTTTATTGCGGGGATCGGACCAGGTTTGCTTATTGGAGCCTGCCTTGCGTTTTATTGCGTTCTTATCGGGAGGCATGCTCCACGCGAAAAATTCAGTGCGGCCAAGTTGGTTGCGGCTCTCAAAGATGGGTTCTGGTCCCTTATGTTACCATTATTTGTTCTGGGTGGTATCTACACCGGCGTATTTAACGCTACGCAGGCCAGTGCAATCAGCGTCATTGTGGCGTTTGTAATAGAGTGGTTTGTACACAAAGAACTCAAAATGGAGGACCTTCCGGATCTGCTTCGCGAAAGTGCGACCCTGATGGGCAGTATCCTGATTATCATTGCGTTGGCGTTCGGATTTAGCGAATTTTTGACGTTTCAGGAACTACCGGAAAAACTCCAAGCTTTGTTGGTGGAATGGGAGCTTTCGCCGATTGCATTCGCCTTGGTTCTCAATTTGATGTTGCTCGTTATTGGATGCCTAATGGACATCATCAGTGCAATTATTTTGTTTGTACCCCTTATCACTCCGATTGCACTTGAACTTGGGTTCGATCCACTCCATCTGGGCCTTATTTTTATCGTGAACCTGGAAATCGGCTATCTTACCCCCCCATTGGGCCTTAACTTATTCGTCGCGGCTGGTTACTTTAATAAGTCGTTCGGCCAGGTTGTCCGATCGGTGGTTCCATTTATTGGCATGATGATGGTTGCGTTGGTGGTGATTACTTATGTTCCATGGGTTTCCCTGCAATTTGTGGCATTGCGAGACGAAAATGCCGTTCGAATGGAATTTCCGACGGGCGCTCCAGTTGAACGGGCACCAGGAACTCAGGAAAAGAGTGTCCAGGAGATCATGCAGCAAATTGATGAAGCTCCGGCGCCGAAAAATAGTGGATCTGAAGAAGAGGGTTACGACGACTACGGTTATGGACTTGATGAAGGGGAAGATGAAGGTAACACCAACGGAGAGATGGACCCAATACCGCCCATTGAGCCTTCGGCGCAGGGGTCCGACGGCGATGAGCCATCGGAAATAAATAGTGATGTCGGGCCTATACCCGAAGGTGAAAATCCATCCAAAATCCAAAAATAAGCCGCTCTGTTTGTTCAAAAAACGAATAATCTCAAGCATATTTTATTGTTTCCGGTGGCGAAAAATGATGTACGCCGGTCGTACTTCGTATTGGCACTCAATCGCCTGAGAAAGCTAATTAAGAGCTGAATTGGCCGGGACCCGACTGAGGCTATATCAAGTAGTGTCGTACCGCCGGGTGTGGCCAGGGCAGCCTAAATCAGCCAATCACGGCTCGCTTTTCCATTTTCCGCTGACCCTCTCGCTCACCGGTAATTTTTTCCAAAACACCCTCTTGGCAAACACGAACGACTAAACCGCAATAGTTGCGCTGAAGTCGTCGCGACTGCTGGACGAATTTGGTATAGTGGCGCTGGGGATGAACTGGAGGAGTCCGAATGGTCCTAAGAGACGATAATAATTTGACCTCGACTGCGTGTTGGTTTTGGCTCGGGATATATGTGGCCGCGTTGTCGTTAAACTTAGGTTGCGGTGCATCAGACGGCGGCGGTGGTAACAGCACGTTGCCCGTGTTTGATATTGGGAACACGGATACAGTTGGAGGCAGCGATATCGGAGAATCAGATTTCGAGCCTCCTGACGATACAGATGCGTCGGAGGTGACCACTCCGTTTGTCGTTCTTTCACCCATTTCGGGAGATTGTATCGGTGGCTTGGCGACCGTGAGGGTTGCCGTAGGCAATTTCGGTAAGATTACTTCGATTTCGGGTTATCTTGCGGAGGAGAAGTTTCCGTTTGTCCAAACGCCTGAAACGGGCGAGTATACATGGACTGTTGATACTACCGAGATGAAAGATAATGAGCTGAAACTGATAGTTAAGGCCGAATTCGAATCTGGAGATACAGCCCAAGAAACGATCGATGTGTTTGTCGACAACACGCCGCCCAAGGTTGACCTGCTTAAACCACTCGATGATCAGCTTGTTTTGGGTGAACTCCAGATCAAGGGCACTGCAACCGATACGAGCGCCTGTGGATTGTCGCGAGTTGAAGTGACGTTGGACGATACATCTATCATGCTTTTTGATTTTGAGGACGAACAGCCGAGTCAGGAAAAAACATTTGGTGACAGTGTTGACACGTCGGCGATGCCCACCAGTAAGAGCACTGTTGTTGTCACTGTGTACGATGGTGCTGGGAACGCAGCCTCTACCTCTTTGGTAGTGTACATTGTCACTCCAGTATGTTTTGTGAGTGCGGTCTCAACCGAGCAGGTGTCTGGTCTACAGTTTTCGCACCTTCGTGTAGCCCAGTACGACAACGATGACCTTGATGACGTGTTGCTTATCGGCAATTCCGGCATCTATCTCTCCAGTGCGCGTGACGACGGTATTTTTGGAGATCTGGTTCCATTGCTCACAAACAAGATTTCGTTCGCCGAGCCATTTGACTTAAACAATGATAATTTGGTCGATATTGTGGCAATTGAGCCAGGAAATAAGACTCCTCCTATTGCTTCAATATATACTCGCAAAGTGTCAGGTGATATTACCAGTAGCCAAAACATACCGTTGGACAAAGACGTTGATATTACTGACCTTCTGATCGTTGATGTGACAGGAGATATTCGGCCGGACATCGTGTTTTCGACTGATAACTCGTCCTATTCGTTGGGGGTATTAGTCGGTATCAAACCAGAAGATGGGCATTATTTTGAAACCACCGTTCGGTGGTCAACGGGCGTGTCAAGTATCACGGATATTGAGGCGGGAGACTTCGACGGTGACGGTTATTCGGACGTGGTTGTGGGGTCTTTGGGCACATCTAAGGTGAGCGTGTTTCGCAGCGACGGTGAAGGGCAGTTTTTTGCTGCTTTTGATACGGTGGTGGAAGAGGACCCTGCTGTTGTGCAACCAGGATTATTTAACGGCGACAACCACTTAGATCTGGTTGTTGCAACCAAATCAAAAGGGCAAGTTTGGTTTTTGTCTGGCTACGGCAACGGCTATTTTAAGGTAGAGCACGCGCTTTCCCAGGGTGGAACTCCAACCGACTTGGTTGCGGGGGACTTCGACAACGATCAGAATCTCGACGTGGTTACTTCGTTTCTGGCGACAAACGAAGTGTCAATCAGTTACACAGCCTATGTTGACTTGGTAGCCGACAAATACATCGTTGGTCCGGAACCGAAAGGTCTCGCTGTTGGACGGTTTGCAAAGGCCGCCGGTGACGACGGGCTGGATATTGTGGCTTACAACGGGGGGACACAGTTTACTTTGCTACGGGGATACGGGAGCAACCGGTACTTTCACGGTGCACCTGGATTATGGAGTCCGACCGAGCCAAAGGGGCAATCCTGTGTAACGGGGTTTTGGACTCCGGTCTCGCTTTTAGATATCGCCGTTGGTCAGTTCGATGGTAAGCCTGGTTTGGATCTGGTCGGTATCACCGAAATTTACAAAGATTGCACTAAATTCGATACTCAGGGATATGAGATCTACATGTATCCATCCGATGGAGCTCATCCCACGTCGCAATTTTCTCGAATGTGGCTTGATGCCGCATTCGTGAGTCCACACACGGGTCCGTCCGGATCCACATTCTTGCGTGGTAAGTTACTGCGGGTGGAAAGAGGAGACTTCAACGGTGACGGCTTTGACGATGTTGTGGTTGGGAACGGAATGACCCACCCCGTAAAAAAGGAGATTGAAGAAGATAACCCCATTGCAATCAACGCCGACGTCTGGATGAACAGTGGTGTGGCGTTGGGCTTTGATAGGGGAGTCTGGGTCGGTTTGGACCCTGGTAAATTTGAGCCGGAGGGAGATTATCAAAAGAAAGCGGCCATTAAAGACCTTCACGTTGTCGACTTAGATAAGAATGGTATAGACGATATTGTGACAGCAACACCGTACTTCGCCGACAAAAATACGGGCGAAAAGGAGCCCGCGCGTGTGAACCCGTGGCTCACCCTGAAATCAGGGAATTTGTCGCCCGTGGATGCCTCACAGGTTTCGGATCCGGTTTCGGATCCCGGGGTGTCCGTTGTGCGTAGCGGGGACGTGGACGGAGACGGCAATATTGACGTGCTTACCGTTAACTCAAAGGTGGCAAGTGTAGGTATCCACTATGGACTTGGTGGAGGCAGTCTTGATGAGGCCGCCTACTTATACTCGGCGTTGGCACCGGGAACCAGTGTGGCGGAGCTGCGGCAACTCAATGGCGACCAGGATCTATTGCCGGATCTGATTTCCGTCGGCAGCAACAAAGTATTTATTGCGTATGGTTATCCTCACAAAAAGGGCGAATATCCATTCTTGACGCCGTCTGTGAGCAATTATCCCGGTACCTCAGCGACGTCCATCGATGCGTCGGACTACAACGACGACGGATTATCAGACGTCATTATCACCGACTCCAAAGAAGACGTTGTCTACCTGTATCTGAATATCGGAAACCGCGCGTTTGCGCCCAATCCGGTAAATATCTACACAGCGGCAGAGCCGGGCAAGGTTGTCGCTTCTGACCTAAACGAAGACGGCTGCGCGGATTTCGCAGTAATGGCAAAAAGCGGAGTTACGATCCTCGAAAACTGTGTTTGTAAGAAGAAATAGCGGAGATCATTAACGGAAATAAACGTACCATGTTCGCTAATTTAAACGGCCGTGGTGCTAGAGGGTGTTTGGGTAAAAATTGCCGGTGAGCGAGTCTATGGCCGTAGCGAGGCGGTCTTGCCGACCGAGGCAAAATCGGCGTAGTAGGCCAGTGGCTCGTGTAACGTAATTTTTTACCCAAACACCCTCTCAGGATTTTTTCGGACGATTCGGCGAAAATTCGGCTTGCCAAAAATTCCCCTAAAAAAACAGCACACACCTCGGTGTGTGGTTGACATGGCCATTTTCGGCTTGAAGCTAACCTGATGAGACTCGACGCTCGACACTACTGAGCGACTTGTTTTGTCTCCTCTTTGGAATCTTCCATCGTTGCCTTCAGATTCGCCAGTTTGTTCTGAATCGCCTGTTTGGCACTGACTTCCAAGACGTTGATCTTGGTGCCGTCGCCGGAAGTTCGGTTAGCGGTAAGCAGTGTTTCGTGCAGATCCCTCGCAGCGGCATAGGTTGTAAACGCTTTCTCCCGTTCCATCGTGGGTAGATTCTTGTAGGCGGTTACAACTGCTCGGTAATGATCGCCAGATAGTAGGTTGTGCACTGCATCTGTGGCCGGTGGTTTTTCCGCCGCCAACAGCTCCTGGACGCTGGATTCGAATGTAGCGAGCGACGTCACAAAACGGTCGTATTTTTCGTTCGACACTACAGCTTCGTCCGATACAGTTGGGTTTGCTTTTGGACCAGAATCGCTGTCCAACGTAAACATTTCGGGATAGAAAGTCCGAAGAAGTAATGAAACGGTTACCAATAGAAACATTTCGAAAGCAAATTGACGGATTTTCACTCGGGGCAGAATGGTGACCAACAACCACAATCCGCTGGCGCCAAAAAACAGCGTGATGGCGTAGGGATAAAACGCTTTAAACACCGAGCCATTGACGTACATCAACACCGCGATTCCGAGCAGCACCAAACCCGCAGCCACGCGTATCGTTTGGGCTAACTTACCGATGCGTTGTTCTAGTATATCGATGGGTCGGTCAGTAGTCCTCTCGTGTAAGGGCGTGGCGGGGACGCCACCAGGTGCTGGGTCCGGTGGCGCACCATGTGGCATACCGTTTGTAGTCCTTTCGGTGGGCGTTTGGGCTTCCGGGTGTCTGGCCAAAAACTTTTGAAACACGATTCCACAATGTGCGCATTCGTCTCGACTTGGTCCGACCGGCTGAGTATGGCCGCAGTGTGGGCAATTCACTTTTATTTTCCTTTATTTTTCGTCAAATTTGCGTGTTTGCATGATGAGATAGATGTTTTCTCACTTCATTGTACTAAACATTCTTGTTTAGTCTCAACATCCGCACATTTATTGCGGTGTAAGTTGTTCAGCCACCAGCGTTCACGTTCACCAGTTTGTTGAAACACAACGAGATTCGCAACTTAATGTAGTCCCATTGCAGGTCTCATTGAACGGCGGATGTGGCCGGTTTGACCACGATCCACGACCAGTAATTTCGCGTTAGTGTACATTATCTCCACAGATGTTGACAAAACTGTCCGCTCGTCAAGCGCTTTCCTCCCAATTGGACGCTGTTTCGCCGCTGATTACCGTGTGTTTACGTCTTCGTGATTGCCGAACAGTCGTGACAACCGGGTCGAATCCAATGTGACCCAAATAGTTTTGGCTTGGCTATATGTGACTGTGCCTGGTGCGGAGTGTTTGACCTTTCGAACATACTTTCGGTACGTCCAAGCAACTTCAACGCCGCTGTCGTTTTGTCCCCCTTCGCAGTAGTGTGCTGCAAGCAAAGCTGCGTCGGCCAATGACTGCGGTTCCGGAATCTGATTTTTTTCAATCCGGAGTACCACGTGTGCGCCTCGGCGGCCGGTCGCGTGGAGCCAGATGTCGTGACTACGTGCAAATTTTACCGTGAGCGTATCATTATCTGTCGCAGACTTTCCTACCCAAATCTTGTGGTCGCTCTCAGTAATAAATTCCCGATAACATTGTCGAATTGGCGTGCGATTGTCGTTCTTTTCTGTGGAGCACGGAGCTTTGAGCAAGCCCATGCGCCTCAGTTGGTGCGTTTCTTCGTCCAAATCACCGTTGTATTCTTTTGAGAGCAACTGCTGTCGAATACTTTTTAAGAGATCCAGATCGCCGGATACCTTGCTTAGGCGATTGTCGATCAAGTTCCTAGCCGCTTTTAACCTCTTTGCCTGATGAAACATGTGCGCAACGTTGGCCTGAGGATCGATAGTCGGATTCAGAGGGATGACGACCTGTTTTAATTCGGGGTCGTACCAGTCGGTGACCGTCACAGAGTCTATGTTTTTCCTTAACAGTGGGAGTACCGTCTTGACGAGTTCGGCCTGTTTGATCAGCTCGTCTGCGCCTGAAGCCCGTTGTGCGTCTCCCAATACCTTGGTGAACGTGGTCTGCATTTTACGAATGGCCGAATTTGTGACGCGTAGTAAGTTATTCCACTGGTCGTGTCTAACATTGGCCGCGGATTTCAATGAGTAGAGAGACTCAATGGCCGTCGAGATGTCTTCGGCCCTCGTCTCGGCCAGTCGGTTTGTGGCGTTCGTATTCCCAGTCGGCATGGGTCGTTCGTAAATATAACCCGGTCGTAGTGTACGCTTATGTGAGTGGCTTGGAAGCATCTGCGTAAGGATCATGCCTGAGGGATCCACCAAAAATACATTGGCGTGATGGCCACTCAGTTCACATAGCAGGATGTGTTCGGAATATTGTTTGTCTTTAGTGAGCAGAGAGAACTGCAAAGTTACTAATCTATCCGAGGACGAGCAAACGATTCCTAGCAGTTTAGCCCCTACGAGTTCCTTACGCAGTTTGGAGACAAACCCCGTCGGTATAGGAGCGTTTGGCCACTTGACCGAGGTTATACATATTCGCGATTGACCTGGCCCAATATGAACCAACATCTCGTACGTATGTCCTGGTACCCTTATTTGGAGTATCAGCGCGTCGGCACTAGGATGGCGAACTTCCTGCACGCGTCCACTCGACAATATTGAATTCAAGATGTTACAGGTTAGTTGTAGCTCACTTAGTGACAGGCTCATCCGAATATTCCTGGTCCGAGAGGGATAATCGACGCGCGGCACCGCTGACTACACGCGGTTCTTCTGGGCGTGGGTCATGATAAAGTTGTCCGCTGATTCCACCATCTTTTTGCACAACACGGAGCGCATCAATCACCATGGTTCGGTCGACACCTTTTGCCATGTCGTATAGGGTTAACGCCGCGACGGATGCAGCAGTCAATGCCTCCATTTCCACTCCGGTGGGTCCGATACAGCGAACATTGGCCTCGATTCTCACAACGTTGTGTTCCAAGTCGATATCAAGATTGACGGTCACGGACGTCAACTGAAGTGGATGGCACAGCGGAATTAACCTCGAAGTTTCCTTTGCTGCCATAATTCCGGCGATTCGAGCCGCCGCAATCGCATCTCCTTTCGATAGGGAGTTCTTTTCGAGTAAAATCAAAGTTTCTCGCATCATCCTGATCACCGCGCATGCGGTAGCTTGGCGTGTTGTAGGGGATTTGTGCGAAACATCCACCATATGGGCCGCACCGGTTTCGTCAACGTGAGTCAAACCGTTTCGAGTGGATGGAGTAGGTGAAGTGGTGGAAATGGACGGGGTCATCACGATCTGCGTACTCCGTTGAAGTATTAATATTGCAAGTTGGAGCAAGGGGGTGTGGTCATTCCGGTCCTCGCGTGCCGACAATCGTATTCCATGACGCGGAAAACGTCGAATTTGGGCTAGATGTGCCGTGTTAAATAGGGGTTTTCATGATCTCGCCGAATTTGAGCTGGATCGTCCGGAAAAATCCTGAGTCATATCGGGAACATGGCGCAGGAATTTTTACGGGCGAGGCGGCCAAAGGCCGCCAGGACAAAAATTTCATCAAAAAACACCAGCCACTTAGCGAGCCGGCTTTTGCCGACCAAGTTTCGTCGGATGCGTACCCAGAGGCATATCGACGGTGGGCCGACTGACGCAAAACAGGCGAAGTAGGCGATAGGTACGCGCAGCAGGAATAAATTCTAAGACCCTCTTATATCCTCGTCAGGAAAGGTAGGTCATGTGGCACGATTGTTTTCGTAGAATCTCAACTCGCGTATCGGTACACTATTCCATGATCGCAGGTCGCATAAATCGTTCGTGCGAGCGGCATTTGTTGTGTGGTGATGATAACCAACTTGGTACGAGGCAATCAACGTGGAGGATTTGTGGGACGTATTTTTGTACTTCTGGCGATCGGGGCAATGCTGTTTCCGGCACTTGGTGGCTGTGGCGAAGACGAAGGCAGCGATATTACCGATGACGCTGGGGTGACATCTTCCGACATCAAGCCGATATTTGCTGACGTGGCGGAAGAGGGCGGGTTATGTCCTGGTTACAAGGAAAAAAACACCTATCCTGAGTCATATCAGGAATTTTGTAAGGAATTCATTACAGATGACAAAATTGCCCTTGGTCAAACTTGTTTTGAAGTACCCGATAACCCGGATCTTGAGGGCTGCTACTGTAAGATATGTGCCATTTACGGAATAGAAGAGCGATGCGTATTTGAAGTCTGTAACTGACCCGAACTCGTGTTGGGGACGATTTCTTGTCGAAAAATGGGGGTGCTCCCTGTCATAAACTAGGACAAATTTACAGCAAAGTCTGAGAGGGTGTTTAAATATTAATCGCATTGTGCTAGAGTACCTTCCAATTGGAGGTGCCATGCTGGAGAATCATCCTACAGTCGAATCGACCCCAAGCGTACGCAGGTCTGGTCGCCCGTGCAAGCT
>JABWCM010000235.1 GCA_013360285.1 Myxococcales bacterium
CTGAGGAATATCGGGAATATTCCGCAAGGACGGGACTGGCCAAGGCAGCCTAAATTAGCAGAACAGGGTTCACTTATCTATTTCCGCTGACCCTCTCTGACTTCCATTTCCACCTACAACGCCCGACTGCAGTGTTTCAACCCACAAGGGTGTCGTTCGGCGGACATTTGGGTTTCGGCGAAGTGCCAACGTCGGTCGCTGCGTTCGTACGGCCTGCGGAAACCCAACTCTTTAACGCGTCCAAGACACTGTCAATAGACGATTCTGCAGGCAAAATATCTACCCTTGACCCAAATTTTCGTACCTCGGACGCGGTGGTTTCCCCAATTGCCACCAACGTCATCTTGTCAATAACGGCTCGCGCCGAGTCGCAACCACCAAGCAATTCGACCATATTTCGGAATGTTGACGGACTTGTGAAAATACCCACATCAATCTGGCCAGCGGCGAGCGCAGCCTCTAACGCACGGCCATCGGCGGCGGCGTTAAGAACGGTACGATATACGGGTAATACATCGATCGACGTTCCCAACGAACGTAACCGCTGGGGCAAAACGTCTCTTCCTTCCTCCGCACGTGGAAACAACACACGCCAAGTGCTCGCCGGGGCGGGTCCGGCGTGCGCGATCAACGCATCGACCAGGGCTTCGGCATGAAATTGAGCGGGTACAACATCCGGAATCACACCGTAATGCCGCAACCTTGCAGCGGTCGCGGATCCGATGACCGCCACACGACACGTCCCCAACGATCGAGTGTCCTGATCGCATTCAAAAAGCCAACGGAAAAACCAGTCCACGGCATTGGCGCTGCTAAACACAATCCAGTTGTATTCCGCCAAACTCTTTATCGCTAACTTAATAGCGGCGATGTCCGCAGGTGGAACCAATTGAATGGTCGGGAACAAAACCGGCTCCGCCCCCAAATTCATCAATTTTTCGCAGGTAACCAGTCCCTGGTCCCGGCTCTGGGGTACCAGAACTCTCAATCCCCACAACGGCCGTGTTTCTACCCAGTTGATTTCTTTCCGCAATCGTACGACATCCCCAACAATGCATAGACTTGGCGCTGGAGGAGGATGCTGCGCGAGAATCGAAGGTAAAGTTGCCAAAGTCGCCTCAACTACAACCTGGCGAGCACCAGTGCCTCCGCTGATAACCGCTGCCGGTGTATCGGGTGACCTCCCCGCCGCCGTCAAAGCCAGGCAGATGCTTTCAATTTGCTGGAAACCCATGAGAATGACCAACGTGTCGGCGGCGTTGGCAATGCGGCCCCAATCTACTCGCCGCTCGACACGTTCCGGGTTTTCATGACCGGTTACAACCAAGAATGACGAAGACAGACGCCGATCCGTCACCGGTATCGCTGCATAGGCCGGCGCCGCAATGGCCGAAGTGACCCCAGGTATGATTTCAAAGGGGATTTTGTGCGCTGCGAGGTGGGAGGCTTCCTCACCGCCACGCCCGAACACAAATGGATCCCCTCCCTTCATGCGCACAACCCGACGCCCGGATTTCGCACAAACCACCATTAGGTCGTTTATGGCTTCCTGGGGCATTGCTCTAGTCTCAGCACCCCATTTGCCTACGTAGATACGCTGTGCAGCGGCATTGGCCAGTTCCAACACAAACGGAGGAATCAAATGATCATAGATGATCACATCTGCATTACGAAGGCGATCGACGGCATGAAGCGTTAACAGGCCGGGATCACCCGGACCCGCTCCTACAAGCGACACTACGGCCGCATTTTTGTCTCCAGAGGAAACCATGGGCTAAATGGTCACTTAACGAGTTGTTTGGGGTACGAGTTTCTGTCCGCCTTGGAGCAAAAGGGAATGGGCGAGTACTTCGCCTAAATGTTCCGCATCATCATGCAACGCATCTCCTTGCGAATACAGTACGGTTTTACCTTCGGGATCGGCCAACATCGTGTGCATTTGAATACGATCGCTGGAAATCGTCGCATATGCTGCCACTGGAATGTTGCAACTACCGCCAAGGACTTGCAAGAACCGCCGTTCCGCTCGAGCACATACAGCGGTCATGGGATCATCCAGTAGATACAACGCGTCACGAAGGGCGTGGTCTTCCTCTCGCACCTCCAATGCCAGAATTCCCTGTCCTGCTGCGGGAATCATCCACTCTACCGGCAATGGAATCGCTGCAACGCCGTGCAACCCGAGGCGCCTCAACCCAGCGTACGCCAATAGAATTGCTTCCATCCCACCCGCGCGTTCTTCAAGCTTTCGCAGCCGGGTATCCACATTACCGCGCAAAGGTATCACATTAAGATTCGGCCATTTCCGCAAAAGCTGAATCTTTCGCCTCAAACTAGATGTGCCCACCGTCGCATTTTCGTCAAATTCGTCAAATGAGTGGAATTTTCCGCGAAAAATCACCACGTCTTCCGGACGTTCACGGGGAAGCGTTGCGGTCAAAACGAGCCGTGGTGCCAACTGTGCGGGCACATCCTTCATGCTGTGCACCGCTAAATCCACTCGGCCATCCAGTAGTGCTTCCTCGATTTCTTTTACAAAAAGCCCTTTGCCGCCGATGTCAGAGAGGCTGCGATCTTGGATCTGGTCGCCGGTCGTTCGGATGACAGTCAACTGCACATCACGGCACACACCGTGTTGCTTAAGTAACTCTCCAACGTGGCCCGATTGTGCCAAAGCGAGCGCACTTCCTCGTGTTCCAATTCGAATTCGATCAAGCATAGGCGACCTCAAAACCGTTTGCACCCAAGAGATGGCGGCTCCACAGAGCTGAAACATCCGCGACAAAGCGCTTTTTGCCGCCATGGCAACGTCACCGGCTACAGAATATTCCCGACATTCCTTAGCCACGTCACCGCCAATTCAGCTAAATTTCGCCCTTTTTGGCGACAATTCCCCGCATACAAAGTACCATCTAAGATGGGTCAGCGGAAATAAGGAAGTGTTCCTGGTCGGGTCGATTTTGAGCCGAATTGTCCTGGACCGTCCTTACTGACTATCGGGAATATTCCGCACGGGCGGGACCGGGCAATTCGGCCAAAAGCGACCGATCCTTGGACACTTATCTGTTTCCGCTAAGACAAACGTTCGTTTTCCGCAGAAGGGATGTCGGTCGAATCACGAGCCAGGTCATCCGAATTTCGACCGTCAACGACAGAAATATCCGCGAGATCAAACAGTTCACGAACCATGTTCGCGCACGGCGATCCATCACCACTGCGCGATTCGTCTTTCAGTTTTTTTATCGGATTGTGCAGTAACTTTGCAACGACACCTTCCGTGATCCGCTCAACAGCAACTCGTTGTTCATCGGTCAGTTCACGAAGCAAACGTTGACTACGGCCCAATTCCGCTTGGCAGATCTGGTGTGCTTTTTGTTGAAGCGCCTTGATGGTCGGGACCACCGTACGCTCCGCCAGCCATTGGTGAACGGCACGTACTTCGGCGATTACCATTTGTTCGGCAATTTCCGCCTCCTGGGCGCGTTCGGCACGATTTCGGAGCGTTGCTTGCTCTAAATCGTCGACATTGTACAGGTAGACGCCATCAAGCTCTCCCACTCCGACTTCCACGTCTCTGGGTACTGCAATGTCGACTACAAACAACGGACGATAATGCCGCCGAACGAGCGCCTTTTTTGTCCGCTGAACATTCAGAACACAAGTGGGACTGCCGGTCGACGCGATGAGAATATCCGCCTTATCCAATAACGAATCCAATTCTTCCATGGACGTCGCATCCCAACCGTGTGCCGCAGCCAATTTCTCGGCCCGCTCAATGCTCCGATTGGCAATGACCACCCTGGCACACCCGTTGTCCTTTAAGTTGACAGCAACAGCCTCGGCCATCTCCCCGGCTCCCAAAACCACCACAACACACTTGCGGAGGTCTGCAAACACTTGCCGTGCAAACTCCACGGCCGCCCAACCTACACTCACCGCTCCGGCAGCAACCTGGGTTTCCGTACGAATCCGCTTCGCCAGGTGAAACGCATGGTCCATCACCCGGTTGAGCACCAAGCCGGCCGTACCTACGGTCGTCGTCGCGGTCCACGCATCCTTCACCTGGCCCAAAATCTGCGGTTCACCGACGACCATGCTGTCCAGACTAGCGGCAACACGAAACAGGTGCCGAAGAGCGTCCGGACCGCGGTATACATACGCGTGCTGCTCGAACAGGTCTAAAGGCAGCCCACGGCTTTGAACAGCGGCGGACTTTACAGCACCAATAACCCGATCACCGTGAATGCTCAGGCGAGACACGAAATAGATTTCCGTTCGGTTGCATGTACTGAGTACAAATATTTCTGCAACCTCCGTACGGTGACGAATTTCTGTGAGTAACGCCGGCAATTCGTCTCGTGCTACAGCGTACCGCTCACGAACCGCCAACGGCGCCGTGCGAAAACTCAAGCCGACACAACACAGTTCCAACGATCACTCTCCTTAAGATACCGCACGGGTTAAGTAAACCAACGCAACCGAAAGTGACGCAATGAACGCGACAATCGTCAAGACCGCGGCCCTTCGGCCACTCCACCCCACAGTCAACCTCACCTGTAACAAAAAGGCATAAATGACCCACGAAATCACCCCCAGAAGATAACGAACAGCGATTCCGTCATGCACACCCTGGAATGCCCACATCCCACCCAAAACGATTCCAATTGTGTAGAGAGGAAAGCCGATTCCAATCGATCGGGTCGTCAATTTTTCCAAAGTGGTCTGTGACGGAAGACGAAGCCCGTCAGAGCGGAGCAGCTTTCGTTTTTTGAGCTGATAGTCTTGGACGATGTACAATGAGCTCCCAATAAACGCACAAAAAAATGCGACCAAGCCCAACAAATTGGAAATGATATGCACCGGAGTCAGCACCGAAACAACCGCCGCCTTTCCGTCGACGGTGAATCGGGCTCCTTCCCACACCGCGTAAATGACCACAGTCACAACCGGCGCCAAAAAAGGACCGACGATCCTGATCGGATACCTCAAGCTGGCACCAAAGTACGTAACGACGGTAAGAAAGGTCACAACGAGTACGACGATGCTGCCAACCCCGACCTGGCCCATTTCCTGGGCAAAAAGAATGTGCAATAGGGCAATCGAGTTGAGACCGCCAGCTATCGCAAGCAAAATCCGACCCAAATACATCCATTTGTCGGAAAAACGGAGCAGATATACCATGAAAACGACGGTACTTGCCAGATAGGCCAAACATGTCACCAAGATATTGATACTGACCCAAGTCATGGCATGCCCAACCGCAGGAGAATACGAACAACAACCTTTCTGGATGCGGACATATCGACAAGACGGCGACAACACAATAGATGCCAGCCGACAACATATCCCAAGTGACGCGAGACGATCACGCGAGTTTAACTTTGCTCACACTGATATTTAAAAGGAGGCCGATGCCGACAAACGTCGTCAGGATACTCGACCCACCATAACTTAGCAGAGGTAAGGTTAATCCAACAACCGGGAGCAACCCGGTCACCATTCCGATGTTGACAAAATATTGCCAAAAGATCATGGCAGCAACACCGGCAGCCACCAACGAACCAAATCGCTCTTTTGCATCTTTCGCCACACGTAACGCCCATATCAATACCGCAAAATAGAGCGCCGACAGCGCAAAACATCCAGCAAATCCATGCTCCTCGGCAAATGTCGCGATCACAAAGTCGTTGTGCATTTCCGGAAGATAACGCAGCCGCGACTTTCCTCCACCGCGCAGTCCTTTTCCAAGCATACGACCGCTGCCGATCGCCCACAACGCCTGCTCGGACTGTAAGTTCTTGTCGAGAATACGTTTTTCCTCGGGATTGCTGGGATCCAGATTCTCTGCGTTAAGCCACAATGTCACTCTGTCTTTTTGGTACCGGTGAATGAGGTCGTATTCCCAGGAAATCGGCACTACCAATAGGGTAACCCCCCCGATAAACAAAACGGTTCTGAGCCGCACTCCTTCTACAAGGAGCACGGACACCGCAACGAACAGGATAATCAGGGAAGTGCCCAAATCCGGCTGTATCAGAACCAACGCTGCCGGCGGAGCCGTCAGTGCAAACGGCTTGGCCAAGGTCTTGAGCGTATAAGGTTCGTTCCCCTTTGTCTGATGAACGAGACGAGCCAGCGCTAAGATAAGCCCCATTTTCATGAACTCGCTGGGTTGGAGCTGCATGCCACCAATCACCAGCCATCGGGTTGAGTTATTAACTTCGAGGCCGAAGAGGCGGGTTGCTATGAGTAGCGCGAGCAGAACACCATACCCAACATACGCAAGGTTATAAAAAACACGGATATCGACAAAAAACACTATAATTGCAACAACATACCCCAGAAGCATCCAAACCAACTGGGCACGGTGAAACGAATCCCCGGAGTAATAATCAACACTTGCAAGATTGACGAGCCCAACTGCTGTTAGTGCGATGACTGCAACTACACCGATAAAGTTGACTCGAATTCCGCGCACGATTGCCATTGTTAGTCCAGGCTGTCCTGCGAATCGATTTCCGACGGAGTTTTCGGTGATTCCAAAGGCTCTGCTATGTCCGCGGCACCATGTACCGCGTCCGACTCATCGTCCGGTTGTGTGTGTGGACTGGTCGGAAGTGTCCCAAGACCCTTCTTAAAAAACTGGTCGATCACACGTTGAGCCACCGGAGCTGCTATCTTACCGCCGCTGCCACCGTGTTCAACAAACACAACCACAACGATCTGTGGAGACGTCACGGGAGCGTACCCGACAAACCACGCATGGTCCTGCAGGTACCAGGCGGCGACGTCATCAGGAACGCCCTTCTGCATTACCTTGGCTTCTGCGGTACCGGTTTTGCCCGCCATCACGACGTCCTCCAGGTGAGCCGAGTAGGCGGTCCCATGCTCCGGGTTGTTGACTACCGCTATCAGACCCTCTTCGATCAACCGAATTTGCTGCGCTTCAAAAGGTAGTTCCGCTTGAACCTCCGGGCGAAATCTTCTCGTTATATTACCATTTTCATCTTCTAACTGACGAACTATATAAGGTCGATACAAGAAGCCGCCATTTATCAACGCAGAGTACAGCCGTGCCATTTGTACCGGCGTGGTCGTCAACGCGCCCTGCCCTACAGAAACCGACAATGTAAACCCGGGTTGCCAACCGATCGCGGCGTATTTTCGATACCATTCTTTGGACGGGACCCGACCGGAGCGTTCGGGCAGTTCGATTCCCGTTTCTTGCCCGAGCAAAAAAACGTCTCGTGAGTAACTTTCCAAACGATCCATTCCAAGGACTTCACCGAGTTTGTAGTAGTAAATGTCGCACGACAACATCAAGGATGCGACCAGGTCGATGTTTTCGCCATGACCACCTCTGTCGTGACACCGAAACCGTCGACCGCCAAATTCATAATAACCGGGACAAGTCACCGTAGATTTCGCCGTAACTTCTCCCTCGCGCAACCCCGCCAAAGCAGTTACGGGCTTAAAAATCGAACCCGGAGCGTATGCCGTCAACGCCTTGTTGATCATCGGTGCGTAGTAGTTGTTGTCGTATTCTTTTTTTACGTCGCCCGTGAGCCTGCCCGACCACACGTTGGGGTCAAATCCGGGTTTGGAGTACATCGCCAACACTTCGCCGGTCATCGGGTCCATGGCAACCACCGCGCCGCTTTTTTGATACCGAAACGCATCTTTCACTATACGCTGTAACTCCGTGTCAATTGTCAGCCATACATGATGTCCGCCAACCGCCGGCTCGCCTTTCAACTCGGCAACAATCGCTTTCAGCTCGTCGCTCTCCTGTTGGGCACCTTTTTGATCCTTCACAAACGTGTCTCGGCCATTTTTACCTCGCAAGACCTCCTCCATGGCCCGTTCAATTCCCGTGCGCCCGATAAAATCTCCGGGTCGGTACATTCCAGGCCACTTCGCCATATCTTCGGCGTTGGCTTCGTTCATATATCCGAGAACATGGCTGACACGGTTCCGAAACGGGTACTCACGGCGCATCTCAGTGTTAAGATAAACTCCCGGGAGCAAGTGCAGATTAGCAACAATCATCGCGACTTGATTGTCAAAACGGCGTTGACAAATGGGACAAACCAGGTTGGTCGTGCGTTCTCGCAGCACGCTGTGGTCGTGGGGGCATGTCGACACACGAACGTACTCCGTACCACAATGCTGGCACGCCGCACTCATCCCATCGGGTGAAAACGTTAACTTCTTTTTGTCGTGGCTACATTTCTGTTGATCCGTTGACAGGGATTCATAGCGGCGACCACATTCAGCGCACCATCGAAATTCAACTTCCTCTTTCAGTTCCAACACGCCGTGGTCGAACGGACAATGTGTCGCGGTTAAGTCGCGTTGAATGACTATGCGATTGAATTGTTTCTCCCGTTCACTGGCAACCGCGATTCGTTGCTTGATGGACTGGTATTCTTCATTGGTCCAGGCAAGTAAATCGCGTAACAGAAGTAACTCCTGCTCCGGATCCTTTAAGTAATGCGGAATCACGCTTAAGTGATGGGTATCAATATTTTTTGCAAGAATCCTCCCCTGTCGATCCTTGATCATTCCGCGTCGTGCCGGAATCCTTTCGCTACCAATATGATTAATGGTAGCCAGCTTCTCATATCTGTCACCACGAATCACCTGAAGCGTGAAAAATCGAAACAAAATCACCAGAAACGCGATTAGTGCAACCAGAAGCGCCCATTGATAACGAAACCGAGCCCCGATCCGCTCGGGCTCCGCAAGTATTTCGAGTCCTTTCGCCATATTGTCGCCACACGGCCAACTTACCGAAAAAGCAATGTTTCCCGGCGCCTGCGACTGAATAGATCGTCCACGCGACGGAACACATAAAAAACCAAAGGACCAAACGGAGCAGTAATTAGAGCATTGGGTCCCATCACCCGAAACAACATCGAGTAAGTGTCAAACACACGATCAAAAATTGCGGAAAGTACAAAAAACAAGAGGCTTCCCAGAAGGCTGGCCAAAACGCAGCTCAGCATGATCGGTACCGGAGTCCGAAGCGCAACCTTGCCGGAAAATGTCCGCGCGGCCAGAAACACAATCAACAATACTTCAACGTGGGTGCCCAAGGGGGAACCCATAGCAAACCCGTCAACCAGCACCCCCACAAAGAACACCGCAATCATCCCCGAAATAGTTGGGAGATTCAGTCCCACATACAAGGCAATACAGATCCCGATATCCGGCGCATAGAAGGCGATATCGGCCTTCTGCAACAGCGGCGACTCAATGCCGATGAGAACATAGGCGAGCAACACATACACAATTGCTCTCATCGTGAATTCTCCCCGCCATTTTCCAAATCCGGTTCTCGTTCTCGTTCGACGATCACCAAAACTTCCTCAAGAGTGGAGAAATTGACCGCCGGGTTGACGTCGTATTCATAATACAACCCGTTCTGCCTAACGGTCGCCGATGCGATATACCCGACCTCCAGCCCAGCGGGAAAAACCTTGTCGTGGCCACTGGTTACAACCGTATCATTTTGTTCGACTGGTTCGCTTTGATGCAGAAAACGAAAACTTCCACCAAAATCATTCTTGTCACCGACGCCGCGCAACACACCTGACACGCCTTTCCCGGCAATTGTAACGTTGATATTGCTGCGGCTGTCGACCGCGAGCATGACCTCACTAAAGTTACCTGTCGCTCTGCTTATTCTACCAACCACTCCTTCGTGGGTCACAACCGGCATCCCTTCCGAGACCGCATCGGATCGCCCTGCGTCAAGAACGATTTTCACAACCCGATAGTATGGCGAAATATCTTTTGCGATTACGCGAGCCGGCACTGTTTTCAGGTCGGCATACCGTTCACGGAACCCCAGCAGCGATTTCAAACGTTGATTTTCAAGTTTCAGTTTCTTCGCCCGCAGCGCCTCACCCAGCAAAATCTGATTTTCGTTTCTTAGCTCCTCGTTGGCCGCCTGCAATCCGACCAAATTGATATATTCCGTCCATACATCCTGAATGCCACCGACAATCAGCGCGGCGACACGTTGAGCCGGCGCGGTCAATGCCACCAGAGTACGCTCAAAGACGGTCGAATTGTCCCGCACTTTGCCGTGAAAATACATGGAAAACAAAGGGAGTATTAGAACGACCAAGGTCGTTGCGGTATCTCTGTACTTTCGGAGAATATCTCGCATGGAGTCCGAAATTCCGCCCCTTTCGGGGACATCAACCCTGGATCGTTACACCGCGAAGCAACTGAAGTTCGTCAAGTGCCTTTCCTGAGCCCAACACGACCGCGCTTATCGGGTCGTCGCAGATCATTACCGGCAGTCCGGTTTCTTCGCGCAACAACAGGTCAATATTGCGCAGCAGGGCTCCTCCCCCGGCAAGTACAATACCCTTGTCCACAATATCCGCACTCAACTCCGGCGGCGTGGATTCCAGCGCTTGGCGCACAGCGTCGACGATTTGCGAAATCGGATCGCTCATCGATTCGCGAACCTCGTCGCTGTTAATGGTCACAGTTTTCGGTACTCCAGCAACAAGATCACGCCCTTTGACTTCCATTGTCATCACGTTGTCAGTAGGATAAGCGGTACCTATGTTACATTTAATGAGTTCCGCCGTCCGTTCCCCGATAAGAAGATTGTATTTCCGTTTCATGTGCTGGATAATCGCCTCATCCATCTTGTCACCGCCAACACGAACGGACTTTGAATAAACGATTCCGGCCAGGGAAATAACTGCGACTTCGGTTGTTCCACCACCGATATCCACAATCATGTTGCCCGATGGCTCGGTTACCGGCAACCCGGAACCTATCGCCGCCGCCATGGGTTCTTCAATTAAATATACTTCCCGAGCGCCGGCGCTTTCCGCCGACTCCCGAACCGCACGTTTTTCAACCTCGGTGATTCCGAACGGCACACAAATAATGATCCGCGGTCTTACCAACGCTTTGCGGTTGTGCGCCTTGGTAATGAAATAGCGCAGCATGGCTTCGGTAATT
>JABWCM010000236.1 GCA_013360285.1 Myxococcales bacterium
CCCGCAAGCTCTTGAGAACTGAGTGTTTGGGAAAAAATAACCGGTGAGGGAGATAGCGGCCGTAGCGAGACGGTTTTGTCGACCGAAGCCCACCGGAGGCGTGCCCACAGCCACTTCGAGGACGGGTCGACCGAGACAGGACCGACGTAGTAGGCCAGTGGCTCGCGTAACGTAATTATTTGCCCAAGCACCCTCTTATACCACAGACCCAAACACCACTTCCGCTTTCGTTGCTACATACCGATTCCGCTGCGGCGTGAATCGTTCGCGCTACGTGGAATCAACTTTGGCATTGTGATACATCGTTAGCAAGATTGCACCCGGCTTATGCTGAAACGGCCGGACGGACATGGAGCAGTAGCGCGTGAAAAAGTGGGCAAATGCGATTTGTGCTTTCGGTATTTTGGTATCGGCCTGCGAAAGTGATCCCGGCACGCAGAACTTGTTAAGCGGCGACCAGACCGATTCCGGCGAGGTGATGGCTGACACGTCGGCGTCAGGAGATGTACTCGATAGCGGGGGAGTTTCTGACGCGTCGACGTGGATCGAGTTCACCGACCCCTATGAGGGTAAGATAGAGGGGGCCGTTCCTTTTTTTAGCTACAACTCGGAAGATTTCTTTACGTTTCCGTTTCCAACAGACTTGCGCCGGACTGCCGATGGAGTCGATTGGTCCGGGTTTCCCAATCCATTTTCGGTGGAGCTTTTGGATACGTATATTCAGGATGCCCAGACAAAAACACGAGGATTTTCCGCGAATGGCGCGATTTATTTTCGTTTTGATCGTCCGTTGTCGGCAGCGACATTGCCGATTGTAGATACGAGTGTTTCAGCGGAAAGTTCGTTGTGGTTGATCGATGTCGATCCCCAATCTCCTACCTACGGAAAACGGCACCCTGTGGAGTGGAGAATGCACGCGGACGAACCTGCTGCTTATTTACCGAGTAACGTCCTGATGTTTCGACCGATTCCGGGGATGCCGTTGCGAGAGGGCGGGACCTATGCCGCTATTGTAAGGCGTCGTGCGTTGGATGCGGACGGCGGGTACGTTGTAACACCGCCTCAACTGAGGGCAATAATGGGTTTGGACTCGCCTACTGACGTAAACGAAGGCATGAAGAAGGTGTACGAACCGCTGGTGAACCTGATTGAGTCAGGACAACTGAACCCGTTCGAGGTCGGTGTTGCAACGGTATTTACTGTGGACCGGTTTACGGATGATTTGGTAGCGATTCGAAAACAAATTGCGTCGTTACCCGTTCCTGAGATCGGCGGATGGAAATTCCTGAGCGAAACCGACGATTTTGCAGTCTATGAAGGTACTTACAAGGCACCGAACTATCAATCCGGGACAAAACCATATACGGACTCAGGTGGGGCCATTTTGTTGGATACCTCCGGCCTTCCGGTCATTGGCGAGATGGAGACCATCCGATTTGCTTTGACGGTCCCCAAAAAGTCGTTGCCCGTGGGCTGGAAAGGATGGCCGCTGGTTTTGCATGGTCACGGCACCGGCGGTGATTATCTGTCTTTCGTTGACAAAAGTTCATTGAGCCCGGCTAAATTACTTGCAAACCGAAATATGGCAGTTTTGAGCATCGATCAACCTCTCCACGGGATTCGTTACGACGGGCCGGGGGACGTTAACTTACTTAGTTTCAATTATCTGAATCCGGATGCTGGCAGGTCGAATTTTCGGCAGTCGGCAATCGATTTCTTTACGCTTGCACGAATGGCAAAAAGCGGAATTACCGTCCCAGGGGCTGTAACAGTTACCGGTGCGAAGGTGTCGATTGACTCGGACCGTGTTACTTACTTTGGCCACTCCCACGGTGGTTTGGCGGGTGTTCTTATCGGTGCGGTTGAGCCGGATTTGAAAGGAATTGTACTTAGCGGCGCGGGCGCTGGATTGGCGCAAACCTTGATCTTGCGGAAAAATCCGGTGGACATCTTAGCGTTATTGGAGCTGGTATTGCAGACCGAACCGGACGAAGTCGATGAAATGCACCCGATTGTGACGCTGGTCCAAAATCTTGTCGATATTACTGACCCGATTAACTATGCACCATATGTTGTTTCCGGCGAACTTCGTGGAGGAACACCAATCGATCTGCTGGTTACAGAGGGCCTACTCGATGAGTATACGCCCCCAATCACCACGGAGTCATTGGCTGCGGCTGCAGGTCTTGACGTGGTTGCACCCGTGCTGGTGGAAAGCGATGGGATGCGGATGGCTGGGGTCAACGAATTGCCGGCGCCCATCGCGGGCAACGCGCAGACGGTGACAGGTGCCCTGGTTACTGCGGCTTTGTATCAGGAGAACGGTTATGGACATTTCTTGATCTACGATAGTTCCAAAGCTGCGAAACGTTATGCAGATTTCCTTCTTACGATTATCGCCAACGATCTCGGGGTCGTCGATTAAGTGAATCATGATGCAAACACACATTCAATCGGCTGGGTTTGGGTTACTACATCGCCGGAATTGGTGGCAGGTGTTGTTGCTGTCGGGGATTCCGGCAGCGTATTTGTCGATGACTTGGGGTTGTGGAGGTCCGACACGCGAGCAATGCGACGTTGCATGCACAAAAACAGTGCGGATATTGGCCGAAAACATTCAGGGTGAGTCAAACGACAAAGTCGAAGCAGCGCTGGCGGCTGCAATTCAGCAAAAGGAACCGTGTGTCGCTACGTGTATGGAACAGGACAAACGTTATGTTACCTGCCTTGCGGCCGCGGACTCACTCAAACGGATTCGTGAGTGTATTGCCGTACGATGAGTCAGCAACATTTAGTTGGCGTATGAGGCTGATGCATGGTGCTGGGATAGTCTCTGAATCTGTTCCATACGGTAGGCGTTTGCGAGATCGCGGGCCAGTTCTTCCGCCGTTTGATAACGCTCGTCTGGATTCTTTCGTAAACACCTCAAAATCACTTGAGCGATTGGATCGGACACGTCTGGGCGCACCAGTGTTGGGTGTTGCGGTTCGCTGGTTGCATGGTGCACCAAAACGTTTCCTTTTGGGAAGGGTAGCGCGCCCGTAACCATGCGGTACAAAACCACTCCAAATGAATAGAGATCCGTGCGTTGGTCCACGGCTCCCCCTTCGATTTGTTCCGGCGCCATGTAGTAAGGGGTACCGAAAATCAATGAGGCCGCGCCACCACTTGTCTGCACAACTTTGGCCATTCCGAAGTCCGTTAATTTAACCTCGAAACTGCGCGTGATCATCACGTTGCCTGGTTTGATATCCCGGTGAACCACGTGTTGCGCGTGCGCGTGTGATAGTGCGCTGCACAATTGAGTTGAGATCGACATTACCTGGTCGCCGGAGAGTGGATGGGCATCATCTTGAAGACGATCTTCCAGTGTGTAACCCTCGACAAATTCCATCGCAATAAAGGGTCGTCCTTCAAACTCACCCACATCGTGTACTGTGATGATATTCCGATGGTTCAGCCCTGCGGCAATCCGGGCTTCCCGAAAAAATCGGTCACGTGACGAATCATCGCCGATACCGCTGGACCGCAGGAATTTCATCACCACGGTGCGTCCCAGCACTTTGTCGATAGCCTTATAGACCAACCCAAAACTTCCCTCTCCGATTTGATCCAACACTTCGTATCGGCGATCCGCGTGGCTGGGAGCGGGTTTTCGATTCAAGTCCGCCATCACGTCCTCCAGATCAAGGACAACGGGTTGGATGATGCTTTCTGGTCCATCATCAAGGCTTTGGTCGATGGGCGTCTGGGTTGTTTGTCGACCAGACTTGTTTTTACGAACTGTTTCGGCCAGCCGTCGGTAACGGCGTTCTACGGTCGGGTCGTTGGTCAACGTGGCACGAACGATTGTTAACTGAGCGAAAGCGTCATGAAATGCACCGCGCAGTTCCAGTAACTTAGCGAGATGGATCCGCGCTTGACGGGTGCGCTCCAAATCGATGTCGGCGGATTCAAGCACGTCCCGCAGAGTAAGCTCAGCAGTGTAGTAATCTTTCTTGACAATGAGTAACTTAGCAAGCGTCATCAGCGCTTTTCCATACTTGGGATGATCTTTGGGTACCGCTTCCAGCATTTCGATGGCCGGATCGGTTTGGCCCTTGGTGGCCAGAAAGCACCCTAACCGATAATAATTCTGAGAACTTCGGAGCACTCGGATCAATCCATCGTCGTCCCCGGCTTTTCGATATAGGACAGCGGCATCGTCGTATCTCTTAGCTGCCTCAAGGCACTCCCCGGCGGCGGACAGATTGCCGGCTCGTTGAAACAAGCTGACGGCTGCATCCAGTTCACCGAGTTGTTTGCGCATTTGCGCCGCTTTTGCCCAGCATTTCCCGAGTTCATACACTCTTGCTGCCTCAGCATCCAGCCCTGATAGCGCGTATGCGTCGCCTGAACGGACTAGTTGGCCGGTTTCCTCATATAAACGAGCGAGTCCGACGGTATCGCCCGATTCGGCGAGTATTTTCGCTCGATAATCGACCGACGTTGCATCAGACCGACAACGAAATGCGTCCTCTTTCGCGCCCGCTTGTTCAAACATATCCGCGGCGTTTTCCAGATCGTCGATTTCTTCGTAAATGTGGGCTGCGCGAAGGAATTCGCCGCAACTTGCATAGTGCTTTGCGGCTTCTTCTTTGTCGCCGTGTCCGTACGCTTCTTCGGCGATCAGGATGGAAGCCTCTCTACGACGCCCATTACGGACAAGAACGGCGGCCGCCTCAAATGGGTTTTCAGCCGCGAGCCAACAGTCTATCGAGTCGTCAACACGCCCCGCCGCCTCATAGAGGCGGGCTGCGTCCTCTACGCGGCCAATACGACGTGCGCACCCGGCGGCGTGGTCTTGGTCACCGGCTTCGACGTAGAGATCGAAGGCTCGCTCCAGCAAACCGACTCGCTCGTACAACTCCGCCGCGGCCCCGGGAAGGCCTGCTTTTTGCGCGACGCGGGCGCCGTATTCGTATTCGCCAGCCCGACGATAGTAGTGAAGTGCCGCTTCAATATCTCCAGCCGCAAGCTCTTTGTCACCAAGGGTCTTCAAGTTTCCGATTTCATTGGCGGCGGAAAATCGCATTGGCGTGGGTCTTGCTTCCTCGGTACGCAGTTTTTTATGTCGTAACAGCGTAGCAAACAGATATGCAACACCGATGGCGGTAAGCACAAACCCGCCCATTAATGGAATGATGGACCACGTCATCATGAGTCAACTCCCTATGGTAGCCGTATGGCTGAAACGCCTCCAAGCTGACACCACTTCGTGTGCGCTTAGACTCCCAATGCTTTCTACGAGTATCGAAAATTGGCGTTTGGGTGTCGAGCGAAGAATGAATGTTTTGAAACCGCAGGGGTGGAATTCGGCGGTGTGTTTGTAACCAAATGGCGTTAAGTTTGTTGATTTATGTGTTAAGTGAGAGATGTGGGCTAGGTTGCGATGTAGATCGGTGCTGCGACTCAGTGTTTAGGCGGTTGCTGATGCGTCCATGTTGAAAATGAACGTTCACCGGCAACACCGCGGGACTTCGTGAACAAGCCGATGCCGGCAAATAGCAACAAGAAGCACCCATACTGCGCGGGTGTTAGCCCGAAGTAACGTGCGTCCGGATTCTGAATGTCGACGGCGCGCAGGTAATCAAGAAAAAAACGCGCAATAGCGTATGTGGAGCAGAGAATAGCTCCCAGCACACCATAGCGGGGCTTTTGTGATACAACCAACAGCAAGACGGCAAAAAGCGTCCATGATACCAGCGAATCATATAATCCAAGGTCGTGACGTATGCCTGGTGGTGACACAACGTGGGCCGGAAAGTCGATTCCGAGCCAACACTGCGTCGATCTTCCGATATGGTCGTGTGCGAGAAAACAGCCAATCCGCCCGATTGCCCATCCCGGCGCCATTCCGAGTGCCAACGCATCTGAGTAGGGAAGAAAAGGTAGGCCAGAAATCCGAAAGTAGATGAACGCGGCGATACCCGCTCCAAGAAATCCGCCAAATGACGATACACCCTCCCAAAAGTACAGCAATGCCAAAGGATTCTTTTTAATGATCTCTGGTTCGTAAGCCAAGACGTGAACCAGGTGCGCTCCGACGAAACCACCCAGGAACGCCCACATTGCAAAGTCATAAACCGGTTTGGCACTCAGTCCGGTTCGTTTGGCCCATCGCGCGGCAAACCATGCGCCAAAAAGGAATCCAGCCGCAACAAGAAGCCCCCAAGATTGAAGTTTTGTTATCCCAAGATCCAGAGAAGGAGCGGGAATGTAGGGAATAGCTGCTGGGTCAATCATCATCATGGTCGTGGTAGCATGGGGTCACGAATGGCACAACAAAACGACGGAGTTAGCCTTTTACTGCCCCCGCTGTGAGTCCGCCCACGAGGTGACGTTGCAACGCATAAAACAACGCCATCACCGGAATGCTGACGAGGACACTGGACGCCGCAAATAGTCCCCATTGGATGTCATGTTCGCCGACATATCGTTGAATTTTGACGGGAAGCGTAAACATATCGGGTTTGTTCATGAAGATAAATGCAAGTACAAACTCGTTCCATGCGGTCATAAAGCTAAAAAGTGCGGTAACGGCAATAGCCGGCGCTGAAAGAGGCAACATGATGCGCCAAAACACTGTAAAGCGACCAGCACCGTCAATGATCGCGCTCTCTTCGAGATCTTTTGGAATTGTGTCGAAGTATCCTTTCAGCATCCAAACACAAAACGGAATTGCTGTTGTGGAATAGACCAAGATTAGACCAAGTAACCTGTCCAAGAGTCCCAAGGTCTGCATCAGGATATAGAGGGGAACCATCGTCAACACACCAGGGAACATCTGGCTTACTAAGAACGCCATCAAACCAGTGCGTCGACCCGGAAATCGAAACCGACTAAACGCATAGGCCGCCGTTGTTGCCAGAAAAATACCGATGACGGTCGTGGCGACGCTGACTATCACACTGTTGGTCAACTGCTGTCCAAAAAGCCATTCACCGGCAGCATTCGTTTCAGATAGAATTGTTCGAAAGTGGCTGAGGGTGAATGATTCGGGAAATGGCGCCAGGCTGGTTCCCATACCCTTGCCGTCGTTGAATGCGATTTTTAAGACACCAAGAAGCGGGTACAGGGTCGCAAGCGTGAATACAATGAGAAATGTGTGGGTTGCGACAGCGCCAAGGAGCTGCTTGCGGGAGTCGCGTTTCATTAATACGCTCCCTCGGTTGCTTTGGTAACACGGTTGGTTACCAAAGCATATGCGAGTAAGATAAGGAAAATCATGATCGCGTACGCGGCAGCGAATCCATAACGCCCCAGTACCTTAAATTGATAGAAGGCTTCTGTAATTAAGATGTTGGTTTGATTGTCGGGACCACCGCCGCTGACTAAGTAGATGACGTTGAACATGTTAAATGTCCAGATAGTGCCCAAAAGAATTGCCGGAAACAGCGCTGGTTTAAGGAGAGGTAACGTAATTGAGCGTAATTGCTGAAATTTTGAGGCACCGTCCATGCTGGCTGCTTCATACAACTCTTTCGGAATGGACTGTAAGGCGCCTAAACTTACCACCATCATAAATGGGAAACCAAGCCAAACATTTGTCGCAAGATTGGCGAAAAAGTTGGTCCAGAAACTCTGACCGAACCAATTTATGGGTGACATTCCAACAAGAATGAGTGCTTGGTTAATAGCTCCATATTGATAGTTAAACATTCCTTTCCAGATGAGTGCAGTAATATAACTGGGAACGGCCCACGGAATGATCAACAACACTCTGTAAACTCCACGAAATCGCAGATTCGGTCGGTTGAGCATCAACGCGAGGGTCAGGCCGATAGCAACGTGCATTACAACATTCGAAATCGTCCACAGCAGCGTGACTCCCAGGGTGAAATAGAAACTGTTGCCGGCATGGGACGAGGGAAACAAGATCTCAAGGAAATTGCCTAACCCAACAAATCGATATGAATCGACCTCGCCACGCCCGGCATCAAAAAATGCCAAACCCACGCCCGCTGCAAAGGGAACAAATACCAACAACAGGGTCGCCATCAGAGCGGGTACAATATATGCGTACGCTGTTGGTTGAGACATAAGCCCGGACGCTAGATGCGTCATTGGTCCCAACAGCAAAATCACCAGCATGCTCACAACAATCAGAGCACCGACGTACACACCAGATAGGCCATCCGAAACGTGTACCTCTATGTCCTCCGTAGTTGCAATTGCATTTGCCGTTGCTCCGTCTACGTTTGCACCACGGACCAACCCATTACCCTGGCTAATTGTTTCTTGAATCGTTTCTCGGTAGTCATCCACGAGTTGGGTCTGTGTGATACCAAAAACCGAGATCGTACAAAGGGCCACGGCACCAAGAGTTGTGTGCCCCCACCGCCCGTTCAAGATTTTCCGCCAACGTGCCAATTGCAGATAAAGAAAGCCGAGTATGGGTCCTAAGACTATGGCAAGCCATCCCGGTACTGCATTCGGGTTTCGGTGGTATCTCGCAGGATCGAGTTCAACCAAAACAACATTGGTGGGCGGTACGCCTGGTAGGACGATGGGTGCCGCAGCCTGAAGGTAGCCCAGGTTCGTGCGTTCGACACCGTTTGAGTCAATTGCATGTTGTGTAACTTTGTCGGTATTTTCGATAACTTTATTGGCGCGAGTGGCCAATTGTCGGTCGGATTCGTCGATTTGTCCAGCTTTCCCGGCAGTATCAAACGTAATGGCCTGCCCGCGAGCAATTCCCAATTCGTCGGTGCCGCCAACATCCACTAAGACGATTCGTTGTATCGCGCGATCAGATACCTGCAGCCGCTGAATTGAATCCACATGAGGGGTTGGCTCAGACAAGATAGCATTAGCGAGTTGTGTATAATAAAAACACAGAAATGCCGCAGTCCGACTGTTTTCAGTCTCTGCTGCCCGGTGATAGAGGAAAATCGCCGAAAAAAAGAGTATTGCAGCGAGTGAGCCCAACGCGATGGCACGGTGGCGGACGGCAGCAACGCCGTCCGGAGGGGCATTTGCGACTGATTCGAGCTGAGCATGGTCCGCCAACGTTGCGCCTCAATGTCTAAAGAAAGTGGTTTTTCGTGATGGGGTGTTACCGCCTTAGTCTGGATACATCGGCTGTGATTTTGGTTTGAGCATCCGCAAGTGCTTGTGACGGTTCGGTATCTCCGAACAGCGTCTTTTGAAGTGCGGCATCGTATGTGCTCCACATTGCTTGCATCGCCGGCGACGCCGGCATGATGACCGCATTTTGCGCTTGAGCCTTAAATACGGCCATCATAGGGTCTGCCTGAACGTCAGGATGTTCGTATACCGAAATGTTGGCAACAGGTTGTTTGCCCACTTTCGCCCGAATTAGTGCGGAGGAGTCCGACGAGAGAAATTTGGCAAAATCCATAGCTTCAGGCTTATTTGCGCTCATTTTGGAGAGCAGGATTGCCTCAGAACCTAAGAAGGGCTTCGGTGGTGCGCCGTTGTCCAGCGTTGGAATAGTGGCAACGCCATAGTCGATGTCTTTTCCGATTTCGCCACGAAACCACGGGCCCGACAACGCGAACGCCGCTTTGCCTTCACTGAAGATGCTGGCAACCATGAAACCCGTCAGACCGGGAGGGACAATGCCTTCATCTCTTACCAGACGCCGAGCGAACTGCATTGCGGCGATTGATTCTTGGGTATCCACTTTCGGAGATTCAGAGTCGTCGAATAAGGACCCGCCGTAACCAAATAGCCAGGGTGCGTGAAAATATAGCTTGGCGGCTTCGACCACTAGCCCATATCTACCCTGCTCGGGATGAGTTGCCGCTTTGGCTGCCAGAATCATTTCTGCCATTGTTTGTGGAGGATTCGGTGTAATTTGACGATTATAAAACAACACAATGCTCTTAAATGCCAAAGGTAATCCATAAAGCGACTTTTCATACACCAACGCTTTCACCGTGCTGGGTATGAATTGCTTCAGCAGCTCTGGAGGAGCCCACGGTGTGATCGGTTCAATCACCCCAGTTGAAGCCCATTCGCCTATCAAATTGTGCGCGAATATAAACAAATCCGGTCCTTTTCCACGCGGAACCGTCACGGATATCTTATCGACGAACGCGTCGTATGGCACTGGTACCGCTTCAACCGTCACAGGACCACCTTGGGCATTGTAAGCGGCAACCAACTGCTCCAAAGCCGCCTGTTCTTCCTCGCGATAGGAGTGCCACAACGTAATCGTTGCTTTGCTGAGCGTTGTCGTGGGTGGCTGGGTTGGTGTTGCCAATGTTGTTGGTTCTGATGTCTTTTTCGGTGGGTTCGCCTCGGCGTTTGTTGAAGCAGTACCGCTGCCGGTGATTGTTTCGGTTTGGGTTGTGGTGGTGACTCCCGATTGCGGCGAATCTTTTTTGCACGCGGTGGAGAACAAAAGAATAATCAACGTAATTGCGATGGTTTTCACGAAGTGAGTTGTCGGTCTACGAACAATTCCAACAGGAATTCCACAATCAGGATTGGTTGGGTGCGGACTAGAGTTCAGTAACATTGATGTCGTCATAAGTGTTATTATCTTAGCGGGTCACTTTGAAGAAGCCGTTCGTGCCCTAGGTGGCTGGTGTTTTTTAGGGGAATTTTTGGCCAGCGGAATTTGCGCCGGAACGTCCGGAAAAATCCTGAGTCATATCGGGAATATGGCGCAGGGATTTTTACGGGCGAGACGGCCAAAGACGGCCAGGACAAAAGTTTCATCAAAAAACACCAGTCACCTAGCTGGAGCTTCGCAAACGGCGGGGTTGTGTGCGCCGACTTATTAATATCAAAGAGTCTGTGAAAAAATAGCTACGCGCCCCAATTCCGGCCGCTTTTGGCCCCATTGTCTCCGAAAAAGGTTTCGCAATATTCCCGATATTACTCAACTTTTTCAAAGCCAATGGGGCGCAAAATCGGCTGACTTGGGTCACGTCCATATTTTTTCAC
>JABWCM010000237.1:0-10951 GCA_013360285.1 Myxococcales bacterium
GTTTTTTTTTTCCGAAACGCGTACCGGAGGTCTCCGGTAGCCGTTTTTTTCGACGGAAACGTGTACCGGAGGACTTCGCTAATAAAAATCAATGCTTCGGTGAGTCTGCCCCGGATATCGCGTCCGGCGCCTATTTCGGTTGACGTTCAAACTCATTGAGTTTGTGAAAAAATATGGGGACGGACTTGGACGCGGGGATTTTGGTCCCGATGCCCGGAAAAAAACCGAGTCATATCGGGAATATGGCGCAGGTTTTTTCTGGGCAGGGGGGACAAAAGCACCCGTCCAAGTTCGTTCAGCTATTTTTTCACAAACTCCTTGTGCGCAAATCGAACCGCTCCGGCAACTGCGTCGCCGATGCCCGACAGGCCCAAACGAAACTCGTTGGCCAAGGCTTCGGCGAGCGGCAGTTCCCATTGTTCATAAGCCGATTGGCGATCCGCTCGCATACATGCCTGGGGAAACGCGGCGATTTGGTGGCCCAATGCGACGGCCGCTGTTCTGGATTCGCCTTTTGGAACCACGCGATTGACGAGGCCCATGGCTAAGGCTTCGGTCGCGGAGACGGGTCGCCCGGTCAGTATCAAATCCAGTGCTCGACTCATTCCGATAAGACGCGGCAGGCGTACGGTACCTCCGTCGATAAGCGGCACACCAAATCGGCGGCAGAACACCCCGAGGATGGCGTCCTCTTCGGCGACACGAAGATCGCAAAAACACGCCAATTCCAGGCCACCTGCCACCGCATAACCGCTGATTGCGGCGATGACCGGTTTACGGAGCATCATTCGGGAAGGCCCCATCGGAGCATCGCCGTCGACGGCAAGGCGGTTGGGATTGCCGGCGGCGATGGCCTGAAGGTCGGCGCCGGCACAAAACGTACCGCCCTCGCCCCACAACACACCGACCGAAGCTGTCTCCTCTGCTTCAAAGGCGCGGAAAGCATCTGCCAAAGCCTGGGCGGTGTCTCGGTCGACGGCGTTTTTATGGGAAGGCCGTGACAAAATGAGGGTCCAAACCGGACCATCGGGTTCAATCCGTATCGCGGTCATACGATTCTCCTTCAACGAGTGCGGTTCGTAGCGGTGTTTAAATATTTAAACACGCTCGTCGAGTGTGTTCAAACATTTATCCTCGGCGACGTTACCCATGCTCCAGGTGGTGGGCTATCGATGCCGCCCAGGCTGGTTGCGGTGCTGTTGCGGCGCGTACCGCTAGGACGTAGGTGACCCGGGTTGCGGCGCGTTTGCCGATGTTGCCTGTCCAATCCTGTTTTTTTGCTGCCTGCAGAAAGGTTTCCGCCTGTTCTTGCTCGCCACACAATATTGCCGCTTCCGTGGCAACCAATAGATCCAGTGCCCCTGATTGTGTTTTTTGCGCTCGTTGATATGCGCTGAACCGCACTGCAGGCAATATCGCGGCCATTGTTCGGCTTAATTCCGGGTCTGCCCACCCTTCAGACAGGGAAATGGCGCATAGTCCGGCGTAGGGATCTGTCCAATCGGATTGCGCTGCCTTCAAGTAGGCTTGTACCGCGTTTCTTTGGTGTGCCTTCGCCAACGTAGGCCGTTTGGTTTCCATCGCATGGCTCCACCGGTCTTGGTGGATATCTCCAATCATTCGCCACCGCTTTAGGCTAAAGCCGAACTTTTGACCATTTTCCTCAAGGATTTCCAATGCCTGACGCCAGTTTCCCGCGTGTTGATGAGCCAGTGCCCACGTGTCTCTCACCCCCGCGTCCCGGCGTACCACCTCGGGATAGGTTTCGATGATCTCCAGAATCTCTTCCCACTGCTCGACATTCGCCAACGCCCCTAAACACATCCGAGCGAGCCCCACCGGGTCCCCGTCGGTTAACTTAGTCGCCTTCACAACAGCACGAACTTCCCCCACGTCACGCCGAGACACCGCCCGCTGAATACGGATCTGCTTTTCTGCCACCGCCCTTAGCCACAAAAACGGATCGTTGGGTGTTGTAGAACCAGAACCGGTCTTTGTTTCCCATCGGGTTCTGTGGTCTTTGAGTCGGTCGCCTACGACGAGTCTAAGTTGGCGTGCTTTTTCGTCCGTTAACGTACAGTCGTCGGCAAGGTCATAACGAATGGTCGATTCCACCTGTTCGACAACAAAGGTTGCGCTTTGGCTCCACCCCACCACCACCATCGGCGCTTCTTCGGTCACGGCGGCTGCCATCCGAAGCCCCAGGACAAATGCCGTCGGTCCGGACGAAACCGACGCTTCCACGACAATCACCGGGGCTGTTCGAATGGCGTCCTGTAGGCGGGTGTCCACAACAATCGATGTGCAGGACACGCGGATGGGATCAAAGCCGGCTCTCAATATCGCGGCCTCCAACCCCTGATCGTATACGGACTGCAAAGGGATATTCCGTGTTTCCGAGGCCGGCGAAAAAACATCGTCGGGAAAAACAACGATACAGATTGGGCGCGACATAAACACTCCGCTAAACACCCCCCAACGACCACAACCATCCCTGTTTACACCGAATCGGATGAATGGGAAAGGTCGTGTACTTTCATCTGTTTTGATGCCCCGTGTAAGATACGGGTTGCTCAATCTCCAAAGCGATGGCAAATCAACGTTGCATACCGCGTGTGGTTACACCACCCGGCAGTTCAAATGGTGTTCGCCCACAATGCCTGGTTACGATTCCTGAGACGCTTATGGAGTATGCTTTGAACAGTCGTTTTACCCGCCGATCCACGTCATTTTTGTGGTTGAACGTTGCCATTTTTGGGGGATGCTTTGTTCTTTCGCCCAAAATTGGTGCAGCGTTATGTTTGAACCCCCCCGGAGATATCACCCGAGACAACAAAACCGACGTCGGCGATGTTCAATGTGCCATTCTGGTTAGTTTGTGGGCGTTGGACTCACAACAGACACCGATTCCGTCCTGCCTTGGACCGGTTACGCCGTTTCCACAACTGACAGGTCCGGATACCAACTGCGATGGTGACCTCAACATCGCCGACGGCCTGGTTTGTATTCAAAACGCGTTGAATGCTCCGTTGTCGACGCTTCTTGATGCCAATAAAGACCAATGTGTTGATGTATGCCAACTCGATGAAGACAAAGACGGGACACCTTCGTTTATCGATTGTATGCCGAAAGACTCCAAAGCTTACTTTGGTGCGACCGAGAGTTGTGACGGAAAGGACAACGACTGTGACGGCTTGGTGGACAATGGTGACCCCAAGGCATTGAATGCGTCGTGCGACGATAGTGACCCGTGTACTGAAGACGTTTGTTGGTCTGCAGGGGCGGGTTGTGTTTCCAAACCGATCGCCGGATGTGGTGTGGCTGTGTGCGGAGACGGAATCGTGTCCCAAGGCGAACAATGCGATAAGGGCGTATTCAACCACGATGAGGAACCAGGCGCCTGCCGTACCAACTGCATGTGGGCTCATTGTGGCGACAAAGTGGTGGATCCCGGCGAAGAGTGTGACAACGGGACCTATAATTCCTGGAATGCCGGCGCTTGTCGGCCGACCTGCCAGTTGCCTCGGTGTGGCGACAAAGTGGTGGATCCGGGAGAACAATGTGACGCCGGGACCAAAAACAGCAACACGGTGGCCAATGCGTGCCGAACGACGTGCCAGTTTGCTTATTGTGGTGACGGAGTGGTGGACGACAAAGAAAGTTGTGACGCGGGTCCCGGAAACAGCAACATCAAACCGGACGCATGCCGGAAAAACTGTGTGTTATCTTACTGCGGCGACGGTGTGAAGGATTCCGGAGAGGCGTGTGATTCCGGTTCAAAAAACAGCAATACAACGGCCGATGCTTGCCGAAAAACCTGTCAGTTGCCGTCTTGTGGTGATTCCGTGGTCGATTCCGGCGAGTCCTGCGACCAAGGTATGAACAACAGCGATACGACCCCAGGTACGTGTCGAACCAACTGCGGCTTTTTTTATTGCGGTGACAAGGTGTTGGACCCCAATGAAGAGTGTGATCCGACGGCCAAACCGTTTATCGCAAACTGTTCCCCCGATTGTATTGTCGAAATATGGCCCCCGCCAAGGCCCAAAGGATGTATCGATCACACGAGCCAGGGTTTTTGTAGCGATTTCCAAGAGGCAAACAGCATATCCGAATTACAATCAGTTGTGCCGCCCTACCTGATTACGAACCCAGGTGTGACCACCACTACGGCGATGCAGCCCGAGTGTATTGTTTATTATGCGGCACACTGTTCGTCGTGTCCCAAGTGGACGATGACGACCTGTCAAACCTCGAGTCCGTTTAATCACCCCATCTGCACACAAATCAAAAACGCAACCTGCCCCACCATATACGAAGAAGAGTGTCCTGAACCGACCCTGGAAAGCTGTATGCAACCGGGTTTCACAACACAGAGCCCATTTTTGCCGGGCTCCTTGCCGCCGTGTTCATCGTGGTTGACTTTGCAGTGCAGTATCCTCATTCAATCGAGTTGTCCCACCATCAACTTGGACAATTGTCTGGCCGCCCAACAGAACACCTTGCCCTACAATTCACTTTGCAAAAACTGGGTAGCAAACAAATGTGCTCAATTACAGGTGTCCAACTGCCCGATGGACAGCATTTCTGTGTGTTCCGGACTGGAGGCGGGTACTTTTGTACCGCACACGTTTTGCGCTGCCATTGTGGACGAACGATGTGAGGGATACCTCGATCACTTTTGCCCCATCGAAGTGATGTTGCCGATCAACGCGGATTCGTGCACCACCAGTTATTTTAACCTTCAGTCGGGGATTGATTCAGACTTATGTTACCCCTGGTTACAGGCACGTTGCGAGTTTTTGGTGGGTGAGCAGGTTCAAAACGATGTTTTGTCGGACCCCAACCACTGTGAAGGATGGCAGGTGCTGGGTAGTGACCTCGATTATGGCATTGTGCCGTCGGTCTCGACGGGTGGGCAATACGATTGTGCGCCGACAAAAGACCGTGTCAACGTGCACTTACAGCCATTTGAACCCTCGTTTGCCGAAGGACTGACCGCGTTGGCTGCTTTCAACACCTTTAAGACGTCGTTGGGGTCTGCCGAGGTCACGTCGTGCACTGAATATGTCGACCAACGTTTCTGGAATTACCGGTCGTTTAAGGCATACTCCGCCCAGTTTGCTCACGATGCACGCCGCCTGTTCCAGATCGCTTATTCGACCGAGCCGCTCTATGCCGCGTTTGCGCTCGGCACCCGTGGATTGTCGGGATTCCAAGGATTTGGACATTTTCCGTCCAGTTCGCCGGCCATTTCCGACAACGGGATCAACTATAGCCTGGCGCCGAAAAGCGGGGTTCCCCTGCCCAAAAACACGTTTGTGAACATCCTGAACCCCGAAAACGCCGTTGTGTTGACGAGTTTTCTCAATACCGACGGCCGGGCATCGAATCCTTTGGAAGCGGATTTTCGGAACAAACGTAACAAAAAAATCGCCGACAAAATGGAAGATCTAAAAACGTACTGGCCTGTGTCCGGCTTCTTTGGGCCCAATGATAGTTGGCACTGGCATTGGCAAATGTCGTCAGACCTCGCGGCGATGGGTGTCACCGATGAGGAGCTAAATCACCTCTACAAAACACGGCAGCGGTTTGCGGAACTGTTGGTGCAATATACGCAAAAAAAAGAGCAGATTGAGCTTGTAAAACTCAATCCGTATTTTGGCCTTTCCGTGTTGTTTTCCTTGATTGCGCAGGCAAACACCCTTGCCGATGAAATCGAAACCATTTTGGTCGACATGGACGATTTGGGGTGTTTTTATGGCTCCTATGATTCAACGGGGAAACCCGTGCCCGGTCCTTGTGATTGGGCACCCCAGGATTTTGTTGTTGCGGTAGATGCTCTTTTTCCGCCGGCGATGGCGCAGCAGTTGGCGCGATGTCAAAGCTTGGTCGGTGGTGATTTTACAAGCCTGACTGGATCTTACCAGTATCTTGTGCCCGGAAATCCGCCAACATGGGTCACGGAGGTGACGCCGGCAACGTTTAATTCTGCGACGTTTGAGACTTATTTAACACGTCGTTCGCAAACATTAGGGTTGTTGCCGCATCTGATTGGTCTGACCCCACCTAGCCAGCGGCCGTTATGGGGACAATCGTGGAGTGATGGGGACTCAGCCGGTGATCCGGGTAAGTTTGCAATTGGTTACAGCTATGATGCCGGGTGGGAAGTCACCGTACCACCCAACAAACAAGGGTTGTGTGGGATCAACCTGAACGCGTGGGCCGGTTTTGAGGCGGGGGCGACGATTTGGAACGAACCGTTTTCGTTGATCGACGCCGGTTTTGTTGCCGATGTGCGGGAAGAAGTGTTTGCGGCCAATCTCGCGGTTTTTGGCGCAAACGTGTTTGTGGAGCAAAACGACACATCCGGCGGCTCCATGTACCCTGACATCAACTATCAGTTCAGCGTTGTGTACGAAAACGATGTCGCAGAGATGAGCGACGGCGTGTCGTTTCCGATTCCGTTATTCAGCCTTGCGGGATTTACGCTCGAATTGGAGGTCGGTGCATCCGGCACCGTCGGTATTGAGTACGGCGGATCGGCGGTGTTGTCGGTGACGAATCAAGACGATTGCGGGCCGGGGCTCGATATTGAATTGGGGAGTTTTGTGCGTCCTTATCTGGCAGTCGATGGATATCTCGACCTGGGCATAGACCTGTTCATTGTGGAAGTCGGTGTGGGTGGTAGTCTCAACCTGCTTACGACATCGATGCCGGTATCAATCAACATCGATGTTCATACCCCCGGCTTATTGGCGGCCATCGAAGCCAACATATCCGTCAACGTGGATGTGTCGTTGTGGATTTCGACACTCGCTGGAAGATTGTACGTGTACCTCGAGACCTGGTTTGATACCTATCGAACCACCTTGTTTGAATGGGCTGGGTACGAGTGGACCATTCCGATCCTACAGAAATCCTTTACATGGAAACTCGGAAACGTGTTTGACTACTGCGAGATTGCCAATGTCCCTTGTCAACCCTAACCGTCAACTTGTTCAGGTATGAGCAAAAAATCGAATGTTACCGCTCGGTTGGTGTTCGTATGGGTTGTCGCGGCTGGAATTGTCGCGTGCCGGGCAACTCCTTCCGGTGTGTCGGTTGTTGATTCCCGGACGTCTCTTGAAACGGAGTCTTCGGAAGCGGAGTCCTGTAAAGGTGCCTGGGGCGAGGCGTCTGTCGACTCCTACCGAGTACGTTTTGAGATGGAGTCGGTGGCGACCGACGCGGTTTCGCCATTGCCCGATGCCGAGGGGCGAGTGGTATTGGACGGCGTGTTGGTGTTGACCGATACGGGTCGTCTGGGTTGCAGAAACCAACGACACGTGCGATTTCGTTCCGTTGATACCATCGATTGGCGTGTGTTGGGGGCGAGCGTAGAAACGGGTCGGTCCCTTTTTTTGGAGTACACCGCCCAGGCCTCTTACAATGCGGATGGTCGTCTGACGGAGATCCGGTTTGATGAAAAGGCACCTCGGGCTTGGGCGGCGGTGATGGCCCAACTCCTTGTTGTGGCCCAGCCCTTCCGGTTGAACGAACGGTTGAGCCACCAGGTTACCCCCGGGCCGGATCAGTGGGGCATCGATCCGTTGGAATGGACACGTGGAAGCTGTGATGAACGCGGCTGTGAGTGGGTGGGACGGGTCGCGGGCACGGGCGATACCGCGGGAGGACCTAACAGTCCCTCGGTTGACGGGACAACACGGCGGGGCGTGTTTGATACGCGTATACGACGTAATGATGCGGGGGTGGTGGCGCTGGACGTACAACGCCGTATTGAATTTCTGCGTGGTGCCCAAGTGGTTTCCACCATGGTGGTTTCTTCAAGCTGGGAAAAATTGGAAGCGGAAAAACTGGGGCCGGAACCGCTAATCGACAACCAGGACGGTGTGATGGTGGCCTGGTCTCAACTGGACGATGCCGCGCAGCGGTCGGCGTTGGAAAAACGGGTGGACGGGTTAACGGGCGACCAAGTACTGGACACGTTAAAACAACATGGACAAGGCGGTACGGTTCCTGAACATAGCCGGTGGTTGTGGCGGGTGGTTGGTTTGTTGCGGCTGAAACCGGACTTTGCTGCGGCCCTGCGGGCGGCGGTTCACCCGAACGGGGTGGTTTGGGGTGGAATGGGACCGATGTTGGTTCTGGATGTGTTGGCCAATGCCGGCACGGATGCCGCCCAGCGTGCTGCCGTGGACCTGTTAAGTGATCCATCATTACGACAACGCCCGGATTATGGTCGATTGATTCAAAGTTTGATCCTGGTGCGTTATCCGCGGCAATGGCTCGTGGAAACCACAGCCCGGCTTGTAAACAGTCTGCCGGCGGGAGCGGCACGGCGGGGGGCCATCAACACACTTGGGGTGTTGATTGGTAGGTGGGGGCAGAGTGGTGGCATCGTCCCGAAAGCCTGGCTTGATCACATTGAAACCGCAGTTGAACCAGGAGCGTACGACGAGGACCGCCGAGCGGTTCTCATGGCATTGGGGAACACGAAGGACACCCGAGTGTTGCCAAAGTTGCTGGCTGCGGTGGTAAATGAAACCCCAGCACTGCGCTTGACCGCTGTCCGAGCTTTGTCGCAGATGCCGTCGGAGGTGTCTGAGCAGGTGTTTCGCACTTTGATTCAAACGGCACGTACCGATTCTGTGGCGGGGGTGGCTGCTGAAGCTCTCCTGTCGTTAAAGGCGGTTAAGATAACGTTGGAAGAATGCCCTGACGTGACCGAGTTGGTGGCACGAGCGAAACTGGACGAAGTGGTTGCATTGGCGTTGGTGGAGTGGGTGGCAGGTGGGCCTCTTGTGGTATCCTCCGGACAGCGGTTTGGGGAGGATGATTGTCGCAGGAGAATCGCACAACAACTTGTGGACGCCGGGTTTGTGGGGAGGGCAGGTCACAAAGCCGCTGACCTCGTGCGGGAAATGAAGTAGTTCTGTGTCATTCCTTATTAAGATAAGAAGCGATACGTTCCGCCAAAACTGAGCCAATTCCGTCGACTTGCGCGATATCTTCCGCAGAGGCTGCCACCACTTTACGAATACTGCCGAAGTGTTTTAGCAGCGCTTTTTGTCGTGACTGCCCGACGCCGGGTAATTGACTGAGCGCAGTGGTCAACGTTCGTTTGCTGCGAAGTTTTTTGTGAAACGTAATCGCAAATCGGTGTGCTTCGTCTCGCAGCCGTGTCAACAAGAACAATTCGGCCGAATTTTGTTTTAGCACCAACGGGTTTTTGACGCCGGGAACAAACACCCGTTCCGGGGAATGCTCCGGTGCGTCGGAGACATCTCCTGTATCGGTTACGCGGGATTTGGCAAGGCTGATGATGTCGATGTCTACAATATCGAGGTCCATGAGCGCCTGACGGGCGGAATTGAGTTGCCCTTTTCCTCCGTCAATGACCACTAAGTTAGGGAAGTCGCCGGTTTCCAAACCCTTTTTGAAACGGCGGTAGATGACCTCGTACATCATCAAAAAATCATTGGGGTTTGGTGCGGCTTTCATTTTGAACGTACGGTAAAGGCTTTTGTCGGGTTCACCGTCGACGAATACCACCATGCTCGCAACCGCTTCAGTTCCTTGAATATTCGAGATATCGTAGCACTCTATCTTTGCCGGAAAGCTCTTTAAGTAAAGTCGTTCCTGCAACGTGGCAAGCACCTGAGTTGCCTCCACGGCGGTTTTTTGGCGATGGACAAACGCCGATTCGGCGTTTCGGTTGGCCATGTCCACCAGTTTCACTTTTTTGCCCCGCTGTGGACACACCAGTTGCACTCGGCGGCCACGTTTCTCGGTGAGCCATTCCGCAAGAATTGAATCCGAGTCGGTTTCAATGGGGAGCAGAATTTCGTCGGGAATAGAGGCACCCTGGTCATAAACCTGTTGGACAAAGCCGCTGACGACTTCGGTGTCAGGAATTTCCATACGTCCCAACGGAAATGTCCGTGCTTCGGTGACGACGCCGTGACGGATCTTGATGATTTGTAAAGTAACCTGCGGCCCTTCCCGATAGAGGCCGATGACGTCAATAAATGCCTCGGTGTCCAACGCGATGTGCTGTTGTTGTAAAGAACGTTCGATCGCCAAAATCTGGTCCCGATAGTGGGCGGCCAGTTCAAACTCCATCTGGTCTGATGCTTGTCGCATCTTTGTTTTCAGGTTTGAGACGAGTTCCTGCCCTCGGCCGCCCAGAAATAGAGTCACTTCGTGCACTTGCTCCTGATATTTTTCTGCGGGGTAGGGCAACACACACGGGCCGGGACATCGTTTGATTTGGTGTTCCAGACAAGGTCGTGACCGGTTACGAAACACTGTGTCTGGACACGTACGGAGATAAAAATGGCGTTGTAGAATCCGCAATGTACTGCGAATGGCGGTCGCCGAATCATAGGGCCCGAAATAATAAGCAAAATCGTTTTTGCGGCGGCGTACCACTTCAATTCGGGGATAAGGAACAGCGCGGTCAATGCGGATGTGCAGAAAATTTTTGTCGTCTTTGAGCTGAACGTTAAACCGTGGCTGATGTTTTTTGATGAGTTCGTTTTCCAGAATGAGCGCTTCTTTTTCGTTGGCGCACACAATGGTTTCGATAGCACCCAATACTTTGTCGAGCCAACCGACAAAGAACCGCGTATCGGTTGTGGTGCCAAAGTAGGACCGGATCCGCGCGCGCAGGTCTCGGGCTTTGCCGACATACACGATTTCCCCACGACGGTCTTTCATGATGTAGCAGCCGGGTCCGCGGGGTAGGGTAGGAAGAATGTCGTCAATACGAAATTTTTCCGACATGACCGCCCCTATAAATACCCGAGTTTGCGGCGCAGCCACCATTCAAGACCAAACAACAAACAAGCCAGCGCCAAAACGTCGGCGCCGCTCCAAAGGTCCTGTTCTTCGCGGCTTGTGACCTTGAGTATCTCTGGTTCGCGAAATTCCGGCTGGAACGTGTCGT
>JABWCM010000237.1:10963-18010 GCA_013360285.1 Myxococcales bacterium
CTTCAGCCAGCAATCGGGTTACGTCGGTTTTGGGGACGATGTTTTCCAACTCCGGGTTGTTTTCTACGACCACCACCAAACGTGTTCCCGTAACGGTACGGTCCACCACTTTGGAAGACGCAAAAATCTCGATAACCCCGGTGTGGTCGGTAGGGATATCCACGACCAGATCCCCCGCTTCGTCGGATTTCGCGTCCGGCAAGTCGGCCACCACAACGGCCTGGTCCCATTGATTGACGCCACCACGTCGTTTGACCGTGACATGTACTTTCTGACCCGGGATGGGTTTGTAATCAAGACCCAGCACCCTGACAGTGGCCTGTAACGGTGTTCCTTTTGGGTGTTCGGTTCCCTCCAAGGAAATCCGTACCAAATCAAGTTCCGGATCGCGGATCAACCACCGGATCGCATTGTCCCAAAAGGTCGAATAGGCTGAACTGCTGCCTCCCTCGTCTTGGCGAAAGCTCCATAACCACGTTGAATCGGTCATCAGCGTCATCACTCGGCCTTCACCGGCCTCGGAAACCGCAATGATGGGCGCGGGAGAACCACTTTGGGTCTTTTCGCTGGGATGGTCCAGCAATGAAACCCCATTGGGTTTGATGCGCACAACCTGATTGTACCCTTCAAGAGGTGGCAAGGTCGCCCACAGATCTTCATTCGTTCCGGGATCGAGCCGAAGTCGGGTGATCGGATGACGTTTACCCGGGTCCGTCAGCACGGGACTGAATCGGGTCTGGTTCAGTGTGGTTCCGTCGCCAAACGAGGGTGCAATCTCGACAGGTAGGACCTCGGTGATTTCCGTGCCGAAATACCCCCCTTCCGAAAACGCACGGGCCCCGCCGATCATCAAAAACGCACCCCCGTTTTTCACAAAATCGCGGATCCGGAACAGATGTTCGCGGGTCTGAAATGGACCGTGGTTAAAATCCTGAAAAACAATCAAGTCAAATCCCCCAAGTTCCTCGACAAATAACTCGTGTGTAGGAAACGGAATCAGCGTGGTTTCGGCTTGACTGATGGCATAGCTGTTGCGTGGATTTATTAAGATAAAAAAGCTGATTAGATCGATGTTGGGGTTTCGTTTCAACCAGTTGCGGAAAAATCGTTCATCCCAGGAAGGGTGTCCGCAGATCTGCAAAACACGGATGCGGTCGCGGATCACGTTGATGATGACGGTTTTTTCGTTGTTGCCGGCATAAACGTCTTCAGGCAGGGTGGGACTATAAATGGTATAGACCTGATTTCCCAGACGTTTTGGAACAAAGTCGAACGTGGTTTGGTAATCCCGTTTTCCGGATTCGACGGTAATGCTTTTGCTGCTTAGAACCTGCCCGTTTTCGAACAACGACACCATGACGGCAGTGCCTGGAGCGTAACCGGTGATGCGGACGGTCGCTTCAAGACTGGACGCGTTCAGCACAAACACGAAGTTGTTGTAGTGGATTTTCTGGATCGACACATCGTTGATGGACGCCAAATCGGCGGTGAGTACCGGGAAGATCGGGGCGTTTAGCCCTTCGATGAACCGCCGGCTTTCTTCATCCAAACCAACTGCATTTTCGACCCGGTCCATTAACTTACCGTTGTCGACCCCGTCTGTGGCAAGAATGATTCCACCCAGGTCTTTGTTTCGTAGCCGTTCCCGGACCTGCTCAAGCGTTTCCAACATCATGGTTTGGGTCTGGCGACCGCCGATGGCATCGGGAAGGTCGGCTGCCGTTATCGGCTTGAGTCCGGAACCAAACAGGAAGTACTCAACGTCGTTGTTTTTGGTCAACGATTCAAAAAAATCCGCTTTGTCGGCAAAAAAGGACCGAAGCGAAACGACGCCCACCGTGTCACCACGAGGCAGCGTGAGGCTTTCGGAGTCGTCGATCAAGACGACGACCGTGTTTCGACTTTTCTGCGTGGCCTCAAGAACCATGGCCGGCTGATAAAACATAAACAGAAGCAGCAACAAAATGGCGGCACGGAGGGTCAGCATGCCGATGCGGCGTTTCCAGGAGCGTGTTGTTCGGTAATTCCACGCCGTCAGTGCAAAAATCACCAAAACGACCGCAATCGCCAACGCCTGTTCCCATAACGACCACTGGCCATTTAGTACAAAGGTTTCAGTAACGTTTGGATCGTACCTCTTCAGGAGCCATTCGAGCATGATAATTTAATTCGGCTCCTTATTTACTTTGATTTTCCAGTTTCGTTTGTGCAACAGATAGTCGAGGTGCACCTGGTCGTCTTTGTAATCCTGGCACAACACATATTCAACGATGTTGACGGCCATTCGTAACGCCATAGACCGTTGTGATTCGCCACCTGGGCGGCAGTCATACTCCCACTGGCCTGTGGTGTCCTGGCTCAATGCTCCGGTGATGTCGTTTTGTGAGTAGATGACCGCCAAACGTTTGTCCAACGTGATGCCTTCCAAAAACGGGCGGGCGATGAGGCGGCCGGCGGGATAATCCAACCGATAAAATGAACGATACAACACGTGTTCCGGCGAAATCCGGTTGATCGGCGTCCGCGGGAAAATGCGTTCCATTTCGGCCCGAAAATCGAGGTCAAACGAGTCGGATGGCCCCATCGGTCCCACGTTGTCCACAAACAGCGTCCCGCCCGCCTCCAGCCAGAGTTTCAGGCGTTCCGAATGCCGCGCTGGAAACCGTAGAAAACCGCGGTCACCAACCATCGTGATAAATGGGAACCGAAAAAGATCTTTGTCCAACAAACCGATTTCATGGACTTCAAGCGACGTGTCGACACTGGTTTGTTGCCGTATTTGCTGTGACCAAACGAACAACGATGAGGCTCGTGATGTGGCACCGCCCTGGTACCGAAGGCGCGCGAGTTTGATTTTCGACAAATCGCCGATCGCGGTTGCTTGTTTGGGACTGCTAAACAATGTTGCGCCGGTGCCCAATGCTGCCGCCAGCAGAAGTTGACGGCGTGTCCATCGTGCGCACGAATCGGATTTGTTCATGGTTTTTTCAACGTGGTGGGCCAATGGTTTGCGTAATTCAAATTTCTTCCCAAATACCCGCTAAGATAAGCCCGATGCTGATGGCATCTTGGGTGCCATCGTTGTTTGTATCTTGGTCGATTTCCGTAAGCCCCCCGACCAGATCGAAAACCGTTTTGGGTTCCAATCCCATTCCCTTGGCCAACTCCGCCAAAGACGTGTCCAGTTCGTTTTTGTCCACGATTCCACCGAGGACTACCGTGATGTTGTCGCCGCGGATCGTACCGCTTATGTGTACTTGATGAATGGGAACGATGGTTTGAGCACCGGCGACCGCGAGTGGGAACGCGAATTCCCCGTCGGGGCCGGCTGAAAATGTTGGATTATCAACAACAACGTTGGGTACATAACTTTTTCCGTAGCCGGTTTCCGCATCGATCGACTCGGTGTCTATCCGTCGTGTTGATCCGTTTTTGGTGTAGGTCAGCAGTTCAACCGGGCCGCAGCCCTGTCGACGTAACATAAGGCGGATGGTTTCGGTGTTGACGGCCTGTGCCAACGCTTCAGCAGCCAGTCCGGACACCCCGGCAAACCCATTGTCCACTCCGTCGCTGCATCCTGTTGACGGGGCACAGGTTGCGGGGTTGTCGTCGATATTGAGTCCTTTCCCCGGTGTGCCTGCATCTCCAATGGTAAGTCCGGTAATACGATACGACCATGATGTCGGCGTTGAACAATTGGCGGTATCTGTTTCTGAACTGTCGACAGCAACAGAAACGTCGTTTTCTGTGGTCGACACGTCGGTTGACACGTCGATTTCACCGGCATCGGTTAGTGCGCCATCCTCCGTCGCGTCCGAATCGATATCCGATGTGTCCGGGTCACCGGGTACCTCGCATTGTGTACCTTCGCACGTCACTGCGCTACATACCTGGGCTGTGGGGTGACACCACAAACCGGGTTCACAATCGGAGTCTACTTGGCATGGGTCGTCTTTGGCGCCCGCGCAGGCAGCGAAACCTGCCAACAGCATTGCCGGCAGGCAACAACGAAGCAGCCTGCCTTTTTTCGTGACGAATTGAGATAATACTTTCACCGTTTGCCTCAGTTTTTGACGTCGACCCAAAGATCGTACGCCTGGTTGCTCTGGTCGGGATCTACCACCCGCACGTGCCACAGTCCACTCTGAAACACGACCGTTTCTGTCATGCCGAAACCGTCGACGGTCGTGCTCTGCGCAGTGACATCGCCGTTCGGTGACCGAAGTTCGATGCGGACGGACGCATTGGGGTCAGCGGTAACGATCCACGCGGAAAATGTTGCAAAAATCGGTACGTCCACTTCAAACCAGTCAGAATCGTCCTCACACAGCGTTCCGTGCGTTAACAATGTGGGCGGGGTTCGCCAGGCATCCAGGGCGTTGTTGTTGGGTTCAAATCGGTCATTCCAACAAGCTCCAGCGGCGTCCACCACAACGATGTCGATCTGATATTCCGTTTCCGTCGGGACCGCGGTAACGCCGTATACTTCTATGTAAATACGTCCTGCGTCGGGTGTCACCGTCGAGCATAACGCTCCTCCCTGAGACAAAACCGACTCAGCGACCAGTGCCGGTGGGTCGCCAAACCAAAAACGGATGTTTGGAATGCTTCCATCGCTGTTAACTACGTAGGCGCTCAATTGTTCTCCACCGTTGAGGTCATGAGCAAACCAGTCGCTACCAAAGGGGCATAGCCTTAGTCCTGACCACGACCCGATTGGCAACGTGACCGCGTCATCGGATGTTGTGTTTGGGCTCAACAAGTCATCGTAACATACCGAAGCGTCGTCATAAATAACCACGGAGAGGTAATAATTGTTATGAACAACGCCGGATGCAGCCACCTCCAGAACAACTGTAGTTGCCGTTTCCGCCCGAAACACAATCCGTTCGTCGGATGTGGCGCTTGTCGACGCAGTAAGATAACCGCCATCTGGTGAGACCAGCCAGGCATCGATGTCGCCCAAGGTGTGGTCAAAACCGATTTCGGCTTCAATCGTGGATCCGGCGGCCAAAGCCACGGCAAACAGATCGACGTCGCCCGGGCAGAGGCTCAGTGGTTGGCTCGTGGCGTCGGGGAACGCCGTCGCGGTGTTGAGCTGATCGTTCGGTTCGAACGAATCCGGGGCACAGTCAACATAATCAACGTCTATTTCCAACGAATAAAAGGACTCCGGTGCCCCGTTTGGTGTAACCCGAACAAAAACAGTGGAATCTGTGGCGATCGGTCCATAGGTCAGGCGCGGGTAAGTCGGGCCGCCGGGCCACGACACAAGTTCGGATTTGTCGTCGCCGACAAACGAAAATGAAGGCAACTCGCCGGTATTCATCATGGGGTACAACGTCGATACCAGGATGGTGTTTGCCGGCAAAGTCAGTATATACCAATCCTCGTCATTACAGGTTCGTAATTCGTTTGTTGTGCCAAACGGTAGCTGTGCGGCTGTCTCTGGGGTGTTGTTTGGTTCCCATAAATCGTTTGGACAACTCGTTGGCGCCGGACCACGCAGCAAAATGGCAACGTGGCCTGCTTTGGGGTATCTCGTGGTATGATCACAGTGTTCGAATACCAGGTCGTCATTGTCTGTGGCTTCGATAAAGTATCGAAGTACCGAGGTTTTTCCCGGGGCGATTGCCGGCGGCACCAATAGGGCAAACCAGGAATCGACGCCGTCGGGTGCCGCTGTTTCCATGTTGACCCCGTTGTCGTCGAGCCACCACCACACCACGACCTGATGGACCGTTGATTCGCTCTCCGTGGTGCCAACAAGAATGGGCACCGGCTGACCAGGAGCGGGTTCCTTCGGGTGGGTATGAACCACCGACGGTGGAGTTCCAGGGCACGGGTCGGACCCCGATTGAAACAAAACGATGGTAATGTGTTGGGCGACCGGTGCAAAGATCCCATCGTCGGCGACCATGGAAAACGTCCAGATCAGCGATGACGCCACCTGTTTTGGGGTTGGTTTCCAATAAAAAAGTCCGGATTTGGGACCATTCTGCTGGAAAATTGAACCTTCGATAGGGTTGTGCATCGTTAGGCTAACGGTGGCCGAGTCGTCATCCTTGACCGATATGGCAAACGCGACGTAAGGCTTTTCTGCTAAGTTGGCGACATTTCCCGCCGAACTGGTAAACACCGGAACTCCTCCCGGTAAGAGCACGGTAACAAAAACCGTTTCGGTTGCCTTTCCGCCCCGTCCATCGACGGCGGTTACCTGGATTGTGTATTGTTGTCCGCCGGGTTTCGTGTCGTTTGCCAAGGGAGCCCAGTGGATTTCCGGTGGTGACGTGGTTGAATGAAGTGTCATTCCGTCGGGAGCATCAACCAGCGAGTAACTTAATGGATCCCCATCGAGATCTGTGCCATAGATGGGAATGACCAATTGGTCTCCAACCACTACGGTTTGTGGTGGAAATGGCTGCAGCAGCGGTGCGTGATTCGCACCATCGCATGCGAAAGCCCAAAACATACAAAGAACCACAACTAGGTGTGTGGTGTTTTTTAGGGGAATTTTGGGCCAGCGTAATTTGAGCCGGATCGCCCGAAAAAATCCTGAGGCATATCGGGAATATGGCGCAGGGATTTTTACAGGCGAGGCGGCTAAATACGACCAGGACAAAAATTTCATCTAGAAACACCAAACACCAGCCACCCAGGCTAAGACGACTGCCCTATCTTATCACCACAGCAGCCCGCGTAACAGGGTCAATACCGGAAGTGACGGGATGAACCCGGCTCTTTCGCTCGCGACCTCGTAATAAATGCGGGCTAATTCGAGGAAATCACCACGATGACATCTTTTCCCGAACGGCTTGGCACCAAGCCCCCTCTTCTTCGCGCTGCATACTGGGGGAGCGTCGATTATCTTACCGCGTTGGTGAGGCAGGAACAAATACGCAACCGTATCTTACAAGGTACGGGGCCAGACGTTGTGTTGTGTCTTGAACATCCAGCGATTGTTACTGCCGGTCGACATGCATCGGGATCGGATTTTCTGACATCTCCGTCACACACAGCGGACGGCGATCCGGGTTATATAAGAAC
>JABWCM010000238.1 GCA_013360285.1 Myxococcales bacterium
GAATCATCAGATCGTCCCAAACAAACCCTATACGGGGCCGAATTGGTACAGGTTCAATGGGAAAACATTTGTTTGGTTCGTAAGCCCCCGGATAAGCCAAGGCCAACAGTCGGGATAACCAAGTACCGACACCCGATCCGCCGAAGATGCGCAACGGTCGCGTCCGGCCGGCAATGCGCATCCATAACAGAAGCGCCGGTAAGCCAAATGTGTGGTCGGCGTGGATGTGTGTGATGTAAATTGCATCCAGCAGATTGGGATCGTGAGTGATCCGCCAAAAAGCGTGTGGAACACTGAAACCGCAGTCTACTAGGATGTTTTTTGAGCCGGTGTACAACACGGAAGTATTTGGCAATTCTGGATCAAATGCTTCGCCGGTACCAATAAATGTTAATTTAGCCATGCAGACTCCTGCGGGGCTCCCGCTGTGTGATGAGGGTGTAGCATGAACACAACTTCTCCGTCGATTCGTTTTGAACAGGCTGGTTCTACCTACCAGGGTCAGATTTTGCAGGGAAAACTCGGGGCAATGGTTTTGCAGGGCGAAGTCCCTCCGGTAGGCCAGGTTGTAAGATTTTCGGTCTGCGGCAGTGTTTTTGACACACGCGACATCGGGGGAGTCGGAAAAATCATGCGAACGGGTAACGAACAAAGCCGAACCTATGGAATTAAGTTAATGCGGATTACTTCCGGAGACGGAATTCCAGCGTTAAAAGAGTTCTTACGCGACGTCTTAAAAACCGAATTTTCTGAGATCGACCCCGCGCAAGTGATTCGAATCGGTAACTTTTGGAGTGTTGTGTGTGATCCAACTGACCCGGATGCCGCTCTGCCGCAAATTCCCAAACTCACGGAAAGTGACCTGTTGGCGTTTTTTCAAACTCGGAGCAACGGGCACGCCATCAGTGTCTACCTGAAGACAACTGTCACTTATCTTACCAATAGCGTTCCATTTCATGGTCGTGCCGTGCGTATCAACGAAGTGGAACTGATCGTGAACACCAACCTTGCGCTGCCCGGCCTGGGTCAACAAACCATGGTACAGATTCCCGTAACCGTGGACGGTATCCGTTCGTATGTGGTCGTTCGGGGAAGTGTTCAACGGCGATCCGATCAACGTGAAGATGCGGTCTGGAAAGGACGATTTGATTTGCGGATTTTTGACGTCGAAGAAATCGAGTTCCCGGGGATATTTTTCAAATTTCTTGAGCAGAATCTGTAGGTTGCACAAGTGGACTTCAAGCTATTCAACTTCTGCCGTGGGCCTCATAACCCGGATTTCTCACGAGCTTGCGGGCAAGAAAGCCGGGTTAACCTGGTTAGAACACACCGTGACCTTTTGATTCAAGGAGAGGCGCTTGACCGGCGCGCTTTTTTACAACCGCAAGCCGCTCGGCAAATTCGGCGTCCAACGCGGACTCAAATAACCGCACCGTAGACAATTCGGCACGTACATGAGGAAGTGCACCCAAACTCAACATCGCCTCCAGGCGTTTGACACGACACCGTCCAATAACCACGTCGACGGGTACCAAGCGGGTCGATTCGAGATAATTCGCCGCAGCGTCCTCATAAGCGCCGAGTTCCATTGATTTATCACCCAACAATTCGTGCTCATGAGCTGCTTCTTCGGTGCGGCCCAATTCGGCAAGATGATAAGCACGACGGGCGCGATATGCCGAAACAGCGGATAAATGTTCATCCAACCAGTCGACAATAAGACCGTGTAGTTTCCGTTTTCTTTCGGTAGGCATGGTTTCCACGATCGCATTCCACACGAGCTTCACCTTGAACTTGTATTCGTCCCGCCGCCCGACCGTAGACACCGGTTGTCGAACCACCAAATCGGCCTGCGCCATCTTCGCAACACATGCCGCGGCATCCGCCACCCCAGCGGCAGCGAGCGCATCAATCCAAAATACGCGTCCAACAATAGCAGCGGCTTCACACGCACTTTTGACACCCACCTCAAGGGCGTCAAGCCGTGTCAATACCGACTGCTGCACATCGAAAGCACCATGCATTAGAAACTCGGCGCCGGAACCTCTCACATAGGTGCCGGACTTACGTTCCAGGTGGTCACCGTCCAGCAATGTACGCATGACTTGCTCCACCGCGTAAGGATCTCCCCCTGTGTAACGATGTACGGCGTGGGCCAGGTCGTCCGAGACCGGCGCCTTGAGGACTTCCCGCATCAATTGGGCGACCGCTTCACGACGAAATGGACCTAAGGTAATCCGTTCATGAAACGGCGATGTACCGATAAGACGCCCACCGCCAAGCGCGTTGTTCGTGGACGCAATCACGAGAATCGGGCATCCGGAAAGCTGCCCGAGAGTCATCTCGAGCAACGACCGGCTCGCACAATCCATCCAATGGGCATCACGTAACACCAATACCAGTGGAAAACGTTTTGAAAGCAGCCGTGCCAGCTCGGCCAGCGCGTTCGCCAACTCCACAAGTCGTTCGGATTTCGGTGGCGGGGTATCTCGGGCGCCTGGATACACTGTTGGAGGAGAATCCTGGGTCTCCACATGATCGACCTGGGTATCACGGACAGAGCGCGCAACTGTACCGGCTGACGGGTCGGTGGATCCATCACCAACGGGTCCCCAGAAATCACTCCTGAGATCAATTCCCGGCATTTGCCCGATTTTGTGAGCCAACACCAGAGCCGCCGCGGCATCGGCTCCCCGCAACTCGGTATGGTTCGGATTGCCGCTGATAGCCAGGGCAACAAAATCGAGCAACCGGTCCGAAACCACATCGGGTGGGTCGTGAGCCCCAATTCCGATACGAAACCGGATCAGGTCGGCAAACGCACCAAACGGATTCCACCGCTGATGTTCTTGGCAATGTGTGTAAAAATAAAGATGGGTTTCCGGTAATTCTGCCAGATGGTCGTCAAACGCCGCAATCAGGCGCACCCGACCCGAACCGGACCCGCCGGACACCAGCACGACGCGTGGTTGTTTTTGTTCGGCAACATAACGAAGCTGTAATTTAAGACGGTCAAATTCCTCGGAACGACCCACAAATGGTATATCGGCCGACCAGTCCGACAACATGATCAACACGGAATCGGAGGCACCCGCTTTCACCACAACCGGCAACGACGTTTCACGGTAACCTTCGAGCCGGGCGACCAACAGGTATCCTCCTTCCATGAGTTCGGCGTCATGTACGGGGGCCGTGCCAAGACGATGCGCGGAATCGGTTTGCAGCACATCCTCGAGTTCATCGGAGCTGAAAATAAAGAGTTCCGCGCCCTCGGGATGAGAACGAATAGTCAGCCTCCCTGGCGGAGGGGTTTCCACGGGCCACAACTCCCGCCGCAGATCGCTGAAATACACAACATCACCGACGTCACCGGCCTGCTGCGCCAACTCGATTCTGGAATCGTACAATTGAGCTAAACCATTTCGAGCGACCTCATTTGCCGGATCATAACCGAGTGCGCGCTGAAATACGCGCACCGCTTCCGCAAACGTACGTCCCAACGCTATATCCAGCGCTTTTTGGCGATTTTTCCACTGCCAAAGCTGACGCCGTTTCGGCTCCGGATCCCACGGTGAAACCGTTCGATCTCCCTGCGTTATCTGCGCAACGAGCCGTTGTTGTTCGGAAAGCAACGTCGTATACCGGGCGAAAGCGTTTTGACCGATTCCAACCTCTGCGGCGGCCCGTTGCTGTAGTCGTTCGCGCTCTTTTGACCCTTCGAGGTATTCTTCAACGTCCCGCCACAACGACCGGGCATCCGGATACCGATCTGTTGGCTCGGTCTGCATCGCTTTGAGACAAATAGTTGACAATGCAGGTGACACACCACGTTCCGGTGCAGCAACGTGCGGCGGAACGACAATACTGGATAGGCGTTTGGCATCCGTTTCCGGGTGGTATTCTTTTGCAACTTCGGAGGGCAAACGTAACGTCAGGATTTCATACATCATCACGCCGAGCGAATAAACGTCAGACCGCGGATCGATCGCGTCGTAGTCCCCCCGAGCCTGCTCTGGGCTCATGTATGCGGGTGTACCGGCGATGACTCCTCGGCCACCAAACGCTGGATGGGCGGCGTGTTTCATCACTTTGGCGATCCCCCAGTCCATGATCTGCACCTCGCCAAATGAACCGAGCATCACGTTGTCTGGCTTGACGTCTCGATGTACGACCCCGCGGACATGCGCGTAGTGAAGTGCCATAGACACCTGAATCAGAATGTTCAATAGGCGCACAAGGGTATATTCCGCTACGATTTCTGCATCTTGCGCACGTAAACGCCTGATCACATCATAAAGATGTGTTCGCCCCCCTAGCCTCATCGTGTAAAAAACCGAGCCATCTCCAAGGAGGCCCAGGTCATAAACCGGAATAATATTGGGATGTTGAAGCTGCCCCGCAAGGCGAGCTTCGGCGATAAGCGCTCGAATGTGTACGTCATCGGTCCTTTTGGATGGCCACAACGTCTTCATGGCAACGTCGCGCCCCAAGTCGAGATCGCGCGCAATGCGGACAATACCCATTCCACCGCGCCCAATCTCTTTTCCGATCATGTATTTATCATCAGATTGCGGCGACGTTTGGAGCGGCTCTGCCACAAATGGAGCCGATGAAGATACAGCGGTTCCGTCCTGGACAACGGTAAGTTTGTCGTCGGGATCTTCGTTTGGGGAAGAATGTTCTGCTTGATTTGGACGTGTCGCGCGGTTTTGCCCCGCGACAGGCGAACCAACGGCTGCCGTTCCGCCATAATCGACCGCGGCTTTGTGGCCGCGCCCATCGTTCTCGTCCATTTCGACCGTACCGGGTCGGTGTCTCAAGACGGAGACGTCTGGACTAAACTGTCCGGGCATCAATTGGACAGCAACCAAGTCGTTTTCGTTACCGGGATCCCCGTAAACCCCGACTCGCGTCTCGTTTAAGATACTGCGAGCGCGTGTTAAATTATCGACTCGCGTCACTGCCGACGGCGGCATCACGTAAGGGCGATAGTGTTCGTCTTCTGAATCCAGGGACACCGCTTCGTTTACGTTTAACTTTCGTGCCAATTCGCGTACGCCAGACGGTGGGCGTGAAGAAGCCGCAAAAACCGTCGAGACTTTGTTACGGAGAATATCCGCCTGCTCGACCGTCAATAACGAGTTTGCCACCAACGACTGTAATAACGCGTCGCCGTCCGGAATTCCGCCGCGGGCACACAACAAACCCATGCACTCGGCCATCTCACGTTCGGACACAAAACCGCGCCTCACTGCCAGCAGTGCCACTTGCTCTGCACTTACATTGGACGGAACCATCACGAAAACGGACTCCCACGGGCATGCGACTGGCGACACCCCTGCCGGAAAATTCTCCAATTCACTTTGAATCGTCGTTCATTTGATCGAGAAGGTCTTGTACATACGACCGCGTTAATCCGCGCATCGTTCGAACAACCGAAATGGTCTGTATCAAAGCGGGGTTGATAACCAGCCGATCCCCGCTGGACGTATGCTCAAGTGCCAATTCCATCGTTACATCACCGGATACGACCAACTCGACAGCCGCCCGTCCTTCGTCGACAGGAACTGCACTGTCCCACAATGTCAGCAAGCTCTCAAGATGTGTCTTTAATTCTCGTGTGCTGCGACGCGCTTCGGCAAATTTAAGCCCCAGCCGGGCAACAAGGTGGCGTTCCCGTTCGGATTTCGCCACATTAGCTGCCTGGTCAAAAAACCCGTTTGCCGTCACTTCGTCGCCGGCACCCAACGCCAACAATGCCAGGTTATAAACCACAGGAAAATCATAAGGAGCCAGGAATCTGGCTTTGCTTGCGGACGTGCCGGCAGCCCGGTCTCGGCCCTGGGTGATGCCAACAAACGTATTGACCGACCACAACGACGCCACCAGGCGTGGCGCCTCCTCAAAAAACAGCTTCAGTGTGGTGGACAATGCCTCGACTCTGTCCGCCAACTTAAGCTGCAGATCCAAATCATCTTTGAGAATCGCAAAAACGAGGTCCGCTGCAAACACGGCGTAAGTTACCAACGATCCATCCAAACACCCTCCGTCGGGACACGGCGGGTCGGGTTCGCTGCCCGTTGTGGGTAGTTGCGCCAAAGTAGTACGAACCGAGTTGACATATCGAATATCGCCCGTTTGTGCTGAAAGAGCCGTTCCCAACATCGCCGCCAGAATTTTTAAGTGATTACGTTCCTCTTTCGTCGGGTCGGAACTCGCATCCATCAATAGGTTCCAGGCTTTTTCCTTTTCACCAACCAGCCACATCAACAACGCCGCTGTTCGAATCACAACGGGATCACCCGGTGCGTCCTTTATCGTATCTAAGCAAACAGAAATGACCTTTTTTTTGTCAGTCGATTCTTTGTGTCGCAGCAGATGAATCGCGGTAACCATGAATTTCACCCGGCGAGCCGTTTTGGGATCGACTTTTTGGGCGACCTGAAATTCCGGCAAAGTGTCCAAAGAGACCTGCGACTCGTCCGTCAGGACACGAAAACGAATCGCACCCAACAGCCTTGCCGGCCAAACAGCGGTTACGCCGGCATCCTGTAGTTGGGCAAAACTGAGCGCACGTGCAGTCGAATTTTCCCAGTTCTGCTGGTTATTTAACGTGACCCACATCCCGGCAGCAGCAACGGCAACCGAACTATCTTCCGGATGTTTCTGCTCCAGACGCTGCAGCGACGCGGACGCCTCAGCTACCCATCCCACAGAAATCATGTCCCGAATGGTATTCAGTTCAGATGCAGTGGATATGGCTTTACCGTCGATATCATTCTGTTTTTGCTGTTGCCGACGCAATTCCGCTATTTTTTTTAACCGATGAACACGCCACATCCAAGCCGGAACGAGCTGTACTACCTTTTGTGCTGCGTCGTTCACAACCGCTTCGGTACCACCCACCTCCGCCAATATCGATAGATACAACATTGCCGAATAAGGATTATCCGGTTCACGGGCCTCGTATTGTTTCAACCACGCCAATGCCTCAGGGTATCGACGTGCGGCCATGTCGGCTCGGGCCGCAGCGCGTAAGGTCTGAGGATGATTGGGTACTTTTGTCAGCACCCGGTCCCGGGCAATTGGGAACTGGACCAACGTTAACTTTGGAAGTTGTTCAAGTAATTCAACGAGCGCATCCAGGTCTCGTTGCTCACGAGCCGACAAGGCGGGGGGACGTGTTGGGTTGATATTTTTCACCCAGTCTGGGGCAAACTCGGCCGAAGAAGCCAACAGCGACCACATCTCGGCAAGGTCTGAGGCAACCCACAATCCCCCTTGCCCACGCCGCATCAGCTCTTCTGCACAGAAGATACCATACACAAGCTGCTGCACAGTCGCGACGTCCGCAACCGTAGGCAATCCATTGTCCACGCGGGCAAGTTCCAAGGCGCCAGCGACGCGGGCAAAAAGGTCCGGCGAAGACAGTTCATGAACGTAAAGCGGCTTGAGCGTCACGGAGCAAAACGTGGTCTCTCCCAATGAAGACTGCAAACAAGGGTCCGAAACACGACGCTCCTCGGCGGTCTCCATCGAGTTATTTTGATCGTCCGCCGCCAAAGCGCCACCAAAGCAGAGTAGTTCGCCGAACACAACAAAAAACACCCACAGCATCCCTAACGCGGATTTCTCACGAGTTTGCCGCCGGAAGTGCGGCAACGCCGGCAGATTTGGATATGGTGGGCGATTTTTGCTTGCAGGCTCGACAGTGCTATGTTGAGGACAAGAAAGGCCTACCCCGCGCAAAGATGCTCGCGAATCGACGGTCGTAGCCTCAAGCTTGTGGGAGATTCGGGTTAGTCGGGCTGAACCCTTCCTTAAATTACTAAACTCAACCATATTCTAACTTGATTCCACCACACATCATGTTGCAAAAGCGGCCCAACAATGGACATCGATACGAAGTGATGCTAGCCCAACAGCAACTCGTTCTTCAAGGCGGGTCGTGGCTTATTGACCGGGAAACACACAGGTATACGATTCACTGGACGCGTTGTAGCTGCATACTTGCCCCTTGGGTTCACAATCCGAAAGCTGAATCTTATCGTTAAGACACGTTGCCCAAACATTGCCAAAACAAGCGTGTTTTTGACCGACGTCCCCACACGGCGCGCCGGCAAGACGACACGTAACACCATCACAAGCCCCTGTTTCCGGGCAAAACCCACAACTGCCTCCACAACCGTCCGGTCCACAAGCACGATTTTTGCAGTTAGGTATGCACGGAGGGTTCTGGAAATTTTTCGCTCGACAACCAAAAGTTGCTCTTACGGTATCATGAACACACACCTGGGCGGTCAATGTGCAGTCTTGGCAAATCGGCGCATTCCCCGGACAGGAAACAAAGATGTTCCCAATACAATAGCCGACATCGGGTACCTCTAAACAAGAACTCGGGCATCCCGACGATGGAGCCGACGTATCGAAATGGACCTCGTTCAGGTTTGGGAAACCACTCGCCTTGTTATCAGAACATCCTATAGCCATCACACCACTCATAAAAGACACGAGCAGCATCCAGGTGACCCACAATGGAATGGTTTGAGAGAATGAGAGTGTTTGGACCATATAAACCTTTGAAAAATTACCGCTGCGAGCAAAAAATGCATCCTAGGTGGTTGGCCGTCTCGCCCGCAAAAATCCCTGCGCCATATTCCCGATATGACTCAGGATTTTTCCGAACGATCCGGCGCAAATTCGGCTGGCCCAAAATTCCCCTAAAAAACACCAGCCACCTAGGGGCGAAATTCTTTGCTGCTCATAAGTGGAGCACTTCCATTTACCGTCGCCCCAAACCTGCTGAAGTAACGGTATTGTTATCCGCCCGCCGGTTTCGTGTGTATTTCACAGTCCCACATTACACATAATTTCTGAGCGGTTGCGGCACCGACTCCCTTAAATCGGGACATAATCGCGGCCTGACGACTAAATCGGTCACCCGGCAATTGTGCATAGTAGCAAAAAAACGAGCCGAACTCTTCAGCAATATCCTTGAGTGCGCGAGCATTGGCCAATGTCGCAACAACTTTTGTTCGATTTTTGACGACTCCGGAATGCTGGAGTATGGACTCGACGTCATCATTATCAAACGTTGCGACTCGCTCTACCCGAAATGATGCAAATGCTTCAATGAAAGCCGGCCACCGACGATCTATCGTGTTGGGATTAAATCCTGCCGAAAAAACCGCGCGGGTCAGATCGGAAAAGACGCAATCCACGTCGTTGGAAAAGCCATTCGAAAGGGGTGCCATCGTTATTCTCCATGCGATTAGCGGGTCAGCTTCAAGTGGGAAGTGACCCTATCGGTTATTGAAGGTTCAGGTTAGTTAGTCGGCCCGGATTTTTTCACGAACCTGCCGGTGAGAAATCCGTCAACCTCATTCATGCACGTCTTGTATGAACGGCGTCCTTGGTGCAACCAGGGCAGCAATCCCAGGAACACTCCCACTTCGCGTGACAGGTCGATTTGTTGCGTGAACATCTCGTATACTGCGTTGGTTGAAAGCCTCAGGTTGGCGGAAAACGAGGAGATACAAGATCGTGAAAGGTTCTGCGGCAATCATGAAGTTATTGGTTCAATGCTGGGCGCCGCGCTACGTGCGGCAGACAACTACCGACGAACGTTCCGTGTGCGCACGGAAACAAAATATCGGTGTAAGCCTGGGAGCCATTTTGGTGTGCGGTGGGTTGGTCTTTCCATGTGGTTGCACCGGGGGCTCGGATGACGACGAAGATTCACAAACCCAAAAACCGGATATCATATCCAGTGATGTAAGTGATGTGGGCGCCAACGGGGACGGCGCACCGGACAGCGAAAACGCAGCGGCGGATGTGGATTCGGGAACGTTTTTCCCCCCGGAGTGCACGACCACCGAACAATGCAGCAAAATGGAAGTGGCTCCACCGATATGTGAGACGTGGGTATGCGATACCTTGAGTGGGCGATGCAAACTTACAGCCATTGCAAATGGGTCTCAATGCGACGATAATAACGTGTGTACAGAAAGCAGCGCATGCAGCGGCGGCATTTGTGTACCGACTGGTACCCCTCGGGATTGCACCGACTCCAATCCGTGCACCGTCGACGCGTGTGATAAGTTAACAGGATGCAACCACACTCCAAAAAGCGGTGGGCAATGTGACGACGGTAACGAATGCACTTCCGGAGAGGTTTGCGCCGAAGGTGTATGCAGCAACGGCCAGGACATTTGCCCTGCTCAGTGTGGAAATCGATTTTGCCAGGTAACAAAAGGTGAGTCTTGTTCCACCTGCCCGGAGGACTGCGGGCCGTGTCCGTCAGGTTGTAGCGCATCAGTAGGACCCGGTTGTGGTGGCTGTGCGTGCGAGGCGTGTGTATGTGCAAAAAAACCCGAATGCTGTACAATAGAATGGACAGACCAATGTGTCGGATTGTGCACAGGCACATGTGAGCAGACATGCGATGGTTGTGGTACATCACCCTTGCCCACCTGCGGAAGTTGTAGTTGTGAGGCTTGTGTCTGTACAAAAGTACCATCTTGTTGCACCGACGGGTGGTCGGCACTCTGTGTCGCGGCGTGTGAAGTGGAATGTGGTATGTCTTGTCAATAGTACAACCGCCTTGGATTGGGTTTCCCGCCCAACACAACGGATCGGTTTTTCCAAAAACCAATATCAACTCCAAATCCGCGACTCTGAGTTTGTGAAAAAATATGGGGACGGACTTGGACGCGAGGATTTTGGCCACGATGCCCGGAAAAAAACTGAGTCATATCGGGAATATGGCGCAGGGTTTTTTCAGGGCAGCGGGGACAAAAGCATCCGTCCAAGTTCGTTCAGCTATTTTTTCACAGACTCTCTGAGGGTGTTTGGGAAAAAAATAAGCTACGCGAGCCATTGGCCTACTGCGTCGGTCCTGCCTCGGTCGGCCCATCCTCAGCGTACCTTCGGGTACGCCT
>JABWCM010000017.1 GCA_013360285.1 Myxococcales bacterium
CCGAATTCATCGCTGAATGTTCACCTTTGGTGCAAAAGATACCCGTTACCTAAGAGGGTGTTTTGGTAAAAAATTACGTTACGCGAGCCACTGGCCTACTCCGTCGGTCCTGTCTCGGTCGGCCCATCCTCGACGTGCCTTTGGGCGCGTCTCCAGTGGGCCTCGGTCGGCAAGACCGACTCGTTACGGCCATTGTCTCGCTCACCGGCATTTTTACCAAAACACCCTCTAAGACAGGGTTGACAGCGCCGGGTTTGGGAAATAAGAATACGCCAGGTTTTTGGATCTTTGCGAGAATGGTGGAACTGGTAGACACGCAAGCTTGAGGTGCTTGTGGCCGCACAGGCTGTGGGGGTTCGAGTCCCCCTTCTCGCACTCTTTCTTAATTTATACCCATCCCAAATGTTACGGCGGAAGTTCTGTTCTCTCCTTTACGATGTCCGTATATATCCGTTTTGGCTTTGCTTATTCTTTGTTGTCGGCCATCGCCATCATCTGTAGTTGAGCAGGCATTCATTGCGGCCGAGGACCACGACCGCAGCACCTTCGAACGACAATTCACTCAAGATAGCGCTGCCATACTATCGGGACTGCGGATTTTGGCAGAGCATGGACGTGAGGCGTTCTCTTTTCCACACACATCGGAACCTTGGAGCATTGTGCAAGAACGAATTGTCGTCATGGGCGCAACGCTCATGACCGCGGATCCGCCGGAGCGCGTCGATATGGCGGTAGTGGATGTGCGCGTCGGTGACAAGATACTTCCGATACCTCTTGTTGAGGAACGTGGTCGGTGGAAAATTTCACTGCCGGCGTTGGAACAACTCTGGTATCGCGGTGCAGATGCACCGTTTGCTCCGGTCGAATTTGTTCAATAAGTTGTGCAGTATAGGAAACGTTGACCCTGATCGGAGTACGACGCTAAAGTGTTACCACTGGTTTCGACGAATTTTGTCGACGATGACCTGCCTTTTTGTGTCCACTTCTCTGGCGTGAGACCTTTGTTGCCATGGTGTGTGACTACTACTCTCAACGTGACAATATGCCTCGACCGGCATCACTTTTATTGCATAACGTGGCCATTAAATTACTTTTTGTCGGCATTATGTTTGTAATTTCGGCTTGTCGCGAAGCGCCGCAGAATGTCTACGAACGTGCGGTTTTGGCCCAGGAAGAAAAAAATTTTGACCAATATGTAGTCTGTTTTGACCGGCCGTCACAAAAAATCCTTCGAGAAGTTGACCGACTGGAGAAAGATACCCGGGGCCGTATTCGCCACCTGCGTAATCCTTATGATTTGGCGATTTGGGGGGAATTTGAGTCGGAACAAGTCTATGAAGATTATGCGGTTGTGACTGCCAGAGTCTCAAAAACGAGCCAACAGGTGATCTTTCACCTAGAAGATGGACAGTGGAAAATCTCATTGTGCAATGTTGAACGATTCTGGAGGCTTCCGCGATGAAAAAGGTTCTTGTGATGTTGGTCCTTGCGGCGGTAGTGGCGGGTGGGTACTTCGCGTGGGATCGTTATTTCGTGCAGCAAAATCCGACAGCGGCTTTCAAACAAACGATGGCCGCGGCCCGTTTGGGTGATGAGGAAGGATTTCTGGACGGATTTACTGAAGACAGTGCCAAATTGTTACGCGCACTTCTCGCTGTCGCCCGAAGTTATGAGTTTGTGCGGTTGGATGCTTATGAGCAATTGGTGTTGGCCGACGTGATGGCCGAAACAATTGATGGAGATACCGCTGTGTTAACCATCCAGTACCTTAACAAAACAAGAGATATTTCTATGAAAAAAGACGGAAAGACCTGGAAAATAGACGCTTTTGAATTGGAAGACGCCTGGGGTGCCCGATGACGCGGCCCAATAGTTCAATTTCGATTGTTGTTGACCGGATCGAGATGGACATCGCGGTTGTGGAGTACAAAGGGCGGCAGTACGATTTGCCTTGCGCATGGTTCACGCCCGAGCCGCAGGAGGGGTCGGTATGGACGCTTGAGCTGCAACCCAATCCTGAGTCGACCGACGCGTTGGCGTTTCGGGTTCGACAAACAACGGAACGACTGGATTCCAAACCCCTCGGTGACGGTGACGAGTTGGAGCTTTGATGCCTCCTGGATTTCAATATGAAAGCGAGTATGTCTTACGTAGTCGCGTGGTTGGCGTATGCAAACGTATGTACGCACATGGCTTGATAGCGTCAACCGATGGAAATGTTAGTGTGCGCCTGACTGAGCGGAGGCTTCTAGTGACTCCGTCGGGTGTTCACAAGGGGCTGCTTGAGCCATCCGATTTGGTGGTGGTGGACGGGATGGGGAGACCACAGCGTGGAGGGCGTGCGTCATCCGAGCTGCAAATGCACCTTCACATTTACGAAATTCGGCCTGATGTACGTGCCATTGTGCACGCACATCCCCCGTTTGCGGTAGCCTGCACGCTTGCTAAACTTGCTTTGGATGTAACGTATCTTCCTGAGGTCGTCTTTGCGCTCGGAACGATACCTACCGTGCCGTATTCTACACCGACCACCAAAGATGTCTCGAATGCGGTAGACCGTGTCGCGCAGCAGCACGATGCGTTTATGTTGGAGCGTCACGGGTCGGTAACCTTAGCTTCGGACGTCGAAACCGCCTATAACCGTTTGGAAGCATTGGAACACACCGCGAAAATCGTTCATGCGGCGCGTCAAGTCGGCTTGATTGAACCTCTGCCGGCATGTGAAGTGAAGCGGTTGTATCAGGTCGCCGCTGCAGCGGGAATTCGTTGGCGGTTTCTTGAAAACTCCTAACCCAGATTTCTCACGAACTTGAGGCTAAAGGCACCGGCCGATCCGCAAGCACCATCGGACATGGTAGACCCTTTTTGGCCCTCAACATGGCGCTGCCGTGCTTCTGGGCAAAAATCGCCCACTATCCCCGAATCTGCTTGTGTCTCTGCGCTCTCGCCTGCAAGCTCGTGGGAAATCCGGGCTAAACGTGTTTCGTGGGCATAACAAACTTGCCTTTCTTGGTTTTCCGGAACACGATGTACTACAATGCGTTCGCATGGCGCTAACACAACCGTTTCCAAGTCTCTGAGATCTATGACCGCATCCAGTCAACCCGATATGTCAACGGCTCGGCCGAGTTACCGCTTAGTTGAGGTCAACCCGGTTTTTCGCCGCTATGCCGCTCGCGACGGAAATCATGATCGGCTTTGGGTAACTCGACTCCTGCCGCCGGTCGTATCCGAGCCGCAGCCCCGCACTCTTTCTTCGCTTGTGGCTGCCGAGGAGCACGCCACCCGCCGAGCCCGCCTACGGACACTCACCATTCCGCCAATATCGAGTGTGCATGGAAATTCAGATGGTTCGGTCGATATAGCGGAAAAAATGCCACAGGGTGTGACACTTAAAGACCTCGTTTTCAAAACAGGGCCCCTTCGTGTCGATTTTGTTGCAGCATTGACATGGGCACTTGCCGCGGGTCTGACAGAGGCACATCAGCAGCAACTGGTTCACGCTGCGTTATCGCCGCGAAAAATTGTAATAGGAGCGGGCGGGGAAGTTGTGATTTTAGATATGGGTTTGGCCGATATCTGGAACAAGACCTTGCCGGGTTTTCGTTTTCCGGACACCCGATGGGAATATCTGTTCCCCGATCCGCCTTATACCGCGCCCGAGTTGCTGGGATCCGATCCGTCGGCGCCGTCGGCTGATGTATTCTCCCTCGCTGGCATTGTGTTTTTTTCGTTGACGGGTGGTTCGCCATTTACTGGGAATAATGCGATGGAGGTGTACGCCCAGGCACGGCGTGGAAAAGCCCGCTCAGCACTCACTTTGCGTTCGGACTTGTCACCCACTCTCGTTGAAAATCTGAGGTCCTGCTTTGCTCCGTTTGTCGATAACCGTCCCGCGACTCCGGCGGCGCTGGCGCAGTTGCTTTTTGGAGATCGTCAACGAATTGATCCCGTGACAACGCTGGTCGAGCACTATGTGCATCACATCGGACGTGCGGACATGGACGCCCATCTTCCGACTATCAGCGATCCCGATCGGGTTACGTCGGTGGCCGGAATAGTAGGTGATCCCACAATGATGCGGGCGCAACGGTTGTTGTCGGCAACCGACAGCCTACAGCGAATGAGACAAGGCGCAGGGGGTAAGTCAAACAAGAGTAAAACCAACATGATTGTTGTCGTGTTGATTCTTGTGTTGGCGCTCTTGTTTATCTTACCGATTTTGCTTCGTAAACAACCGGTTTTCGTCGAGTCGAGTGGCAGTGATTCGGTTTCGGACCAAGAAAACGTCGAAAATTCTGCACCAGAAGTAGAAGCGGAGCCGGAGTCGGAAGAAAATGAACCCACATTCGACGAAGAGCCTCTACAAGAAGATCAATCAGAATAATGAACTGGTGGCGTGTTGCTGCGCCACGGCTGGGCCATTTCCAACTGGGTTGCCAACTGCAACAACGTGCTTTCGTCGCCGAAACGACCCGTAAACATGACTCCGATCGGCAACCGATCTTTGTTCCAATACAACGGGACGCTCATCGCTGGTTGTCCCGTAGCGTTGGCAAGAGGCGTAAAAGGAGCAAAATCAAAGACATGGCGTGCGGCGAGGTCTACCGCGTTCACCCACTTTAGTATTCGTTTCAGTTTTCCTCGTACCACCAATCGGTGCATCAAATCCTCGTACCATGGTGCGTTCAATTCGCCGAGTAGTGGCGGTGGACTGCCGAGTGTCGGCGTTAACAACACGTCGTATTTGGAAAAAAAATCAGCAACCTCCGCGCCAATGTGATGTAAAGTGCGAACCGCGAGCGCGTGATCGACCGCAGAAATGGAGTTGCCCAGCAGGTACAGCATCCATGTAGGCGTTTCCAGGTCGGCAATACGTGCAGTCATACCCAACTGAGCCAGCAGCACCTTCATGGTGGTGGCTGTTTCCACAGCATAAACGTTGACCATTGCACGTGCGAAGGCCTCGGCATTCAACTTTGGAGACGCGGTTTCAACGTCGTGTCCCAACTGTTCACATAGTAGAGCCGCCTGCGCTGTTGCGGCCGTGCAATCCGCGTCGACCGAACCTGGCAAAATGGGCTCGGTCATCAGTGCGATGCGTAACTTACGGACAGGTCTTTTTAAAATTCCATAAAATGACTCTTGCGGAGGGGCAGGTGCTTGATATGGAGCCCCTGGCCGTTCTGCAGATAAAATATCAAGAAAAATCGCTGAATCACGAACAGAACGGGTAAGTACGTGCGTTACCGCCAATCCGTGATATTCGCCTACTTCCTCGGTACCAGGGTTTCTGCCGCGGGTCGGTTTCAAACCAAAAATGCCGCAACAGGATGCGGGAATCCGGATGGAGCCACCAGCATCACTGCCGTCTGCCACCGGCACAATTCCCGCGGCGACCGCGGCAGCACTACCTCCGCTTGAGCCCCCCGTGGACCGGTTTAGGTTCCATGGATTGTGGGCCGGGCCGAACAGCAAAGGTTCCGTCGTCGGTAAGATACCAAGCTCTGGGGTGTTCGTTTTTCCGATGATGATCAACCCGGCTTGTTTATAACGCTTTACTAGTTCCACATCTCTGTCGGCAACGTAGTTTGCAAACAACCGGCTTCCCCCCGTGTGACGAACACCAGCGTACATTGACAGAAGGTCTTTCAACGCGACCGGAACCCCTGTCAAAGGCCCGACAGGTAACGATTCTCGAGAAAGGCGTCGCGCTTCATCATCCATCCGAGTGACAACGGCATTCAACATTGGATTGGTATGATCAACAGCCGCTAATGCGGCTTCCACCAACTCCGAGGGGTGTACTTCCCGTTTCCTGACCAAATTTGCCAGCCCCACGGCATCATAGGTGGAATATTCGCTAAATCCGTTCATTTTTGTTCCGATGGAGAAATATCATGCAAGTCAGACTTGTTCAATGAGCCCCAAGGCCTTTATTTGAAACGTAAAGGTTCGCTTCAAACCCTGAATCGTACATTGAATGGTTGCATTATCCACTCGGGTAAATTGCATCTGCATTGTTTTGCCGTTGGGCAACACCAAGACGTAACTTCCCGTTTGCGGAACCGGGTCTTGTGGGCGCATCTCAATTCCGTTGATGTCTAGCGTCCAAACGCCGGCATTGGTTGTCCACGTTCGAACTCCGTCAATTTTGATTCCCCCAGCAATTCCCTCGGTCGAATCCAACAAACTTTGTGTTCTATCGCCTTCCACAATGATTTGTTCACCATTGCGTTCCCACGTGAGCAGATGTTGAACTTTTCTCTTCTGATTTTGTTTGTCCCATGTGACCTTGATTGTGCCACTTACGGTTGCAGTTCCGTTGGTTAGATTTATCCATTCGTGGTCGACAACTGTCATGTTGGCGTCAGTGCTGACTATTTGAATCGTGACAACACCCCCATAGGTCTTTCCGTTGTATACGCAGCCATCTTCAAGGGCGCCAAAGTCAATGGTAACAAGTGAATTGGCGATCATAACGTCGGCGCATGGGACTTGCGTTAACAGAAATGTCTTGAGTTCTTCCGCAGCGGCGTTGACTGCACTGCCAATGGTAAAGTGAGTCGAAATTTCTACCAAATCCGCTTCCAGTGAGGCTGACACAGAGCTGTACGCAGCCTCCTCAAGGCCTTGTTTGGCCTCTTGTTGTGTTAACGGCTCTACAGCTTCTTCGCAGGCGACCATTGCCAAGCCGAATAAAAACGGCGCGATCATTGCCGCTGTCACTTTGATATTCATACCGACCTCCACGTTTGTTAAATTAGCGTTGTTCAACTGTCATTCGGGTCCTACAGGCAAGGACATGGTGGAGCAGACGAAAAACGAACCACGAGCTTCACCACCTGTTAGACACTTTTTCAAAACGACACAACTAATCCGAGTCGGGCTTTACTTTGTCCATACGCAGGCGTAGGTTTCGCTCGGTTTTTCGTTGAGCACCGTTGAGGTGCCGTACTCTCACAACCCTGGGAGAACAATGGAAGCTCCGTCACAATCCCGTCCCTTGGCCGTTCCCCGCGCGATGGCGGCCCTCCGGGGGGTTTTTTCCGAAGGGTATCATAAAGCCGACTTTCGTGCGGATCTACTTGCCGGTGCGGTGGTCGGCATCGTCGCGTTGCCGTTGTCAATGGCGCTTGCTATTGCGACTGGTGTGGCCCCGCAACATGGTCTGTTCACTGCCGTTGTAGCTGGCGGAATTATCGCATTATTGGGAGGTTCGCGGTTTCAAGTGTCGGGCCCGACAGCCGCATTCGTTGTTGTACTGGTTCCAATTGTAACCCAGTTTGGGCTTGGCGGCTTGATGCTCGCATCGGCCATGGCTGGCGTTATCTTAGTGACCATGGCAGTTGCTCGCCTCGGTCGGTTGCTTCAATTTATTCCACATCCGGTTACCACAGGGTTTACCGCTGGGATCGCAATTGTTATTGCAACCTTACAGCTCAAAGATTTCTTGGGGTTGTCGATCAACGAGATGCCCGATCATTTTGTGGACCGCGCTCTTGCGATCTTTTCGGCTTTGCCGAGTGTTCAACCCGTAGAAGTAGTGATCGGCGCGCTGACCCTGTCGACGCTGTTGCTGTGGCCGCGGTTGACACGTTCTGTTCCGGCGCCACTTGTTGCGTTAACTTTAGGTGCGCTCGTTGCTTATGCTCTGGGGCACATACTCTCGGACGCAGACATCGCAACCATCGGCACCCGTTTTTCATACACCGTGGACGGTGTCGTACATGCCGGGATTCCTCAGGGTCCGCCGATGTTCATGTTGCCATGGAATGCGCCCGGAGCGGACGGTCAGCCGATCGGATTTTCGTGGGACTTGATTCGTAGCCTGGCACCGTCGGCGTCGGCGATCGCGATGCTCGGAGCCATTGAATCCTTGTTGTCGGCAGTTGTCGCAGACAGCGTTACCGGCCATCGCCACGATCCGGACGTAGAGTTGTTTGCCCAGGGGATAGGCAACATCGTTGTGCCGTTTTTTGGTGGATTTGCAGCGACCGGAGCAATAGCGCGAACTGCGACAAACATTCGTAGTGGGGCACGTTCGCCGATTGCCGCGATCATTCATGCGGCGTTCGTCTTGGCGGCGATGCTATTGTTAGCGCCGTTGCTGGCTTACTTACCAATGGCATCCCTTGCCGCATTGTTGCTTTTGGTTGCATGGAACATGAGCGAAGTTCGACATGTACTACACGCCGTTCGAGTGTCGCCCCGAAGTGATGTATTCGTTTTATTGACTTGTATCGTGTTGACGGTCGTTTTTGACATGGTCGTGGCAGTGGTAGCGGGCGTGTTGCTTGCGGCGTTGTTATTTATGCGACGGATGGCGGAGGTATCCAACGTTCGTTTAACGTCGGACGCACATCAGAAACTGGCCGGGTTGCCGCCCGGTGTTCTTCACTATGCGATAGGTGGTCCGCTGTTTTTTGGGGCTGCGCAAAAAGCGATGAGCGCTCTGGATTCCATTGGCAATGACGTTTGGGCGGTCGTGATTGACCTGACCGACGTTCCAGCCATGGATGCAACCGGGTTGGTTAACTTGGAAAGTGCCCTGGCGCGGTTACGTCATGGGCATCGCCACGTTGTTATCGCGGGTGTACAACCACAGCCGCGTTCCCTTCTTTCGCGGGCGCATATTGGTGCTGCCGGTGATTCAGTGACGATCTGTGACACACTCGCCGACGCCGTTGCGAATATACGCAACCGGTTTCAGCAACGTGCCTGATCACTTTTCTTTTCTTCTGCCGCGTGTATAATCCCTCTTATCGACGTACAGGGAATCACCACACACAAAAACCTCCACGTCGTGTTGTATCAATCATGGTTTGTGCTGCGTAGCACCCATAGCGATTTGCTGTCACCATGGGTCGCTGCAAAAGTTCTGCGCATTGTGGAATGGTCGGGGTGTTCTGCATTGTGTGGCACCGGTTTGTCGTTGCTCGTCGACTTAAAGACGAGAACCAGAACAACACCAGGAGAGATTATGTTACCCCACAAAGCCACTCGCGAGCCCGCTACAGTGGCCCCTCTGTTGGGCTGGGAAAGTATTGGGGCCACTTTGTTGGAGCCATTTGACGAAGGGTTGTGCCTCTTGTCTCTGGACGGTCGAATTCTGTGCTTTTCCCGTGCGGCCGCTCGAATTTTGGGTGCTGTAGATCGAGACTGGACAGGTACGTCGTTGACGGCTCTGCTCCCAGAAAACGAGCGTTCGCGCCTGAAAGACCATCTCTTACAAACGGCGCAACAGGGCTCGGCCCGTCTGAAAACACAGTTGAATCGTCCGTCCGGGGCGTCAGCGCATGTCGACATTTATCTCGTTCCTGCCGATATGCCTGAAACGACGCCCACAATCGCCTGCCGAATCGTTGACACCACGCATCAAAAAGCGATTGAAGCACGCTTGCTTCAAGAGCGAAATCTGACGTCCAGCATTCTCGATACCGTTGGGGCTTTGGTGGTCGTATTAGACGCGAAAGGCCAAATCGTCCGATTAAATCGCGCCTGCGAAGATCTGACAGGATATTCGTTTGCTGAGGTTTATGGTCGGCCCTTCTGGGAATTTCTGATTCCGCCGGACCAAGTTGAAGCAGTTCGCGATGTTTTTAGCCGGTTGGCCGCAGGTTCTTTTCCGAATCAGTACGAAAACGATTGGATTCACCGTAATGGCACACGTCGATGGATAGCCTGGTCCAACACGTGCATCTTAGACGACGCTGGAGCCGTGCAGTACGTAATCGGAACGGGCATCGACACGACCGGACGCCGGATGGTCGAACAGGCGCTGGCCGCAGAAAAAGAACGACTGAGTGTGACCCTCCATAGCATCGGTGAGGGAGTGATCACGACCGATGAACAGGGGCGCGTGGCGTTGCTTAACTCGGTTGCCGAGCGACTCACGGGTTGGTCTTCCCAAGAAGCGCTGGGTTTGCCGGCGGAGCAGGTTTTTCGTGTTATTGATGAAAATTCCCGCGAGTCTCTGATATCACCTGTACGTAAAGTCTTGGCGTCAGGGGAAACGCAGCTACTGCAAAACCATACGATTTTGATATCTCGGACCGGGCAGGAATACATTATTCATGATTGTGCGGCACCGATACGCGATTCCGCCGGCGCCACGTGTGGAGCCGTGTTGGTATTTCGTGACACGACGTATCGTACACAGCTCGAAGCCGAATACATTCGTTCGCAAAAATTGGAGTCATTGGGATTACTTTCGAAAAGAATTGCTCATGATTTCAATAATTTACTGACCATTATTTCCGGAAACCTGGAGTTGGCCCACCTAGAACTCCCTGCCGAGAGCCCCGTGGCGGATCGATTGGTGGACGCCGAAGCTGCCGTTCAACGGGCGCATAACCTGGCTGTGCAGTTGTCCACGTTGGCCCAGGGCGGCACTCCTGTACGTAAACCGATTGGTTTGCAACCTGTTATTGAACAAGCCGCACGGTTGGCATTAACGGGCAGTGCTGCTTTATGTGAATTTTATTTTCCAGAAGATTTGTGGATTGTTGACGCAGATGAAGGGCAGATAAGCCAGGTTGTAAGTAACTTAGTGTTGAATGCAGAGCAGTCGATGGGGGGGCGTGGTACGATTACTATCACTGCGCGAAATTGTCCGCCAGGTACGCCCGAAGGGACTCCTTTGCCCCCCGGACGGTACGTTGAAGTGGCCGTTAAGGATAATGGACCGGGCATTCCCGCAAACATTCTACCCAAAATTTTTGAACCTTTTTTTTCGACTAAACGACCCGGACGTGGTCTTGGCCTTACGTCCTGTGATCTGATTGTTCGGAAACACGATGGGTATTTACGAGTCGAGTCCACGGTGGGTCAAGGGGCGACGTTTTGGTTTTATTTATCTGCGTCTTCTCGAAAATCTGCCGATCCTCCTGCGCCAAAACCAGAGGTCCGGAGGGGAACTGGCAGGATATTGCTTTTGGATGATGACTCTGCCGTTCGTGAAGTATCCGCCGATATTTTGAGGTTTCTTGGGTATCAGGTGGATTGCTGTGAAAACGGAGATGATACCATTCGGAAGTATTCTGAAGCGTTGCTCAGTGGAAAACCCTATCGGGCTGTTATTTTGGATTTGACGATTCCCGGAGGGATGGGGGGGCTCGAAACGTTGCAAATTCTGCGGTCTGTGGATCCCGATGTTCGCGCGTTGGTGACGAGCGGATATACGAACGACCCGATTTTGGTGGATTTCCGGAAGTACGGATTTTCGGGTGCAGTGGTGAAGCCTTTCGAAGTGGGCGATTTGGCAGAAGCGATTGCCCGGAGTTTTGAAAACGTAAATTCCGCGTAAAACCAAATGATTAGCTCGGATTTGTAACGAGCTTGCGCGAGAGAGCGCTGCGACGCCGGCAGACTGACGGATGGTGGTTTTTTTCCCGGAAGCAGGGCTGCACCAGGTTGAGGACAAAAAGGTCTACTATCCTCGAAGACGCTCGCGGATCGACGCTCGTAGCCTCAAGCTTCCGCGAAATGCGGGTAAGGTCAGAGTTGCCGGTAAATTCGTCGCTCCGGTTGGAGTTGTGGTGAATTTGTGTTCTATCTTACCGAAGTAATGGGGAATGACTGATTCTTGCATGTACTGAACTGGCAGCTAAATGAGTCGCCGGTTGGGCAGCCACAAAACGGAGCCTGGCAGAAGGACACGCTCATTGTCCCTGTCCAGGTGTCTTCGTTGGTGTAGGTACCGCTCAATTTGTAAGTCTCACAACACCCTCCCAATACTACCGATTGAACAGTGAATGACCCCCCCGGGCAAGTAGGCATGGCGCCGGTCATCGACGGAAAATTGCCGCCCGTTGCGCCAACCGCGAGATTCCCGGAGGCGTTTTTGCTGAATACAAAACTCGAAATGTTCATGTTGACTACTTGTAGCCCTGTAAACATGTCGTTGCACGAGTATACCACTTTGGGGGTGTTAAAATAGGCTGATGGCTTGGTCGGATCACAAACGTCTTCTTCACATAGTGCCGTAGATAAGGTGCAGTTCGTGTTGCACACCAGAGAGCCGCCCGCAAATCCAAGGCCAAGACAATTCGTGCCGCCAAAATCTGAACCGTCACACTCTTCGCCGATTTCTTTGACCCCGTTTCCGCAACACGCGGGTGGTGCTACGTGTTGACACCCGAGGGTGGCGTCACAAGTATCAACGGTACAGGAATCACCATCGTTACAGTTTGGGGGTGTGCCGGATTGGCAAATTGGCAGAGCCAGGTCCACGTTGGGTCCACCGGGTGTTCCCAATGCCTCGTCGGAGTAAGCCGCGGTTGAAGCGGCGAACGATGCAACGACAAAATTGTCGTCGTTGGGGTTTCTAAGACCTACTGAGCCTCCTTCGTTGGCTGTGGCTGCAAGAGCCCCTAAGTTTTGGACCTCGTCGACCAGAGCGGAACTTGCGTTTCTCAGCGTCAGTTTTCCTGTGGCGTTACCCAGGGTATATGTGTCGTAAGTATAATTGATGCGGACACCCGTATTATTGTTTATGTCGGGGTTGGTGCCTAACACTAAATAACCACGAGACGGTATAAAAAGAGCACCACCTACATCGATGATATGGTTTAGCCCGGCACCATTACCGAGCCGCCATCCCTGAACGTTTATTGGAGTGTCGCCCCCGTTAAATAACTCGATCCATTCCATGTTTATGGCATTGGGTGCACCAAAAAACAGCTCGTGTATGACGACTGTGTTTGGCGCCGAGACAACCGGGCAGGTCTCGATTCCATCGCAAACTGTTTTGTTGGAACAGCTTTCACCAACGGAAGGCTCGATTGGTTCGTCGATTGCGGTATCGCAGTTGTCGTCGTATCCATTACAAGTTTCCGGAGCTCCGGAAAAAACCAGGCCGTTCTGCGGTGCGCAATCCGTAAAGTCGAAGTCTCCGTCGCCGTCCAAATCGGATTCACACGTGTCTACACAGTGGTTGGTGTTGGCGTCCAGGGATTGGCTCAGTGGTGCACTGAACACAAACTGAATGCCCAGCGTTGCGTCGGTGACGTTGATGACCGCGTCACAGTTGTGGTCGGGCCAGATGGCGGGCGAACCGGTTTTTGCAATACAATCCGGTGGGAGATCCACCTGGCCGTCAAGGGACCAAAAAATCGCCAAGATGACACACTGGACGTCAGCGACGGTTGTCATTCCGTTACCCGTCACATCACCCGGCGGAGACAAACAAACCGCCATCCCACTTTGGCTCCACGTCAGAAGACAAAAAACCACTAGCCACGAAATCACATACTTTCGCATTGCATACACCTCCAGGGCAAAAACCCACCGTTATTTTACTAAACAATACATCTTTTTGCGGGTGTTGAATACCACATCACCCATCTTGGTCGTGTGAGATCGTTTACCGGGGTTCGTTTGCGGACGACCGTCTTCTTGTGGCTTCGTCTGGCTTTTGTTACACAGTATTCCGTGTTGTTTTGTGCCTTAGCAAGGAAATAAGCCATCGCAGCTCATGACCTAACCACTGGTTCTGTTCCCCGCCATTTGGTTCGACTCGGTACACCTGTCGTGTTGGCAATGATGCTTCAGTCGGCCTATGCCCTCGTCGATCTTATTTTTGTCCGCCAATTGGGAGAAAAAGCGGTTGCAGGTCTCTCGATTTCTTTTCAAGCGTTTTTCTTGATTCTTGCGATTGGACAGGTCGTTGCGACAACGGCCTTGGCGGAAATCAGTCAGCATTATGGTGCGAAAGAGTTCGACCGCGCTCGGGGTGCTTTTTCAACATTTTCTGCGGTTGCTGTGGGCCTCGGTCTGGCCGCAGTTGTCGTCGCTTATCTTAGCGCGAAGTCTTATGTGAGTACCTTTACCGATGATCCGGATGTGCTGGTGTTGGGAACCAGCTATTTCGAGATCAATTCGCTCACTTTTTTATTGCAACTTCTGTTGATCGTTTTCGGGAATGGTCTACGAGCGAGCGGTGATTTTGCAACTCCGATGAAATTGATGGCGATGTCGGTGCTCACCAACGCGGTTTTGGATCCGCTGCTGATCTTTGGCATCGGCCCATTTCCTGAAATGGGGCTCGACGGTGCCGCCTGGGCTACCGTTTTCGCGCAGTTGCAGACCCTTACGTTGTATTTGATTCGTTTTTCCCGCCCTCGTGGCGGCAATGACCTGTATTGGACTCGCCCCAATTGGAATGCCCAAATTTGGTGGCATCTTGCTTCTCGTGGGTTGCCGGCGGGTGCTCAGTTTTTTTTGGTATCCGTTGTGCTGGGCCTCGTGTTGGGAGCGGTGAAGTCCGAGGGTGCGGCTTGGACTGCCGCAGCGGGGGGCGGATTTCGAGTGCTGCAACAACTGTTTTTGCCGCTTGTGGCGTTGGCTTCGGCAGCATCGGCAATAGCTGGTCAAAATCTGGGAGCAAGAAATTTTGATCGTGTACGGACGGTGGCAAAAACAGGATTGACATGGGGTTTGGCATACGCAATCACCATCTCGTCGCTGGTTTTTTGGCAAAGTGACAGGTTGGGACTCGTTTTTGCGAAAGGCGAAGATGAACTTGCTGTTGCTGCAATCTGGTTTCAGTGGTCGGCGCCGCAACTGCTAGGCTTCGCGGCGACCTATGTGCCGACATTTGTACTACAAGCTGCGGGTCGCGCCATTTTGCCAATGTGCAGCGCTATTGCGCGAGCAACCGCGCTTGCGGCAGCCATTTTCATTCTGATTCCCAACGTAGAATGGCCCGCCGAAGCCGTTTTTGGAGCGGCAACGATTACCCAACTGCTTGAGGGCGCATTTGATGTCGTATTGTTGTTTGTTTTTCTTTCTTCGTTGGGGAATTCACGGAATAAGGCGGAAAGAACGTAAGAACGAACCTATTTCGTCTTCTTTTCGGAATCACATGCCTGCATACACTTGGCGCACGACTCGCAGTTTTGGAGCGCCAAACTTTCGTGTCCGCAGATCATGGCATCGGTACACGCTGCGCACAGGGCGTCGCAGTCACAAAGCGGTGCGGGGTTACTCGGAGTGGCATTCATTTCCACAAGCGAGATCAATGCCGGGGCGACCGCATGTAGGTTCGTTTTTGATTTGACAGTGACGGTGCTGGGCGCAGGAAGTTTGAACGAAGTTTCCGTCGTCGCCTCAAGCCCCGACTCCGCAATCGCCAGTTCTTCCTCCAATCCAGATTCATCGAGTGTACCCTCCTCCTGTTCTTCTGGGGTCATCCCGTAATCACAGCCCGCGATAGAGACCCACAGCAGCGCTGTCCAACAAAGCAGATTTCTGAAGTTACGCATGAATTTCCTCCTGGGATATCGGCGTGTCGGTCGTTCCAAACACGTGATCGTCCCCATTTTCAACCGGTGCATCCTTTACGTCAATGATTCGTTGTGGATTGTTTTACGGAATGAAGATTTTTGCAGCCGCCGCTGCGTGTGTACAATATCAAAACGAGTATCGACCTTTTAAAAACACGGTACTTGGACCGGTGACCCGACTTCCGAATTTGGAGTCGGAATCGCCCCCGAATACAAATGCCCCGACGCTCACGTCGACATTCTGCCAAAAATCAAAAGTTAACTGAGGATACAGCACATAACTTAAGTCTTGAAATTGTAAGATAGCAAACAAACGAATCAACATCTGATCGCGAAACAACTTGAAGTCGCTGCCCGCGACCAGATAGTCATTCAGGTTCGTTTCTCCAAATTCATCCGGAAAGCCATGTAAGTACTGGATGTTAACATACCACCATGCCGTGAGGCTGTAGTCTGTGCCCACGGTTAACTTCCAAAATGGGCCGGCTTCGGCCTCCAACTCCAAATATTCCCGAGCGACGCCGGAAACCGGTGTACCATTCGGACCGCCGACCGGCAGAATCGCGCCGCTGGTTCGTACATAACGATACAAATCATCGTGCAAAGTGAGCGCAAATTCCGCCCAGAGTCCCAAACCGCCTAAAAAGTCCAGGCTTGTCGAAAAGTCGGCGCCAAAAACCTGCACACGTGGGTAAGTCATAGTTACGTGTGTATCGACTGTGACACCCGTAAAATCGAGTTCTTTCAGTACTGCGACGGTATCGGTGGGCGATGCAAGCGGCACCTTCGGCAATCGAATGTCTCCGGCGACGATGGTTTCTGCGCGCGGTGCATCGTCGAATCCCCGGTAGTAGCTGATACTCCAGTCAACACCCAACAACGACATTCCAAACCGAGCGCCCACTTGAAGGTTGCGCACGCTCAAATCAGGGGTTTGAACATCGATGTCATATACGGCCTTACCTCCGGCTGCCAAGAACAGGTCTTGTTCAACCAACAGTCCCTTTAGGATGGCAGAATCAACGAACTGATTAAAAAGACTGGGTTCAGAGAATGCCAACAACGCACTTTCGGGCAACAACGCCGGTCTAAAATAGGGGACCACCGCAACCGACAACGTAACATCATCCACAATGGTGGAGTCTTCGCCCTCTACGGACCATGGGATGTTGTAAGTGAGTGATACCATCTCCGTTGCAACGGCTTCGCCAAATTTGAGGGGGTCCTCAAAGTCATAGGCGTTAAGTGAGCTGGTGGGGTTGAACATGTCCGCTGTTCCCCAGCGTACGATTTGGCGTCCGAGGCGCAAATCCATGCCTGGTGCAATAAAATCGTCGATTGAAACATATAAAGCGTCGCTTTCAAGCCGAAATGGGTCGACTTTTGAACGATTCACCAAATCATCGGCTGTTGTAGTTTCAGGACGGCCAGTGAAGATGACGGCCAGATCCGCAACGGCGCGGACGGCGTCACCGGAAAGCGTCGCGGTCAGCCGTGCGGTGTTGTCACTACGGACAAAACGAAAATCAGACACATCGTCCGGCTCATCCTTGCCGGGAATCGAGAAACGAAGGTCGGATTCAATGTATCCCCGGTAGTCGAAAATGACTTGAGCCGACGCCATCTGGACTCCCAATACAATGACCGAGACAAGGCACACGAAAACTGTGTAAGGCTGCCTCATAGCGCCCTATAGACCCCGAACCAGCCAACGGCGGCTGAACGTGTCATCATCAAGATTGGAATTCACTTTGACCGCCAACACTTCGTTTACCGTCGAATGGCCTGTGGTCAGGTCTTTTAACGTAATGGTTCGGTACATCCAGTTGCCCGCGGGCTCTTCCTTTAGGCCGGCGCGTTCTTGAACTTTGATTTTTTTTCCACCGTCATCGAAGTATTCGATTTTCTCAATCAGCAACTGATCTTTACGAATTGCGATCACCAGTTTTTTGTACATCAAATCAACGTTGGGTTTGCGGTTCAATTCCAACGTGACGAACTCGCCCTTGTCGTCCAAGAGTTTGGCATCGAAGTCGTTCGAGAGCCGGATCATGCCCATATCGTCAAACGTCCAGTCACTGCTTTGGAAACTTTGGCGTTTCGCATGTGCGGCAACCCGGCGAACTTTTTGCATATCCGGCAAACGTACATAAATTTCGTCTTTTCCGCGAATAACGACGCCCATTCCCTTCATTTCGGCGGGAGAGAGAAAATGAAATGCACGTTTGTCGTCACCTTTGGTCATGGACTCGAATTCGATCGATTTGCCTTCGTCGGCGCCGCCGTGAAGTGTCATTCGAACCGTGATGGTCTGGTCCTTAAAGTTGTTGTGGCGGCTGTCCGCCTCCACCAGAAGAGCTTGGGCGCCCTGCTGCAGCAGAGAGGCCAGTTTGGGGTCGGGTTCTTTGGCTGCCAACGTAGCCGGTATGCTAATTAAGTAAGATAACAGAGCAAAACATATGAAGGGTTTCATGGTTGGATCCTTTCCTGGGCCGTTTTTGCAAAACCTGAGTGTCTTCTGAGCACCACACCGGCCACCGCACGCACAAGCGGAAGAAGAATGGCAATGGTGACCACTGCGCTGACGACCATTGCGGTCGCTGTCAACAAACCAAAATTACGCATCGGAACGATGGTTCCGAGCATCATAATTCCAAACCCTGCGGCCACCTCTAACGCATTGACCACGATTCCCCAGCCGGTCGCCGACAGTGACTCACTTAACGCAGCGTCCGCGTCGGCTCCGACGTGGACTCCGTGCCGCCATAGGAGGTGTACCGCATAGTCGATTCCTGTTCCGAGCGCAATCGACGAAATCATAGACGTGCCTACATCCATTGGAATGTTGAGGGCACCCATGATCGCGAAAACAATGAGCAGCGTAATCCCGGCAGGTACTGACGCCACAAGGGCAAGCAGGATGCTCTGGAAAAACCACGCCAACGCTGCGACGATAAGGAAAAACGACACCACCAGGCTGAAGGCCTGGTTCCGTTGTACGCTTTGGTTCATTCCTACGTAGATCATCGGATATCCTCCGATTACCGAGTGAACTGATCGTATGTCTTTGGCGTCTGTGTCGCCTGCCGCAGACCTCGGAAGCACTGCATAGGGGTCGCGAAGTTCTGCCAACACGGCGAGCACCTGCTCCTGCACGACGGGTTGCGGGCTGTTACCCAACAGTTGCGTTAGTATAGCCGTTTGAGCTTGTACGATGTTGTTCTGTTGGATGGAATTTAGGTTTTTGGCTATAAAATCGGCGGCCTTGCGGAGGCCATCGACGTTTTCCTTCTCTTCCTCAGTCGCTATTGCCGATAACAATGGCAACAGCGTTTCCGACTTCAATTTGTCTTCGACAAGTAATTTAGATGCCGTTTCAGATAACTTTGTGAGGTCTGCATCTTCGTTTATGTAAACGAGTTCGTCCTCAACAAGGTCGCGATTGAGCTGGGCCAATACTGCGGTCGCCATGGCGTTTGGATCGGCCATGACGGCCTTCGCATTGAGAAGAGATGTAATCGATTCCTTAGACGCAATGCCATATCCTGCCGCCGAAAGCAGCCAGCCGAGCATTTCTGCGGCGTTTTCCTGTTCGGTTGCCAGTTGCGAATCGGTCATCGTTTCACGAGGCACCGCTACGATGTCGCCCGATAATCGGGACGTTTGTCGGGCAAGGGTGGAGGCCAGGGCCGACGCTTTTTTTGTATCGAATCCGCCCAGACGGACCTGCAGCAGCGCGTGTTTCCATTCTGCATCCACGAGCAGCCGGATGTTGGGATCTTCCTCTACAAGGCGAGACAAAGCTGCCGTTGTCTGTGGTGATGCCGGCAGTCTTTTTTCCCCGGTGAGCGCTTTGGATGCAAGCGTCATCACGGTCGAAATGGATTGAACGTCGGTGACTCCATTTTGTGCCGAAATCATCGCTGACAGTTTGTGGATCTGGCGCAAAACGAGTGGGCTTCGAATGTCGCCGGTCACTTCAACCTGCAAAAACAAGGATCCACCGAGTCGTTTTTCCAGAAAATCCTCAGCCAATACGGGTTCGCTGTCGCTTTCAAAAAACCGACGCGTTTCCATGTGGGTGTCGACCCGGGCAGCGTAAAACGCCGAAATCGCGACGATTGCGACGCCGATCACCGTCGCGTGTCGTGGGCGCTGGATGACCCATTCCGGAACGGCCCGCAGCAGGCGGACCGCTCCGTGAGGTGACCTTTCTTCTTTTTGGGAGCGAAGGGGAAGAAGTATGCAAGCGGATGGTACCACCCAAAGTGTCAGTAAGACGATCATCAGGGTGCCGACGGCCATTGCTAGGCCGAAATCGCGCATTGGGCTAATGTCCATGACCCAAAATGACAAAAATCCCAGCGCGGTGGTGATGCCGGCCAACAGCACAGGTGGCCCAACTCCGTCCAAGGCCAACTCAACAGCGGTTTGGCGGTCGGCCACTCCACTGTCAAGGTGTGCAAGAATACGAACCAGAAGATGAATAGAATAGGCGCTACCCAGTGCGACCAACAGTACCGGCAGTGACGAGGACACCAATGTTAGTGACTGGCCTATCAGGTTCATCATTCCAATTACCCAGATGATGCCCATCAGGACCGACCCAAGCGCAATAACCGTGCCCCAAAGTGAACGGACGCTCGCGAGGACGATGATCACAATGGCCAGGCACACATATGGAGACAAACGCAGAATATCGGCGCGCGCCCCATCTGCCACAAAGGACCCGATAAACGGCGCGCCGCCAAAATGAAACCTCAGGCCGGTTTCGTGTTCGTTGGACATTTTTTGTGTTGTTGCGCGAATCGTATCAGCTATCGGCTTGACCGCGTGGCCAGGAGCGATGTGACAAAGCAGGATCGTTGCGTCGCCGTTGGGAGAAATCAGCGATCCTGTGATGTGATCGCGGCTCAACACACGGGCTTTTAGTTGGGCCATTGCTTCTTGAGATTGTTGTTCGGAGGAGTTTTCGGGCAATTTGCCGACCAAATCGCTAACGATGGTCATTGCCTCGCCGTCTCCCGCCGCCTCCTCGGCAATATCGCGCAATTCCGTGATGCTAGTCGTGTGAGTAATGCCCTCGATTTTGCCTATTGCTTGGGTCAGGTTTCGTATGAGGCGCAGCCGTTCGAGCGTGAACAGGTCTCCGGTGGGGGCTTCAACGCCGACAATCGCGATGGACAAACCACCAAATCGTTTGCCCATTTCCTGGAATCGCACAACTTCCGGGTCACCTTGCGGTAAAAACTGCAACACGTCGTCGTCGTAATGAATCGTTGCAGCAAACGGAGCGAGCGCCACAGTTGCCAGTACGAGGAGCCCCAGTGTTAGCCGACTTCGGATGATGGCAAACCGCCCAATGGTGCTCGCCAACCGCCGCATGCCTGAATTTTTCGACCGAAAGTCGACGCCCACACTCAAACTCCTTGTGATGAGTTAGGTTTCGCGATTGTAGAGACCCAATTCGGGGAGTCAAGGGCGTGCTGAAATGAATTGAACGATGCCGATCGGAGATCTGCGGAGTCGACGGCGTGCGGCCACGCTAAGTTACTGGATTAAATGTTGAGAGTTTGATCGTCTCCCTTAGAAAACAAGGACTTTCCCATGTCCAACACGGTGATTCCATCGACTCCCAACGCGCCGGGTGGCGGGGCGTCGCAGGACCCTGCATCAATTCCGTACGCCTCAAGGACGATGTCCAATACCCATGCTTTCAGAATATTGAAAGTCGATACCGCAACCACGTTATCCTTAATCGGAACAATGGCCGACACATCGGGGTCTGGAAAGCCGTCGGCCATTGTGTAAATGGTCAGCGCTTTGTCCATGGTGCGGTCCATTGCCGTCGTAACCCAGTCGGAAGGGTTCCCATCGAGCAGTTCGTCGACTTTTTGTGGGTCTGCCCCGCCCAACTGGATAACCGCCAGCCCCCCACCGTTACCGGAACAGACGTCAAAACCCCCCACCAACAATGCGCCATCTTCCCTTACCACAACAGCACCCACGTCCGGGTCAGAAAGACCTGCGCTTTGTTCACGCAGCGTCCAGACGTCGTCGGACGGGTCAAGCGGCGTGTTGGAATCGTTCAACGTAAACAACCCTTGATCGGTACCAAGCCATTTGAGACCTGCGTGATCGATCGTGAGCGAATAGACGTATTCCGGTGGATCAAAAGGAAACAACGCCACTTTGGCCCATTGGTCATCGGTGTGGTCAAACGGGGAGTCGCCTGGGTCGAAGACAGTTAGCGCGTCGTTTGTGGCACCTTCGCCCGTGATGTCAAACGACGCGATCCACACCCTACCCTCGGAATCCAGTTTGATCGCCGCGATGTTGGCATCGTAGAGCCCCATGGATGAAAAAGAAGTGATCTTGGGCTTACCAAAAAATGGATCGCCGCTGAGTTTTAGGTAATGCAGGCCAGACAACGTTGCGACATACGCACCGTCGGTGCCCACGGGTTCAATGTCGGTGACCGTATTGGCCAATGCTTTGCCAACGAGGCCGTCCAAAGTGTCCGGCGTTGGGTTGACCCGGTCTTCACCGCATACAAATGTGGATCCACATGGTGGCAACGAAAATCGAACCCATTGGTCGTCACCGGGATCGACTGGGGTTCCTCCATCGTCGAACAGTACAACTCCGCCCCAAGCGGTTCCAATCCACAACCGCCCCACCTCATCTCGGCTCAATCGCAGAAATTCGGGCGAAAACAAGCTGAAGTCCTTGTCGTATGAAGTCGGATGGTGAATGTCAGCCGGAAACGGCAGGGCAAAGGCGATGTCGTCATTGGGATCCAGCAGGTCTTTTCCAAGATCGTATGTTAACAAACCTGCGTCTAAAGTTGTGATCCATAGCCAGCGTTCGGACACCACTTCGATGTCGGTTGCATTTAACACCACTTGAAACGGTGCCGTTATGGTCACCGGGGCCTTGTTGTCTGCGGTTCGCACAACGATTTCCATTTCATGCGGCCCTTCGACCAATGGCGCCGTGTTGACGTTAAAAAACGCGGTTTGCGGAGACCCCGGTGTGGGCTTTTGCATTACCTGCAAGCCGTCGTCAATCGTCATTAGAATATCCTTCAAACTACCGGCATGGTTAACCGTGACCTTTATTTCGTGATGTGCATATTTGAACAAGTTGTTGTCGGTCGTGGACAAGATTGTGGAGTAACCAGTGGCCATGGTGGACGATGGGTACACCACCCGGCCAAGGGTAGACACGATCTCAATTGTAATGTCGGAAGGGGAGAGCACATTGGTTGATGTGGTATCAACACCAGTGTTTTTCGAATCCGGATGTGTTTCGGTGTTGATCTGGGTGTCTGATAAATCCAGATCCCCTTGCCAGACGCATCCGATCGTTCCCGTAGTGCCCCAAACGATGAGCACACTAGCCAGATACTTTCTTGCATTCAAACAAGTTGTAGGAAGTTGACCGCGCATGATTACCTCCGTCGTTGTTTTTCACCGCGTCGTCAGGTTCTATACCTGTGCAGACACCGTGCCAGTCGGCAGCGGCAATGGAGGATGATCGTTCCGGGCGAGAATATCCGATTATTCGTGTGTCGCTGCGGCGGCGGGTTGGCTGATGACGAAGATACCGGTTGGGGTCGCCGATGTTTCTTTGCGATTGGAACGGGTGGTCTGGCCATAAAACTCCGACCACCACAGCGCGGCTTGCCACAAAGCCTCCGGACAGGTGGCTGACGAGTCGGATCCCGGAGTGACGTCACATCGAGCTTGGCCAAATGCCTGCTCCACAAGGGCCGCACTTGGGATTGCATGCCCTCGCAGCAACGGATTTGTGTTTCCGTGGGCACCCCAAGCGTATCCAAGCCACTCAACAAGTGGGCTGATCAGATCTACGACTAACCGGGCTTTCCTGAGTATTTCGATACCAGCGACAACCTCTTTCGGATCGGCGCCGGGAAAACGCAGAAATGCGATGTTCGGATAACGTGCTGCCGAGTCGTAGTCCGCCAATGCAACCCGTGCAATACCGTTTCGGGCGGTACACGCGTGAAAACCGTCAACGGGTTCAATCGAAGCTTCCCACACCCACGCCACGGCTTTTTTGGATGTAGATGGGACCACGATAGCGGCGTGGCTCCAGAAGCTCGGAAACATGTCGATCCGCATGTGACTTTGCGCTGCTCTTAGACGAAAGCTCGTTAAGTTACATCCGCCGACGAGTAACACGGTGACGCCTTTGATGGGTTCGGGGTGAACTCGCTGAAACCATGCTATGTTAGACTCCCCTTCTAAGCGTGCATGTTCAACAATGGCCGGGTTTCGTGTGGCTTTGGGTGAGAGACGTACTGGCATCATGGGCGCAACCTTTTGGGATTCGGGTTAAAAAAAATCGATTGCATCGAGTTTAACGGGTTTATGAGTGGGATCGGTCGGCCAATATGTGGGTGTCGCCCGAAATCCACCTTGAATTTGTACGATTTCCAAAACAAGGGAGTGGTTTTCCAACAACGGCGTGGTCGACTTGACCGCTGTCGGCGATGTTCCCGCGACGGCGCGGGGCGGAAACCGCGTCGACGCAGGTTGCGGTTGGTGGGTGTGTCCCTGGCACAACGACAGGGGGGACGATACCAGTTCGACCATACGAGACCGCCACCCACTCGTGCGGCTCATCCTTGCCGCATGAATATCTCCCGATAAGATAAGAACGTCGTGCGGAGCGTAGTATAAGGCTTCAGCAAGTTCGGGAAAATCGTCAAGGTCAACGATGCCGGCGTCTTTGAAGTTCTGTTGGAGCCATCCGACGGATCGTTCAAAGATCGGCTGCGACAACACCAAAATCCCGGGTCCTTTTAGCCGTCCGAGCCATCCCGTAATCGCCCGTAATTGTTTGGGGTTGTGTGAGATATCTTTTGTACGAAAGATACGACCATCAATAGAACGAATTTCCACCGAACCGGGGTGTCCTGGCGTACCTACGGTGATTTCTCCTAATTTGGGTTCTCCATTAAACGTCTGAAACGCTCCAAAAAGTGCCTGCGCCGAAGCACGCCATTGTTTACGCCCAGCCGACGTCCACGTATTGGATGCGATAGCGGTGGCAAATGGATAGTTGTTCCACCATTCATGATCATCGGAAACGAACAGATTTGCGCCCCAACGTAAATAGCTCCCAAATCCAGTGGTGATATCGTCGCCGCCTTGGGTCCAATTCAGCCAATATTTATCAAAAAGTGCCGAAAAGAGGTGTTGTGGGTTGGACGGGAGGTCCTGCTGGACTGGAAGATCAAGATAAACCTGATCTCCGCACAAAAATTTGACATGGGGTAACAAATCCGCGGGAGCCCGCCGTGTGATGGACCCAGCTTGACCCGTACGATCTCGTGCGAGGTAAAAACACGAGCTGAGCCCGATAACCAAGGGTGGCTCCTGACTCGTTGGAAGAGTGAGCGGCATCGTGCGAATTCGGGCCGCTGCTCCGTAGGCAGCTCCGGCTTCGTCTTGTTTTGCGCGGAACAAGTACCGGGTATTCGGTTTGAGCCCCCCCATTTTTACACGACCCACAAACGTCGGTTTGTCTAATGTGGGCAATACATCCCAGGTGGCAGGAAGAACAAGCTCCGCATCCGTGCCGGCTCCAAACACTGATAAACGTACTCGTGGTGGTGGCTGGGTCGTGCGTCTTTCGGCAAACCAAATCTCGGTGCTGGTTGTCGTTGCTTGGTGCGGAATCAGTAACATAACAGAACCCGTGCATACGCCAAAGCAGATAAGCTCTGGGAACTCCGAAGATCGCGTGTCTCAAGCCTCGACCGGCAGTCGAATCATTGGTTCACCGTACCACATGAACTGGATTGCGCCAACGTGCTCTCGTTGGGAGTTTCCGGGATTGGTTCCTTTGGATCTTTGGTGCATACTCTTTCACCTTCGTGTGGTTTGGATTGGAGCATGTGCTTCCAGTCTGTGGATTGTTGTGCGGCAATACGAAACAAATCGTCTCTGGAGCGTGGCATGAACATGGAAATGCCTTCCCGTTTTGAAGCGGGTGCGATCGAAAACAAATGGTACCAGTTCTGGGAGGAGTCAGGCGTGTTTGCACCGGCAAAAGCCGAAGGCAGAAAGCCGTTTGCGATCATGATGCCTCCGCCTAATGTAACTGGCGCTCTGCACATGGGACATGCGCTCAACAACACGTTGCAGGATATCGTCGCTCGTTTCAAACGAATGCAAGGATTTTGTGTGTTGTGGCAACCCGGGACGGATCACGCGGGAATTGCGACGCAGGCTGTTGTTGAAAAAAAGCTGTGGCTGGAGCAGGGCAAAAGCCGTGAAGCGATGGGGCGGGAGGCATTTGTTGCGGAAGTCTGGAAGTGGAAAGAGCAGTACGGCAGCACCATTTTGAATCAACTTCGGCGACTTGGTTGTAGTGCTGATTGGAGTCGGACCCGATTTACGCTGGATGCCGGGCTATCGTTGGCGGTTCGGGAAAGTTTTGTTCGTCTTTGGGAACGTGGCCTCATTTATCGCGGAGCGCGGTTGATTAACTGGGACTGTAAGTTACAGACCGCGGTAAGTGACGACGAAATCGAACAAAGCGAAATCAAAGGCCACCTCTGGTACATTCGATATAACGTTTCAGGACAACCTGGGCGGTATGTGGTTGTGGCAACCACCCGTCCAGAAACCATGTTTGGTGATACCGCCGTGGCGGTGCACCCCGAGGATGAACGTTATGCGGATCTGATCGGAAACAGCGTTATCTTACCGATTATCGGGCGTGAGCTGCCTGTGATTGCTGATCCGTCGGTCGAAAAAGAATTTGGAACCGGTGCGGTAAAAGTGACCCCGGGCCATGATCCCAACGACTATGAACGTGGCCAACGTTTTGGTTTGCCTCTCGTCAACGTGCTCAACAAAGATGGTACTTTGAACGAAAACGCGGGAAAATATCACGGTATTGAGCGACTAAAGGCACGCCCGCAGCTTGTCGAAGAGCTAAAAGCGCTTGGTTTGCTGGAAAAGATTGAAGACCACGTTCACAACGTGCCCCATAGCGACCGTTCCAAAACCCCTATCGAGCCCTTGGTGTCCGAGCAGTGGTTTGTTGCCATGCAACAATTGGCGGCGCCGGCGATTGCCGCGGTAAAACCCAACGAAGAGGGAGTTAGAGAAATCCGATTTGTGCCGGAGCGGTGGGAATCGGTTTATTTACAATGGCTTGAAAACGTTAAGGATTGGTGCATCAGTCGCCAATTATGGTGGGGCCACCGAATTCCGGTTTGGTACGACGAAGACGGGGAATCTGTTGCTTTACGTGAAGATCCCGGTCACGGGGCGGTGCACCCGAAAACCGGCAAGCCACTTGTAAGGCAGGATGAAGATGTGTTGGACACGTGGGCGTCAAGCTGGCTGTGGCCGTTTTCAACTTTGGGATGGCCAGAGGACACACCGGATCTGGAGTATTTTTATCCAACCGGATTCTTATCGACCGACCGAGGAATCATTTACCTTTGGGTTGCGCGTATGGTTATGGCCAGCTATGCGTTCCTCGACAAAAAACCGTTTGAGGTCGTCAATATCCACGCCACGGTTCTGGATGAGCATGGGCGCCGGATGTCGAAGTCGTTGGGGAATGGTATCGATCCTATCGAAATGATCGATACCTGGGGTGTGGATGCAGTGCGGTTGACATTGCCTTTGCTGACAAATGAAGGACAGGACATCAAGCTGGCCGCCACGCGGTTTGAAATGGGGCGGAATTTTTGTAATAAGCTGTGGAATGCGTGTCGTTTTGCGTTAAGCAACCTCGAAGGATTTGTGGAAACCTTTCGGTCGTTGCCGCCTGGGCAGCAGGAGTCGTTGCGTCTTGGGCAAGTCACTGCGCTGGAGGATCGATACATCGAAGGAAAACTGGCGGCGGTGGCCACGCGGGTGACAATTGGTCTTGAGCAATTCAAGTTTAATGAGTTCGGCCAGACGCTTTATCGGTATGTTTGGGATGAATTTTGTGACTGGTATCTCGAGATCATCAAACCCCGTCTTTATGACGGAAAAGGTGGCAGCCTGAGTAAGTTAACGGCTCAGGTTGTGTTGATACGGCAAATCGACGTTATTTTACGGATGCTGCATCCTTACGTTCCGTTTATCACGGAAGAGATTTGGCAAAACCTGCGCCCGGCATTGGCCACGTTGTGCGGTGAGACCTTGCCTGTGTCGCTTGCCGTTGCGCCGTGGCCGGCCCCCGTTGCGCCGGCTGGCCTCAGTGGCGTGGATGAACGGTTTGAGTTTCTTCGTGAAGTGGTGCGTGGAATTCGTAATATTCGATCCGAACACAATCTTGACAGAAAAACGGAATTACATGCTGCTGTACGCACTGGTGATGCTGCTACCGCCAGCTTGTTGGGGCCAGACGAGGTGTCGATCATTTGCCATTTGGTTAGGTTGTCACATCTGGACGTCTCTCCGGAACTACCGCGACCTAAAGCCGCGGCGACGTTTGCATTGGGAAGTGGCAGCGAAGTGTATGTGAGTCTAGCGGGGCTGATCGATTTTGCAATGGAGATCAAGAGACTACAGCAAAGCCGAGCAAAGGCGGCAGAAGCGTTGGAGAAGACCGAAGCGAAGTTACGTAACGAAAGTTATGTGCAGAAAGCGCCTGCCGAGGTAGTCCAAAAGGACCGGGACCGCTGTATTGAGCTGAAAGACGAATTGCTTCGTACAGACAAACATATTGCCGAACTGGTTGTATTGTCGGAGGAGGGTTGAGCCCGTCCATGCTTAAAACCCAAGAATATTGGGCGCATACCGACGACGGTTGGCAGCTTCACATGAAGCGTACGGTACGCAGTGGGCTGGAACGAACGCGGGGACGCCCCGTACTCATTGTGCCGGGATATGGCATGAATGGGTTCATTTTTGGTTTTCATCCCCGCGGGACATCTTTGGAATCGTGTCTTGCAATGGCCGACATCGAAGTGTGGACGGTGAACCTAAGGTTACAGGGCGCTTCCCGGCCGCTACATCGTAATGCGGGTCAGCCGTCCCTTCGCCGTTACGCGGAATTGGATGTCGCGGCTGCTGTTCAGGTCGTTTTGAAATACACCCAGACCACGGCGGATAAGGTTGACTTATTTGGATGCAGTTTGGGAGGGTCTATCGCTTATGCGCACATGGCGTTGGTGGGTGACCAGCGTATCGGGAGTTTGGTGACCGTAGGCGCGCCGTTACGTTGGGCGGACGTTCACCCCGCGGTACGGTTTGCGTTTTCGTCACCACGACTTGCCGGTGCTTTCAAAATGGGTGGAGCCAGAACCCTTGCCAAGGCAGCGCTCCCGCTGCTGGCTCGCCGGGCGCCACGGTTGCTGTCGGTGTATATGAACTCTGCGCACGTGGACTTGGAACGGGTGTCCGAGTTGATCCAAACGGTGGAGGATCCGCACCCGCGTGTGAACAAAGATATCGCACTGTGGATCAACAACAGCGATATGATTCTCCGCGGAATTAATGTAACGAGTGCGCTTGCTAATATACGTAACCCGCTGCTTGTTGTTGTATCGAATCGAGATGGCATTGTTCCTGAGCCGGCAGCGTTGTCGGTGGTAGAGGCGTGGGGAGGAATTGATCGCCATATTCTGCGGGTGGGAGATGCAGTTCGTTGGTATGCCCACGCAGATCTGTTTGTGGGCAATGATGCGCCGGCCGATGTATTCGAGCCGATTGCGCATTGGCTCAAGGACCGGTGGCCAAACGAACGTTGATATTTGAAGACGTGTTTTCCAGATAAAACTGTTCCAATAAGTGGAAAATGCTCTTCATGGCGAGCGGCGATTTTCACAAGATACTGAGAAGGTCAGCGGAAATAGATAAGTGAACCCTGTTCGGCTAATTTAGGCTGCCTTGGCCAGTTCCGTCCTTGCGGAATATTCCCGATATTCCTCAGTCCGGTCCCGGCCAATTCAACGCTAAATTAGCTCGATCAGGGTCACTTCCGGCTTGAAGCTGACCCTCTCTGATATCTATGTGCGTGTCAGGAGTATCACGGGGTGTATGCCGCCAGTGCAGCGATTCGTTCGGACCATGGGAGTCTGGAGTCGTGCGGCAAGTCGCCGGTACTCAATTCGATCCAATGCCAACCGAACCGCCCCCTGGTATTGGTGCTCCCCAACAGACAAACGATTTTGTCGGTTTTTTTGTCGAAGACCAGGTCGGCAACTTCAGATTCCATGGGTACATCGGGGGCGGCCAGGAATTGCCATTCCTTTGGGCCGCGAAGTTCAATCCGCCCGGTATTCCAGCGCAACAAATATCCCTCTCCCAGAAACAGCCAGCCTGCACCTGTGGGAATACCGCGTTCGGTAACTTGCCGAAACCCAAGGTGCTGATACTTGGTTGTAAGTTCTTCCGCCGTAGCGAACGCGTCGTCGGTATCCCGGGCCATTCCGGGCAACATCATCCCGATTCGATCAACCGGCATCGCTTGTGAGCGGTCGACGGTGACGTGGGTAACTGCTCTGGTATGCCCATTTTCGCGGGACACCTCCGCGACAACGGCCGTGTTGTCCCGTGCGAAACCCACAACACGTACACCCGGGTGTACAATCGTTTCCGCGATCTGTCGGCGCAGGTCGTCCAGTGTGGGTTCTCCACCTGCCACACCAGGCGTCTGTGAACAGCATAAAAGGACACACGCCAGCCAAAATGCGGCGTATCCCATGTCGCGATTGCTGGTCGTTGCGAGTTTGGTCACCGTTGTTCGGCGGGGCTCATCCATGGTTTGTTTTTGGGTGAAGTGACTGTGTTGATGCGGTTTCGCGGGTGTGCCCAAGCACAGTTAGTTTGTTGCCTGTCCGGCTAAATTAGCGTCGAATGCGAGAAATGATACGCTCCACTTCTGCTCGGTCATAAGCACCGGCATCGGCGGTTTTCAAGTACAACTCGAACTCTCGTCTAGCCGGGGCGCCTAAACCCTTTTCCCTAAAAATAAACCCCAAGGTTTTGTGAGCGTCAGGATAGTGTCCGCCGCCACGATGCACAGCAGCCATGAGGTGGTTTTCCGCGGCTCTTCGATCGCCTTGGTTTAAGGCGATTTGTCCCAGATAATAATGAGCTTTTGCGTGGTTTGCGTCTCTTTTAAGAATTTCTTCAAAGTAGCTTTTGGCATCTCGCTCCCGTTTCATTTTGAATAGGGTTTCCGCAAAGCTCGCGATTGCCTCGACTCGACTGGTGTCCATCAACATTGCCATCTCAAAATCCTGCAATGCTTCTCGATATTTTGCCGAATCAAAATACAACTGTGCGCGGCGCATATACACGTCGGGATCGCGAGTCGCAAGTTCAGGCCCGGTAAGTGTTTTGTAGTGTTTAATAATCGTGTCGTACTGATCCAGCGCCCGGCGCCGGTCGTCCACGGTGCCTTTTTGTGTCAACGCTTTCGCCAACTCGGCGCGATAAACCATGTTGGCGCCGGAAAAACCAACCGCTTTATCGAGATATGTTATCGCATCATTGAGATTGTTCTGCGCAAGTTCAAGGCGACCTAGGGCAAAAAAAGCTTGAGCAAATCCGGGATCGACCCGCAGGGCGGCTTTTAAGAACATTTCGGCTGTTTTGAAGCTTTTTAGTTCGATCTGCAGTTCGCCCATTCGTGTGTTGGCTTCGACGTGTTGGGGGTCTTTGCGCAACAACTTTTCGAGTTCATTGATGGCGTCCCGGGGGCGCTGCGCTTTGGTCAACGCGCCCGCAAACGCCAGAGCCACATCGCTGTCCGTGTAACCACTGCTGTAAAGTAACTCAAATTGTTTTACCGCTTCGTCGGCATATCCTAGTTCCGAAAGCAGTTTAGCGTATTCAAAGCGTGTTTCCGGTGTTTTGGAGTCTTTGTCGACCAAGCGGTCATACATATCCTTTGCTTTGATGAGTTGACTCGTCGCAACGTATAAATCCGCCAATTGTCGCAACAACTGAACAGAATCGGGATTGACCTCGATGCCCTTGAGAAGTGTTGTGGTAGCGTCTTCGTAACGGCGCTCCGTGGTATGAATGTCCGCAATCCGTGAATACGCCATCGCATACGTCGGATCTTTCTGCAGCAAAGCCTGATAAATGGACCGGGCGTTTTTTGCGTGCCCTCGTTTTTCTGCAATTTCCCCCTTCAAGAACATCAGTGATGGATCCTCTGGATATAACTTTGCGGCTTCTTCGGCGAACTTTTCAGCTTCTTCCATCTTTTGGGATTCGACATAAAATCGGACGAGGCGGGTGTAAAACTCCCCGCTTTTGCAGCCGCTTTTCAGGCAACCGTTCAACAGCTTTTCCGCGTCTTCTGTCCGATTCGCGACGACGTATTGATCTACCAACTCCAGGACCAACAATTCGTCTCCCGGCCGGAATTGTATTGCTGATTGAAGGTGCGAGAGACGTTTTTCCAGGTTATTTTGTTGAGCGTAAATCTGCGCAAGCGTCTTGTGGGCTTCGAACTGAGCTTGCGTGTTCATGTCGGACTTCGCGATTCGCAGCACATCTGCGGCTATGCGTTCCGCTTCGGCAAACTCGCGTTGCACAAGCAACATCCGTGCACTTCCAAGGCGTGCGTCCGAATGAATTCGGTTTTGAGCGAGAACATCATCGTACCACTTTTTCGCATCGTCAAAATTGCCGGTCTTTTCCGCGATTTGACCAAGAAAGTACTTCGCTTTGACCAGATGTGGGTTCAGCTTTGCGGCTTGCTCCAAATACTCTTTTGATTTTTCCCACTCTGCTTTTTCGAATGCTATTTGTCCGTAAAGAAACAAAATTTCCGCATCCTGAAGCGCCCTTTTGAGTGCAATCTCGGCTTCATCGAACTTTCCGTCTTGAATGAGCTCCAATGCCAACAGACGGGGAATCGATTGGATGTCCACCTCCTTACTTAACGCTTCTTTCCGTTTTACGTATTTTTCTGCGGCTTTGAATTCGTCCGGGAATCGCGAGCGGAACTCCAGGTAGGCCTCGAGCAAGTCTTGTTTCGTCTGCCGACTGTCGGGGTTTTTTTGGAGTTCGGTCTCCAGCCTCTCGATGTGGTTACGGTATGCCGCCGCGGTGTCTTCGCGCGCAGCGCCGTCTTGGCGGCTGGCGATTTTCGCCACTTCTTTCTTCAGGTCGAGTTCTTTGGGAGGTGCGGCGGGAAAAAAGTAATTTAGTCCAAAATAACCGAGAGAGGTTTGACCCAGACCAAGGCCCACCCCAAGAGTCAACAGTACAATACTTGCAAAGATTCGAGTTCCTAGTCCGACTTTGGGTAATCTTTGCCTCAAAGTGGCTTTGTTGGGCCGATTCTTACGTTTTCCGCGTTCACTTCGGTGGCGGCCGTCCTGACTGGTTGCTTCTGTTGGAAGCAAATCAGCAAACTCGGTTGCCGATGGCGCAGGCATATCCAACTCAAACCCGTCCGATGGATTGACCCCGGGATTGGTCCCACGCCCTTTTCCTGCCTCTTTTTTGCCGGCTTTCTGGGCAGAAGATGAAGGCGTATCTACAAAGAAGGTGTTCGTATCTTCTCGAAACGAAAAGGGATCTTCGGTGCCTGCGGCGGAAGGTGGTGGTTGACCTTTGCCCTTGCCCTTTGACTTATTCTTGATCGCCGGATCGGTTCGCTCCGCGCCGAGCTGGGAAATATTCGTTCCGGTGTTATCCATCAGTGCAGAAAAATCGAATTCTGCAGCGCCTGGTGACGATTTTTCTCGCTTTTCTGACTGTCGTGAGCCCGGTGCGGATGTTTCCATCACGTCAAATGGGTTTCCTTCGACTCCAGGGTTGGTGCCTTCCGCAAATAGTGATGCAAACGGATCGAGTCCCGGGTTCGTAACAGGTGCTGCGGGAGGCGTTCCTGCTTTTCTTGGGGACGACGGTGGTGAAGTTTGCTGGCGAGGCGGCGCGCCAGATTTTTTCGGCGGGGGTGGGGGGGGTGGTGCCGGTCTTTTCGATGTTTTTAGGTCATTTCCAATCGGTTGGACTTCAAACGGCGATTCCACCGCGGTGGATCCCTGACGGCGACCAACACCTGGGTCCACTTTGGATTTGGGGCGTGCCGGTCGTCCCGTGTTGGTGTCTGAAAGACCACGGGCTGACTCCGGCCCACTTCCGGCGCCGCCTTTCGGTGTCCAAATTACCTCTTCTGCCTGTACGATGTGATCTTGGTTGCGCCGATAGGTACCGATGACCGATAAGTCCATTTCGGTCAACCCGCTTAACTCCTTGCGGGTACCGGAGAAGTCCTCATCAGCAGGGGGGGAGCCTGTCATCGGTCGGGGTTTGGACACGCGAGAGACTGGCGCGATCGATGCATCACCTGGTCCACCAAACGACCCCATGGAGTCTTCGGCGGCAAAATCAAACCGAGAAGGTTCGGCGGTGCTGCCCAGCGCAATGGGGGCTGCCGTCAGTGCACTCCCTTCTGCTTCCAATTGATCAAACAAGCTGTCGTCCCCAAACGGATCTACATCCAGGCCGGCCGCGCTCATCGACGCGTTGTCACCTCCGGCTTTGCTGACAAAGGACCCGGCTTCGCGTTCAAGATCGAACTCGAATTCCGGAAGACTGTCGGCGTCTGGCGAATAACTTTTGCCGCAGGTTGAGCAAACGACGTTGGTAGATGTGGTGGACCAATCGTCGTTTATAGATGGCTCCATTTCCGCACGGCAGAAAGGGCAACGAACGGACATACGCGTAACCTTTTACTTCTGGTCGACGCATGCAGCCTATGGAGCAAACGATCAAGCCGGTTCGTGTTACTTTGAAATTTCTACGATCTAGGTTGGCCAACCCGGTATGGACTATTGGTCAACTTGTGCATCGCACCATCAGGTCGGTCCAGCACAGGTTGGACTGGATCGGGAAATTCTCTGAAAACGAGTGTCAACTCGAAGGCCGCCATGCACCGGCATGCTAAGTTAGTGTTGCGGGTGTTATCGCCCGCGTGTGGCACAGAAAGCGCCGAAAAACTCGGACCTTGCGCAAAATACCACCGTCGGTTGACGTGGGTCAAGGACATGTATGACTCCTTTGGAGAGCAACGTTTGGCTAAACGGGAGAGTCTGTAACCCCGTGGTTGCTTGGTGCGTTTAACCAAAAGAGATCAAAGAGATTTCTTGTTGTTAAATAAGGTGTTTAGGCGTTTGTACTAGCCGGGATTTCTTCAGAGCTTGCGAGCGGAGTCAAACGTCGATCGGTGCAACCAGTCTCGACCGAGTGTACTCTTGTGCGCCATAATAGGTGGTTGATATGTTGCGGCGTGTACAAAGGCGTCAGAGTGGGGCAAAAGGTAGAAAGCACAGTCATTTTTGAAGGTTGGTGCTTCATGATCATTATCGGGACAGCAGGGCATATCGATCACGGCAAAACAACGCTTGCAACAAAGTTAACGGGAATTCTGACTGATCGGCTCAAAGAGGAGCAGGAGCGAGGAATTTCTATAGAACTGGGATTTGCCTATTTCGACTTACCGAACGGGCAGCGGTGTGGGGTGATCGACGTACCGGGACACGAACGATTTGTGCGGCAGATGATCGCGGGAGCGACCGGCGTCGACGTGGTCATACTTGTGATTGCTGCGGACGAAGGGGTGATGCCGCAGACACGTGAACATTTGGATATTTGTCGATTGTTGGACGTGAAGAACGGCCTTGTGGCATTGACGAAAACCGATTTGGTGACCGAAGACTGGCTCTCCATGGTGGAAGACGATGTACGTGGGTTTGTTGCAGGAACCTTTCTCGAAAACCAGCCAATTCTGCACTTTTCTGCATACATACCTGAGGTTGCAGAACAATTCCGTTCGGAACTCGTTGGATATATCCAACAAAAGTATCCTGTTTCGCCCGACCGAAACCCGTCGCGACCGTTTAAGTTATCAGTGGATCGTGCTTTTTCTCTGAAAGGATTCGGGACCGTTGTTACCGGAACAACCTCCGCCGGCAGATTGGCAACCGGAGACGACGTGATGTTGTTGCCGGACGGACTGCCCGGACGAGTGCGAGGTATCGAAGTCCATGGTGAGCCTGTGGATGATGTAGCAGGCGGAACGAGGACAGCGATCAATGTCCTGGGGTTGGAACGCGCCGAAGTGCATCGCGGTGAGGTTTTGATACGCGCTGGTCAGTTGCAGGCAACATCCATGTTTGATGCGACGTTGTTTGTGCTTTCAGCCTTAGATAAGCCTCTTCCCGTTCGATTTAAGGCGCTCGTACACACCGGTACGGCACAACTGTCGGGAACCGTCGTGTTGTTGTCGGGAGTCGAGGCCGAACCCGGATCAGAAACGTTGGCACAAGTTCGTTTGGAGCAACCAACGGTTTTGTTGCCGAGTGAACGATACGTGTTGCGCGGCTTCGAGGTGCTGAAAAATCATGGTAAAACGATTGGTGGGGGACGTGTTTTGGACCCTATGCCGCAAAAACACCGTATTCGGGACAAGGGAGTGACGGTATCGCTGACAAAACTGCGCGACGGCAATTTGGACCAACAGATAACTGAGTTTTTGTTCTTGGGTGGGGTGATGGGAGTGACTTGGACGTCATTGTGGAGGCGTGTCGACGTTTCCCGAGAGGGTTTGGACTCGTCTCTTATACGTTTGGTCCAATCGCGTGCGGTGGTTGCCTTTGATGCGGAGGAGCGGTCGTTTGTGCATCGCCAACACTACGATGAAATGGTTGGTTTGGCGGTGAAACTGATTCGTTCCTATCACGACAAAAATCCATCCCGGCCCGGTATTTCCCGTGAAGAGTTGCGTGTTCGGATTCGATTTGAACTTCCTCCGCGCCTATTTGGATTGTTGCTGGATGAACTGCAGCGCTCTGAACGGGTTGTGTTGGATGCGGACCTTGTTCGCCTGAAGGGTTTCGCTCCCAAAATGAGTGGAACTTTCGGCGAAATCAGGCAAAAAGTGGTCGGTTTATTTCTTGCCGCTCACCTCGAGCCACCTTCTCCTGCAGAAGCTGCGACGGCGTTAAAGGTCGCGGAATCAACGGTCCGTGAAGCACTGGACATGCTCACGCGTGAAGGGATGATTGTACGTATCCGTTCGGATTTGTTTTTCGAAAAATCGGCGTTGGATAAATTAAGGGACCGATTGGTTATCTTTCTTGAGCAAAACGGAGAAATTACGACCGCCCAGTTTAAGGATCTCACTGGTACCAGTCGAAAATACTCGATTCCGTTAGGTGAATTTTTCGACAACGAAAAACTCACGCTGCGAATTGGCGATAACATTCGGCGACTACGACGGAAGGTGTCAGTAAGTTAAGGCGGGGAATTTCCCCAAGAACTTTTCCGGACGATCCGGCTCAAATTCGGCTGGGTCGTGAAATTCCGGCGGATCGGCGTTCGTAACCTCAAGTGTGTGAGAACTCCGGGTTAACGAAGCGGTTCTCGGCCGGCAGGACCAAAATCTGGATACTCGTTGATGTCAATGTTGACCCACTCTGCCCAGCGGTCATATCCCGTCGTTTTATCGTGAGTGCGGACGCGGAATCGCAGTGGCGAAAATCCACGATAAACAAGTTGTCGTTTAAATTTGTCCAGCACCTCCTCGAAGGATTCCGCTTCACGAATGATGAACTGGATCAAAAAGTGGTAGGGATCGGAGCATTCGGTTTCGGCATAGAGTTTTGTACCACGCCGCTCCCGTTTTTCGAGCACCGTGACCTGAAAGACCACGTCCCGGCCTAGCTTGGTCGCTTCGAGCTGGAATCTGCAATGCTCGTTAATCAATTGGCCTCCAATCGGTGTTGGTACCGACGGTGCTGAATTACTGAAAACTTTGTAGCCAAACCCTACAAAAAAAACCAGCGGCAAGGCGCGTTGCACGGCAGACCGCGTACATATCAGTCGTTTTGCCGCCATACGTTCATCGTGCAGCAGCGCGATCATACGCTCGCCGACTGGACTGTCAACCGCGCCTACATGGGTGAAAGATGAATCTCCGAGGACACAAAAATGGAGATGTTTTTGCGATTTTGGCCACTTTGTGTTCGGGTTGGCAAAAAAAGACCAACGATATCAAGATGTCGATCCACGGGTATCGTCCAATTCGCCCCAAATTGGACCGCTCACAAGCTTGTGAAAAATGCAGACTACGGCAAAGGCACACAGTTGGGCGGTACGGTTATTTGCACGCTGGATTTGCAGGTTTTCAGGGCTTCCGTGATGATGCGGACAAGCGTGTCGGCGTTTTTCAGGACGGGGGGAATCTTGTCTTCCTGATATGTGGTGGTTTTGGAAATGTTGTCTAGCAGTAAGATAAGGTAGCGTTTTCCCGAGTCGTTACAACCAGGGCAATCGTAAACGTCAAGAATTTCCGCGCCCAGTAGCCCGTTGGCTGCCTCCTGTAGCTGGAGGATGCCGGTTGTCGTCAAATCACCGGAGCTGCTGTACTGTTTTTCGCCGGCGTTGGAAAACACATCTAAGTGAGCGGTTGTTTGGGTAAAATGAAGATCAAACTTACACAAATCAAGACATTCTCCATATTCCAGCCCGCCCCCGACAATCGCGGTTGTGTCGGTACCCTGGCCGCTATCCACAGGTTCGCCGTCGTTTGTGGTGCTTGTATCTACCGGTACTACCAGGTCGTTGTCTTGGCCGTCGACGCTCCCACCTCCCGTGTCTGATGTTAACCCTGCGTCCTCTGGTGCCGCTGTGTCGTCACTTATCGTGTCCGCGGGTGTCATGTTGGCTGTGACGTCCGAATTTGACGCGGTGTCCATTATCACTTCGACATCGGTGACTGTGTCGTCTGTCATGTCCAATATCTGTGTGACATCCGTTGATGATGTTGTTGTTTCGTCAGTTGTATCGGACGTTACCGTAGAGGAACCGTTACCCGTTTCTTTGGAGAATCCACTGTCGCCCGCATCATTGTCGCAAGCTCCACTCTGAAAGCCGAATATAATCAACAACCAAGCGCATTTGATGCTACCTCGCATGTCCATTCTCCTCTCTTTTTCCACCTTGTTGGGGCGACGAGCTACGGTTTATTGGCCGATCCGGGGGTTGGCGACACGATCTGGAAATCCGCTTCGTTGTCTCCAGTATCCTGCGCATCGGGAATTCGGCCCAACGCCAACCCGGAGTCAATCGTAACGCTCGGTGCCGGATTTCCTTCGCCATTGGCGATGTTGTCTCCGTCAAATACACCGTAGGCCACGGAATCCAAAATCACATCTCCGGCGATTAAATGAACACTATCCGGCCCATTTTGAAGGTCAGCGCTCCCGCTAAATTGATCAATCGGCACATTCAGTTCAGTGCTCGTATGGGCGATCACAAAATAACCTGTGGCGGGAATCGTTCCCGACAGCGTAAATGAAGTGTAAGGTTTACCCCCGTTTCCGTTGATTCCAGCGATTTTCAGGCCATCCAGGACTGTGTTCGGAGCACCCTTGAGTTCAATAAACACGGCTTTGGCGTCCGAGCCGACGGCGTCATAAACGAATTCATTGATGATGACCTTAGGCAAAACACATTGGCCTTCGCTGCAAATCAACGAAATTTCGCCTTCTTTCACGCATTCACCGCAAATTCCTCCGCACCCGTTGTCGCCACACACCTTTCCTTCGCACTGGATCTCGTTTTGGTCCGGGTTGCCTTCGTTACAATCGGGACCAAGGTTGCACCCGCTCCCATAGCCGTCTTTGTCCGGATCGTCGCAAACCATGACCGGTACACAAACGCCCTTTTCGCATGTTGTTTCCTCCGGGCAGGGCTCGGCGACACTCCATTCAAGACAGGTGTCCTCGTCAAAATCTGCGCAGGTTCGGATCGCTTCGCCTACACATTCGCTACTCCCGTTTGCTGTGCATTGATCCTCGCAGTGGCACGTGCCCTCGGTACATACATTGCCCTCGCCGCAATCTGTGGTCGGACTCCAATCCCAGCAAGGATCGTTGTCGTATTCGCCGCAGATTCGGGCGGCGTTTTTTTGGCATTCTTTGGTGTTGGCAACACAGTCATCGACACATTTGTCGCCACATTTCCCTTCGGCGCAGAATTGATCGCTGGGGCAGGCAACTTCCGGCCCCCATTCGGTACATGGGTCACTGTCGTAGTTGCCACATTGTCGTATAGCGTTGCCTGCACACGTAGTGCTGCCGTCTGTGCACTCATTAGAGCAGGATTCTGTGGTGTCTTGGGCGTCCGCCGGCGAAACAAAGGGAGCGTCGGAGCTGCTTTCGTCGCTGTCGAGGGCCGTGTCGGTTGTTGTTTCGCTGGAATCGGCAGAATTGACACCGTCGTTTCCGTTGGTAGGGGGCAACAGGCCTCCGCCTCCACTTCCACCGCCTCGTGACCCCCCACACCCAAGGTTCACGATAAGCCATAGGCCCGTCACAATCCAAACGCGATGATTTTGGAACATGATAACTCCTTCGTTTGCTTGGGCTGTTCTCGCAACAAGGGTTGTGGTGTTAAATGACGATTTCCATGCCCCGGTTACCTTTTGTCGCGTCGCCCGCAAAATCCCTGCGCCATATTTTCGGACGATTCGGCTCAAATCCGGCTTGCCCCAAATTCCCCCAACAACACCCTGCACCCGGTCCGCAAGGTCGTAAGAAATGCCGGCCAAAATGTACACTACGTCTGTGCTGTTACAGTTGTAAAGCCATCCAGGAAGCTTGCCGGTTTGAGAATTTTCTTTCGGGGGTCGAAGAAAGTGGAGTCACACGTTGACGGAAGGGCCGTTAATCGCCACCATCCCCGTCCGGGCGATTGTCGGTGGGGGATAGTTTGGTTGGAGGAATCATGCATGGTAAGTTAAGGGCGTTTTTAGGCACAGTATTATTGTGTGTGGTGACGTGGTCGCCGGCTTGCAAAAAGCAGGAGCCAGCACCGGACGCCGGGGCTGCGGAGGCTGCGGCTGAGCCGCCAAAACCCAATCCGGAACTCGAGGCAAAAAAAGCAGAAGAAGAAAAAAAAGAGGCAGAGGAGAAAGAGAAAGAAAAGAGGCTTGCAGAGTTGCTTGCAACCCCAGAGGACTTAAAAGATCCACCGAAAAAGGGCGAAAAAACCAGTTCCGGTATTTATTCGCGTGTATTGCGGCCTGGCGACGGCGGGCTCAAGCCAGACGGCGACGACCGTGTACTCGTACATTATGCCGCCTGGGATGAAACCGGCAAACTGATCGATACCACGTACCGCCGCGATGTACCTCGCCAGGTCAATCTTGGAAAAACGATTCAGGGCTGGAGAGAGGGCCTCGAGTTGATGACGGTGGGTGAAAGGCGGCGATTGTGGATTCCGGAACGTTTGGCGCGGGTTGTGGAAGGAAAACGTGCAAAGCCTGGTGATTACGTGGTTTTTGACATGGAGCTTCTCAAACTCGAAAAAACACCTGATCCGCCACCGGATGTAGCGTCTCCGCCGAAAGCCGCAACAAAATTACCATCTGGGGTTGCTATTTTAGAGCTTTCTCCGGGAACAGGCGACAAAACGCCGCGCGCACAGGATGAGGTACGGGTCCATTATGCGGGGTGGACCACGGACGGAGCGTGTTTTGATTCCACGTCCGGTGGTGAACCGTCTTCATTTAAGTTAACAGACGTTATTCCGGGCTGGGCGGAGGCGATTCAAAAGATGGTCAAGGGTCAGAAGATCAGAATGTGGATCCCGGAAAACATGGCGTACAAAGGTGCTTCAGGACACCCCAAAGGCATGTTGGTGTTCGAAGTTGAATTGGTCGAAATTATCAGTTCTTCTGCCCCTTCTGGCGAATGATGTTCGTAATATTTGCTTACCGTGGATTTTGGGGTGAAATCGCGACTATTTCGCGGGTACACATCCTGTTGGTTGCGGTGATAGCGTCGATCGTCTTTGGTTGGTTGATGGGAGGAGACTATCTTTGGGCCGCGGCGTTTTTCTGTGGGTTGGACTGGTTTCTGATCAACCTGCTGAACCGCGTCACTGATGTCGACGAAGATACACGAAACAACATTGCGGGAACCGGGTACATCGCTCGACACAAAACAGGATTCGTCGGTTTGGGGTTCGGGTTGATGCTGACGTCTTTTGTGGTCAATCTTTTTTGGTTTCGGGAGCTTGTCCTGTGGCGGTTACTGGTTCAGGCCATCGGTATGGGGTACAACTATCGAATTGTCTGGACCCCCCGGGGATGGAGCCGATTCAAAGAGCTATATTTTGCGAAAAACTTCGGTTCGTCGGTCTTGTTTGTCTTAACCTGCTTTGTTTATCCGTTGGTGCTTCTGGGATATGACCCGCAGGTTCCGTTTTCTTATATTGCTGTACTGGTTTTGTTTTTTGTTCCGTTTGAACTTACTTACGAAATTCTTTACGACGTTCGTGATCTGGATGGTGACCGCGCAGCAGGTGTGCCGACGTATCCCGTTGTTCATGGGCTAAAGACCACGCGGCATATTCTCGACGGGTTGTTGGCTGGGTCGGCTTTGGTGCTTGTAGTGGGTGTCGCGGCCGGCGTAATTGGCATCCGGGAGGGGCTGATGATCGTTGCGCCCACTGTGCAGTGGGGTTTTTATCGCCGTCGTTGGGGACAATCTCTGACGTCGTCGGACTGTGTACTCTTAACACATGTAGGTTCCGCCCAGCTTGTCATTTTCCTGTTGGGGACGGCTTTGTGGGAATGGGTTGGGTTTCCGGCGAATATTTTCTTGGGGTGACCGCCGTGCTTTTGTAACCAGTACCTAGAGGGTGTTTTGGTAAAAATTGCCGGTGAGCGAGACAATTGTCGTAACGAGTCGGTCTTGACGACCGAGACAGGACCGAAGTAGTAGGCCAGTGGCTCGCGTAACCTAATTTTTTACCCAAACACCCGCTTATTCGCACATCCAACAATCCAGCGTTGTAACCAGTTCGACGCATACTTCGTCCCATGCCGTGGCACAGCAGTATGAATCGGCTGAACAGACACAATCCTCACAAGCTGCATCTCCGCATCCGGGGCCGGGCTGAACGTCCAGGCAGGATGGGCCGCATTGGGCGGTTGTAAAACATGAATCACAAAGATCTGGGCAACAATCGCCATACGCTGCGCACTGTTCGTCACAAAAACAACCGTCTGGGGATTGATCGCCACAAAATCCAAAACAGCCCACTGGGCCTGTGGGAGCCGGAGGCGGTGGGGGAACAACGACTACGCCACAATCGGCGCACCCTTCGGTGACGGCAATGTCAACACACTGCGAGTCCCATGCTGTGTCACAACAATATGGGTCGTAGTCGCAAACACAGCTTTCAACCCACGGATCGAGGCACCCATAACCTCCGTGAGGCTCGCAACAGTCTCCTGTCGGTATTACAACGGCAATTCCACAATCGCCGCACCCAAACTCAACAACTTCCTGAGCACATTGGGAGTCCCACGCTACGTCACAGCAGTATGAGTCGGCATTGCAAACACAGCTTTCAATCCACGGATCGAGGCATCCGACCCCGCCATGGTCGTCACAACAGTCGCCTGTTTGGTAACATAC
>JABWCM010000239.1 GCA_013360285.1 Myxococcales bacterium
ACATTTGCTCTCGAATCGGTAAATCAATTCAGTTTCCGGCATGCAGCCGCGATCGTAACAGTTAGCGATGGAAAACGAGCCCGTCTAGTGGAACTTGGCGTTCCTCGGTCGAAAATCGCTGTCATTCCCAATGGGGTGGATTTGGAGTATTGGGAACGAGCCCAATGTGACAACAGAGAACAAGCTATCATGCTGTTAAAACACTCTGGGGTACCCGACCAAAGTAAAGTTTTGCTTTACGCAGGTGTCATGAATCCACCACAAGGGCTTGACATCGTCTTAGCCATGGCTCGTGATCTCCAGAATCGCGGTGTGACAGACATTTACACAGTTCTTGTAGGCGACGGCCAACAACGACAGGCATTGCAACGGCTTGCCGCCGACCAACGCCTGTCCCATGTCCGCTTTTTGCCGCAACAGTCTCGAGAAACGGTTGCGGGTTTGTACGGGATCGCCACCGCAATCCTGATTCCTTTACGTCCGCGTAAAGATACCCATACAGTTCCTTCCAAAGTATTCGAAGCAATGGGCAGCGGAAAACCGATTTTGCTTTCCGCAACCGGAGAAGCCGCCGATTTGGTGACGAACGCCGGTGCGGGTGTTGTCGTAAATCCCGGTAATGCATCGGCAATGGCAGACGCGGCCTCCATATTGTGTTTGAATTCCGATCTCGCGACGTCGATGGGTCGTTCAGGAAAAAAATGTGCCCGCGAACGTTTTGATCGGCGAATTCTGAATACCCGATATCAACGGTTGCTTGAAAATGTGGCCGGGGGCAGCTCAGATGTCCATGATTTCTGACGCAATACGTTTGTATGATACCGTAAAGCATCTCTTGCCGTCTCAAGTCGCCGCACTGGCGTTTTTTGCCGCTCGCCGTCGGATCGTACCGGCGGTGTGCCCCAGATTGACCTCGACCTATTACCGCGTAATTCCACAAGTGCACGAGGTCAACAACGAACTGTTGGGCACATGGGCCGAAATGTTGCAGACGTTTCTGCCGCTGCCGTCTCTCCGGCAAAACGCCTACGATTTGCTGTCGGGACGCCCGTCATTTATCGGCCACACGCTTGTTACAAACGAGTCGGTGCCCGACTGGCATCCGAAAACGTCCCCGTCACGCCTTTGGGATTACCATTTGCATTATCTGGACTGTTTACCTGGTCTTGCCGCCAGCATTTGCCGCGGGGCGGCTGATTCCGACAAACGGCAATTTGATTCTCTTGTGAGTAGTTGGGAACAACAAAATCCCTTGGGTTCCTCACCGGGTTGGGACCCTTATCCTACCTCCCTGCGCATTGTTAACTTACTTCGATCCGCAGCATTGATTCCATCGTCGGACATCCGACGAAACCGGCTCCTGACGATGGCGACACGCCAAGCGCTGACCCTGCTTTCTATGGTGGAATGGCACCTGCAAGGAAACCATTTGTGGGCTAACGCCAAAGCCTTGGTGCTTGCAGGAGCCGTTTTTCAACATTCCAGGTTGGCCTTACCGCTGTGGTTCCTTGGTAAAACCCTACTGCATCGGGAGCTGACGCGACAGTTTTTGTCCGACGGCGGTCATTTTGAACGAAGCCCCATGTACCATCTGCTGCTGTTGAGGGACCTCAACGAGCTAATGACGGTGCTGCCGGAGTCTCGACAACCCGGCGCCGAGCAGCTTACGAAGCTGTGCCGACTCCGTTACGACAGCGGAAATGTTTTTTTCGGTGCGGTAAGACATCCAGACGGTAATTTTCCACACTTTAACGACACGGCCCAATTCCAGTTCGACATGAATCATACGGTACTCAAAGACCAATCACATCGGACCGTACACATCGCAACAGGTGTCGAGAGGGTAACCAACACGACTGTGTCGACGGACCCACCTCGGGCAACAGAACGGTTACCAACTTTGATCACTTTTCCGGAAACCGGTTACTCCGTGGCGAAGCAAGGGGACTGGGTTGTGTTGTTTGATCATGGAGAAATCGGGCCTGACGAACAGCCGGGGCATGCGCACGCAGATTTGCTTTCTGTAGAAATATCCTGCCGGGGCCAGCGACTATTCATCAATGGCGGCACGGGGGGCTACGCCGACTATCCGTGGCGGAACAACGAACGACGCACATCGAGCCACAACACGGTGCAATTTGGAGACCATGATCCCGTGGAACTATGGGGAAACTTTCGTGTGGGTAAACGAAGTGTTCCGGTCCTGAGGAACACGACCGCGAACAGTGGTCGTATCCAACTGGTCGCCAGTTGTACGTGGGTCACGTTGGATCCAAGTCCAACTCACTGCCGATCCGTGTCCGTTACTGAAACGGCTATCGAAATCATTGATCGTGTCCGACCCGCAGGCCACTACAAAGCAATAATCCGCTACCACCTCGCACCGGAATGGTCCGTTTTTCGCTCGAAGGCAGATCAGTTTCTGATCCGCTATAAAGATAACGTGGTCATCATGTCACATAACGCACGTGTGGCTACGATTGGAACAACGTTGTACGCGCCGTCATTTGGCCTAAACGTAGAAAGACCTTGCGTTTTTCTTATCGTTCCGCCGTCAGGCGAATGTGTCGTCAACCTACGAATTCGAGGTTAGACCTTTTTGCGACACAATCCCAATTGATGAGCATCAATGTCTTGAAATTGACTATGTGTCACGTAGGATGGTGCCTGGAGCGTCGTTTCTTGGTTGGCCGAGTCTCGCCACTTCCAGTGGTCTCGCCGCGTCCGTCGCGTACAAACCGTTTGTGTCAAAACACGGCGAACTTTAATTGGTTTCCGTAAAACAATTGGGAAAACGATTTAGAAAGTGTTATATTAGCTGTCCATTCGTGAGCGGCATCATCACGGTAGGCTGTTCTACCGCATATGCGACACACGGAGCACGAAACGAACATCGGCGTGGGCCAGCGCCTCATTTTGCTTCGCTTTCGGAGTGCAATATGGAGAACAGGTTGGTGAAGAGTAAGGAGAGTCAGGAATGATGAGTGGACGGTCGCAGGCGCAACATTACCGAAATGACAGGTGCTTTTTGATAAATCCCGCGCTTTGGTCACCCATGGCCCGGTGGGCGGCTGCTTTGGAGCCTCGGAAAACCGTGTCGGTGTTCCTATTGATCTTGGCGGCGTTCGGGGGAGCCTGTGCGTCTGACGACGACTCCAATGGCGGCCAGACAACGGTCGATGCAGTCGTAAACGAAGACATTGCAGGTGATGTGGGTGATGTGGGTGACATTTCATTGGATGTGGAGCAACCATCTGACACCGAAGCCGACGGCAAACCGAACGACGACACCACATCCAGCGATATAGGTAACGACATCGAGGTAACAGAGGACATTGTAGCTGACGTAATCGCTGACAGTGTCGAGGATGTGGCCCCGGACCTCGGAAACGGCGATACCGGCTCTTCGGACTCATGGGATGACGCTGATGGCACGACGGACGCGACCGATATTACCGCAGACGTGTTTGAAGACACGGGAGCCGATATCGTATTGGATCCCGATTTGGACACCGGGGAGGATGTGCCTCCGGCACCAGACAGCGGAAGTACAGATGCCGGTACAGATGAAGATGTCTACGTTCCGCCCACGTTTAAGTGCAAAAAAGATGGCGACTGCGTACTTCAGTTTCCCGACTTACCGGCGTGCGAGAAGGCGCATTGCAACTTGGACACCGGCGTTTGCGGAGTGATTGTACTTGAGAACGGCTCATTGTGTGCTGACGGCGACCCGTGTTCGTTGGGTGACTCGTGTCAAGATGGCATCTGTATCCCGTTATCTTACGACTGCGACGACAACAATTCCTGTACGGACGACGTTTGTTTTCCTGGTCTGGCGTGCGTCAACCAAAAAAATCTGAATCCGTGTGATGATGGTGACTCGTGTACTCTGTCCGATCACTGCCAAGATGGAGCGTGCACTGGAGCCCCGATTAACTGCAATGACCAGGATAGTTGCACAAACGACTTCTGCGTTGATTCCAAATGTGTACACCAGGTTGTTCAAACCGATTCGTGCTGCTTTATTGATGTGATTTCCTGGAAGTTTGATGACGCCACTCTTCAGGGCTGGATTGCCAACAACAGCTCCGACAAGGTGGGCTGGACCGTTTCCGAACTGCAGGCCGCCAGCAAACCAAATGCGCTCTATTACGGGCACAATAAAGACCAATCCTACGTCGGCGACGGCGGCCCTCATACCGGGAGTATATCGAGTCCGTCAATATTAATGCCCACCGCCGGAGCGATCTCCATCAGTTTTCAGTTGTTTCTCGATGTAGAGTTTTCGGCAGACAAGGACATGTTGGACCTTTATGCAATTGACGAGGCTGGGAAAAAGTACCCATTGTGGCACAAAACGGCGTCGACCCCCCAAAAAGAATTCGTGGAAGTTCAGGCGGATTTGAGCGAATTTTCCGGCCAGGTTATTAAACTCCAATTCGTGTTCAACACGGTCGACGGTTTTGAAAACAAAGGCCTGGGCGTTTTTGTAGACGATGTATACGTGTTTTCGTCGTGCCCAGTTCTACCGTGTGAAGAAGATACCGAGTGTAACGACGGCGTAGTGTGCACCGTTGACACTTGTGAGGCCCTTCAGTGCCAATATGTAGTGATTGACGGATGTTGTTCCAGTAACTTTGAGTGTGATGACGGTAACGTATGTACAACAGATATATGCCAGAACAACAGTTGTGCAAATGTCTATAACACCAAGAGCTGTAACGACAAAGATCCATGCACTATCAAAGACAAATGCGGGGACGGCGTTTGTATTGGCGAGCCACTGAATTGTAACGACAAGGACGACTGCACAGTGGATACGTGTATCGGTGGTGCGTGTACCTATGCCGCAAGCGAAGAATTGGAATGTTGTGGATATCCGATTACCACATGGGATTTCCCCAATTTTGATCTGCCCAACTGGAAGATCAAGGCAGCACCCGCACCCGACGCACCACAATGGAAAGTTACAAACTCCCGTGCGGCTTCCTTCCCGTACGCTTTGCACCTGGGAAACAACGGCAAACAAGTGTCCACGCAGGGGGCGGTTAACACAACGATTGAGTCGCCACTGACCACCGTGCCACTTGCTCCGGACTTGAAATTGAACTTCTGGATGTATCTGGACTTAGCCCCGGAAGCGACGGCGGATGTAGTGACGATCAACGGGATTTCGCCGAAAGGCAAAGTGGTTCAAATCTGGAAAAAACCGGCATCCTTCCCGATGAAGACCTGGACGTGGATTTCTGCGGACGCCAGCTTTTTTATTCCGGAAGGCGGTGTCCAGATTCAGGTGGTTTTCGACTCTGTTGATGCCATGAATAGCGGGGGCGAGGGGCTGTATCTTGATGACATACAACTGCATGTACCCTGCCCCAATATCGCGTGTTTACCGGGTGATGTGACGCCGTGCGATGATGGAAATCCAGCTACAACAGACAGTTGCGATGGTGCATTGTGTGTATCGTTGCCTAAACTCTGGTATTGCGAAGTCGACGAAGCATGTGATGACGAAAAACAATGCACCGACCAGCTATGCTACGAAAATATCTGCCAGATTCTCGAAATCGGTGACTGTTGTGAAGACGACCCATCTTGCGACGATGGCAACCTCTGTACCACCGACATTTGCAACGATTTTGACGGATGTGCCTACGAAGCAAATGCCCTACCCTGCGATGATGTAGATGCTTGCACGGAATTTGATACCTGCGCCGATGGTGTCTGCGGTGGAGCGCCGGTAGATTGCGACGACGGGACCGGGTGCACGTCCAGCGTATGTACCGCCGATACATGTGTTTATGAATTTCTTAATTTACCAGGATGCTGTGATAAATTTGAAGCGGAACATGACTTCGGAATTCCTCTGACAGACTCTGGCTTTAGCGTCACCGGCACCAGCACCAAGGTCAAGTGGCAAACATCGCCGGCCAAGTATACGAGTGGTCCGACTGCTCTGTACTACGGAAATCCGGCCCAGCAGTCCTATGAAACCGCGGGCGCAAAAAACAGCGGTACGGTCACAACACCCCCCGTGTGGCTCCCCAACGCGATTGTTACTTCAGCCAACTTCCTGTTGTACATGGATGTTGAGCAAGGTGCGACTTACGACGTCCTGACAATGCAGGTGGTAGTTGGGACGGGTGACAATCAAGTTGTTACCGACGTCTGGAAAAAACCTTCGAATTTCGTCATGCAGAAATTTCACCCCATTAGCGTTGACCTTGGCGCATGGGCGGGAAAAACCGTCCGACTTCGCTATGTTTTTGACACAATCGACAGTGCGGCCAATAACCGGGAAGGCGTTTATATTGACGATCTTCGCCTTTATGTTAACTGCCCACAAACAGTCTGCCAGACAGGCGCGGATTGTGATGATGAACACGTGTGCACCACCGACCAATGTGTAGCCGGTATCTGCGTTCATGCCCCCATTGCCGGGTGCTGTGAAGTAGACACCGATTGTGACGATTTTAACTTCTGCACCACGGATCAATGCAGCGGCGGCACCTGTGGGCACGTAACCACACCGGGTTGTTGTTTCTCATCGTCGGACTGTGAGGACGGTAACGTTTGTACCGACGATATCTGCGATCCGACGATTGGCTGCGTCCATGTCAACAACACGGGATTTTGCTCTGATGGAGACGCCTGCACCAAGAATGACAAGTGCCTGGCTGGTGTTTGCTCCGGCACTCCCACTATTTGCGACGATGGTGACGACCTTTGCACCACCGATGTATGCAAGAACGGAACCTGTATTTTCCAACCAACAGGCGCGAAGGGGTGCTGCAAGGTCAAAGCCGACTGCAATGACGGAGATTCGTGTACCGAAGACAGTTGTGAAGATGGCGTTTGTGTCAGTATTAATCTCTGTTGTAAATCCGATGCGGAGTGTGATGACGGTGACAACCTGTGTACCCTCGATAAGTGTATCGGCGGTGACTGCGTGTACCAACAAACCAATGCGCCCGGTTGTTGTGTCCCGCAGGTTTACAAAGAGATATTTGTCAGTGCGGCTGCCACACCATTTACGTACCAGGGTACTTCGGCCAATGCGAAGTGGCAGGTATCTACTTCCGGAAAGTCGCAATCGGCCCCGGGAGCTTTGTATTATGGCAATCCTGCATCCAAAAATTTCGATGCGGGAGCAACCAATGGAACTGCAACATCCCCGTTGATTTCGCTTCCGAATAAAGCCACAATTACGTTGACATTTTGGGTATATATGGACACTGAAAGTGGTTCGACATACGACCAGTTGTTCCTGTACGCAAAAGATGGTGGTGTTCAAACAACAATTTGGGACAAGTCGAAGTACACGTCCATGTTGACTTGGCAGAAACAAACGGTAAGTTTGGCAAACTACAAAGGCAAGTCGATTCAGTTGGCATGGTACTTCAACACCGTAGACAGCGTCGCAAACGGTGGCGAAGGCGTTTACATAGATGATGTCGAGATCACAATTCCATGCCCGTAACAATTCCTGTATGCAGCAAGTTAGATAACAGATCGAACCAGTAAGTAAATGCGGAGGTCAGCCCGATGAATACCCTTTCCCGATTGCCACTTTTTCCCTGGATTACTGCGATGTTCGTGGCAGTATTTCTGGGATTGTCGGGTTGTAGCAGCGAAGAAGATGGAAACGGTTCGTCCGGTGTACAGGACACCACCCAAGAAGATACGGGAGGAGAGGTAGGCACCGATACAGCAAAGGTCGACACCGGTACGGGGGAGTGTGTGCCGATTGCCGAAACGTGTAATAACAAAGACGACGACTGCGACGGCGAAATTGACGAAGACTTCGCGGACGAGGACAACAATGGTGTCGTAGACTGCCTCGAAGAGGATGTGGATCAGGATGGAATCCCGAAAAATTTCGACAACTGCCCGGAGGTAGCGAACTCTGATCAGGCCAACAAGGATTTCGATGAATTCGGTGACGTCTGTGATTCTGATTTGGATGGCGATGGGGTTAACAACGACGTTGATAACTGCCCCGACGACGCAAATACGAATCAATTAGATACCGACGGAGACAGCGCGGGTGACGCATGCGATCCGGATATCGACAACGACGGCGTCGAAAACGATTCCGACAATTGTCCAACCATTAAAAACCCCGGCCAACATGATCTCGACGAGAACTCAGTCGGTGATGTGTGTGAGGATTCCGACGGCGATAGCGTTTTGGACTCCGAAGACAACTGTCCATTCGTTACCAACCCGTCGCAAATCGACACCGATAAAGACAAGATCGGCGACGAGTGCGATGACGATGACGACGGCGATGGGGTAGATGATGTTGACGACAATTGTACACCCGGAAAACATCAACCCAACAACCCAGGGGACTGGTTCAATGCCGCTCAAGACGACGTGGACAACGATGGAACCGGCGACAAGTGTGACAAAGACAACGACAATGATGGAGAGCCGGACAAAACGGACTGTGATCCGCTTAATTCAACGGTAAAGCCTGGTGCGAAAGAACTATGCGATGGATTGGACAACGACTGCGACAACGAAATTGATGAGGACTTCGGCATCGGCGAGGCTTGTGGTGAAGGCGCGTGTGCGGGAGGGGCGATTGAGTGTTTAGACCTCAATACAACCGTTTGTTCCACATCAACGGGCGGCTCCAACCCGCAAACTGGAACGGCCGAAAAGTGCAACAGTATCGATGACAACTGCAACGGTCAGATCGACGAAGGGTTCGGAATCGGGACACCCTGCGGCAAGGGAATCTGCGCAGGAGGTGCAATCGAGTGCCTGACCGAAGACAGCACAGTCTGCTCAACGGAAACCGGCGGCAGCAAACAAAAACAACTGCCTTTTGAGTACTGTAATGGCCTGGATGATAACTGCGACGGTATTATTCCCGAACTTGAAAACGATCTGGACGTGGATGGATACCCCGTATGCGATGGTGACTGCGACGACACCAACGCGAAAATCAATCCAGAAGCAGAAGAAATCTGCGACTTTGTCGACAATGACTGCAACGGAATTGTGGACGACAACGACATCTGCGACGGTTCGGTCATTGTCGGTACGGTTTACGACGCAACCACTTTTATTGAACTCCCGGGCGCCAAGGTTCGACTACTGGATGTGCTTTGTAGCACCGAGCTGATGACGACTTCTACTGATTCGGACGGACGCTATGCGTTTCCGGCGATCAATGGTCCCACTTTTTACTGCGTGGACGTTGACCTGGCAAATTACTGGTACACATACTCCGAAGACATTCTTGTACCGCCGATTCCTTGGCCAACGGTCATCCGCGTGGACTTTGGTCTCAAGCCCAAAACTGCAAAAACTAACTTTAGCGGCGTTGCAGGTAAGGTAACCGACCCAGAGGCCAACGAATTGGATGGGGTCGATATCTCTATTGACGCGGCTTCTTTGCCCATCGCCAGCGATGTCACGGACGCATATGGCAATTATGCCGTAGTGGGCTTGGCTCCCAACCTTGTAAACGTGACTGCGTCCAAAAAAGGGTATTTCCCCAAAACCATTCCCGTCATTTTGTATCCGAACCAAACGATGATTCAGAATTTCGTCTTGGAACCATTCACCGGTGCTTCGCTTGCAGGTAAAGTAACGGACGTAAATGGAAACAAGGTATTGGGAGCGACGGTCAAGGTCCTGGATGCAGACGATCTAACCGACAAATACGGCGATTACGCAATCAGCGGCCTGCCTGCGGCCACCAACGTCGCTGCCGTCTGTACGAAAGAAGGTTACTCCAAAGCCACAGAAAATGTTGATTTGATAACCGGTATCACCACGTTTCAGGATTTTGTTCTGTCTCCACTTCCTCCGAAAATTGGATGTTTTTCCGATGATTTTGAGGACAAACTCGGATGGCAAGCAACTGGATTGTGGCATTACATCAAAGAACCACAAAAAATCGAGAATGCGTACGGATGCCCCACCTGTTCGGGAGCCGTCGCGTTAATCGGCGACTGGAAACTTCCGGCGTGCCAATCAAACGATTGGTGTATGTGGTACGGCCTGGACTCCAACGGCAGCTTTTGCAGTAACCCAAGCACAACCTCAGCAGGAAGCGGATGCAACGGCTCGTCAAACAGCGGAACCCTTACCAGTCCACCCATTGAACTTGACGATTACGACAAAATTACGCTTACGTTCTGGACGTGGTGGGAAATCGAAAGCGTGAACCCACACGCCTACGATATCCTGACAATCCACGTCAGTTCCAACAATGGACCGTTTGTTCAACATTACAAACTGAATCCTGCGTCTGACCCCGTAGGAATCGATAAGGCCAAGAAACCATTCACAAATGTTGGATACAACACGAGCCCAGAATGGCAACCTATGTCTATCGACCTTACAACCTACAAAAACAAAAACATCAAACTTCAGTTCAAATTCAGTACACAGGACGGCCTGTTTAACGGATTCCGCGGCTGGCTCATCGACAATTTGGTTGTAGAGTGCGAGTAGCCCGACAATGACCTCACGCGGAAATAGATAAATAGCCATGAATTGGCCACTTTTGGCCGCCTCACCCAACTCCAAACCTTTGACATATACTCTTTATCGCCTCGTTTTGGTTTTTGGGCGATTCGGCTCAAAATTGGCCCAATCATGTCCATTTTCTTATTTCCGCTGAAAACGATTCCTGAACTCTGCACGACGGCATCGATGTCGCACCTGTGGTGGGAGCCGGTCACACCTGTGGTGGGAGCCGGTCGCACCTGTGGTGGGAGCGTGTCGCACCTGTGGTGGG
>JABWCM010000240.1 GCA_013360285.1 Myxococcales bacterium
AGACCACAAAAGATAACAACGATTCCATCACGTACCTATCTATTCCGCGGCGAATGAACCCTCACCGCGTGGGTCGGAACCACCTTCGGGTTCGTGGGTTTGGGGATCGATGGTAATGAGTTGCGCGTTACAAAACGGATCGATTTCTTTTAGTTTATGGCCACGTTTGGTTAAGATAGCGACCGTGTCCGGACTGATTCCAAACCGTTCTATCGTGGCGACCTTAGGAAACCATTGATGGTGAACGCGAGGATAAGTGACTGCCGCGTTTGCGTCCATTCCGAAGTCGATCACGCCGAGGACAGTCAACAGGGTTGTGGAAATGATTCTCGGGCCTCCTGGGCTTCCCGTGACGATACGCACCCTGCCGTTTTGGGTTACGATGGTGGGTGTCATACTGGAGAGAGGTCGTTTGTGGGCGGCGACGGCATTTTTTTCGTTTCCCACAAGCCCAAAGGCATTGGGGACACCTGACTGAGCAACAAAATCATCCATTTCATCGTTCAGCACCACCCCGGTTCCTTCCGGCACAACCCCTGATCCGAAGGACAAATTGATAGTCAACGTCATGGCGACGGCGTTCCCTTGGCGGTCCACCACGCTTAAGTGAGTGGTGTGCTGCTTTTCCGGGGCCAGTCCGACGCCTTCGATGTCCTCCTCCGGTATCGTTTTGGTTCGCTGAATCCGTTTTCGTTGACCGGCAGCGTATTCTTTTGACGTCAACTTTGTAGTCGGCACATCCACAAAGTCCGGATCTCCCATATGGACACTGCGGTCGGCAAACGCAAACTTCATCGTTTCAATGATCCAATGCCAACTATCTGCCGAACCCGCCTTGGCGCGGCCAAGATCAAACCCCTCAAGAATATTCAGCATTTGCAGCAATGCGACGCCGCCGGAACTCGGAGGCGGCATCGACACCACGGTGTGCCCCCGATAGGTGCCCACAAGCGGTTCGCGCCATTTGACCTGATATTGTTGAAGATCATCCAGTGTTAAGATACCGCCGCTTTTCTGCACACCGGCCACAAGCTTTTCCGCGACGGGACCGGCGTAAAATCCCAACGGTCCTTGATCACGGACGAGCTTCAGCGTGTCGGCAAGTTCGGCTTGTACGAGGACTTCGCCTTCCAGGGGCACTGTTGACTGTGGCAAAAAAATCGACTGGGCGTGGGCATCGAGATGCTGGGCGTTGCCCAAAAGCCGGTCCCGCAAAAGAGAATACACCGGAAACCCCTGTTCTGCAGCCGCTATGGCCGGTTCGACAAGCCGTTTCCACGGCAATTTTCCCCCTTTTTTGTGCATCTCCCAAAGGCCTAGAACCATACCCGGCACCGCCACGGCCAAGCCCCCTTGCCGGCTTAACTGAGCATCCGCCGTGCCGTTGCGCAGATACATATCTTTGTGGGCCAACGCAGGGGCTGTTTCGCGGAAATCAAGCGCCGAAAACCGTTGTGCGGCGCCGTCCAAAGCAACCGCAAAACCGCCGCCGCCAAGCCCCGACGAATAGGGTTCGACAACTGCGAGAACAAATGCGGTTGTAATGGCAGCATCTGTTGCGTTTCCTCCTTCCGACAACACGTTTCGCCCGGCAATAGAAGCCAGTGGATGGGCCGACACGACCATTCCGCGGGCAACAACCTCCGGTTGGGCGGCAGCCGGCAACGCCCAGAGAGCCCCCGTGAGAACAAACCACCACGCGGGGTATCTGAAAAAAAATCGATGCACAGCGTTCACTCCTTGATCTGATTGGGAAATCCACGTTAACGAAACACATCAATGTCGATTTCCATAGCACGTATCCATCGATAAACCTGAAACCGATGTACCGATAACGTCGCGGCGACCTTTGACACTACCCCCCGATGTTGTGCCAGCAGCGCAACCAATGTGTCATGGTCCGGGGGGCTTGCGGTGGTTGTTGTTGCGGTATGTGCCGTATCTCCCGTGGTCTGTCGAATATCGGGCGTGTCGTCAAGGGACTCGGGTCGCAACAACTCCCGTTCCTGGTTCAGCATCCGAACAACATCCGGGGTGAGATTCAGGCTGTTGTTTGTTAACTCAGCAGATGCAGTTAGTAAGATATGTTCAAGGCCACGCACGTTAAACGGCCACGAATGCCTTAACAGCGCCCAAAGCAATCCCGGCGATAAATCCGCGTGTCCAAGCCCCGCTCGACCCAGCAGCAACCGAGACAATACGCCGATGTCTTCCGGGCGGTCGGCCAACGCCGGCGTACGGATCAACCCCCCACGCAACCGTCCATACAGGTCAAGCCGCAGCGTTTCGTTTTTGACGCAGTCCAATGCGTTTCGGTTGGTTGCGGCAACGATACGCACGTCCACCGCTCGTTCTTCGGTTGCCCCCACCGCACGAATCCTGCCGTCCTGAATTGCACGTAACAATTTCGGCTGTAGATCAAGCGGCATTTCGGTAAACTCATCCAAAAACAACGTTCCTAGGTGGGCCGCCGCAAATAGTCCGATTTTTTTGCTCTTGGCTCCGGTAAACGCCCCCTCGGCATGACCAAACAACTCACTTTCCATCAGCTCTTTTGGCAACGCGGCACAGTTGACGGCAACAAACCTCCCTGAGCGTCCACTCTGTCGGTGAATTTCTTGGGCGGTTGGTTCTTTTCCTGAACCGCTCGGGCCCTCGATAAGCACAGGGCGGTGATGTCGGGCCGCCGCACGTATCCCGTCACGTACCTGGGCCATTGCGTGGCTTATTCCTACAAGTGGTGAATTACCTGCATGCCAGTCAAAAGCGGGCTCCACGAGATACCGCAGGGTAGTTCGTCCAAACTGCACAAAGCCGCCGTGGGGAATGGTGATTTCCGAAATGCGGTCTTCGTCAACAAATGTGCCGTTTTTACTGCCTTGATCGACGATGTGTAACCTTTGGTCCCCGGTGACCGTTACGTCCGCGTGATGGCCGGAAATCCGGGGATCGTTTAACGGTTTCCCAAAAAACAGGGGTGTATTCCGCCCGATGGCGACCGTTGTACTGTCGAGAACCAGCCGGTTGCCGAATAGTTCAGTTACCGGGCCATAAACAACCGCCAGCACTGGTCTCAACGTTTGTGTACCGTCGGTTTTTTCGGTCGGGATCTGCTCCGTAAGTGTTTGTTGTTGTGTCATAAGTTACAATGAGTTCAACAGGTCCTTCACCGTTGTCGGATCGGTCGGCAGCAGGGGACAAGGCATGGGCAAATTGACACCCGTGTTGACAGCAAACTTCGGTGAAACAACCAGATTGGTCAGGACGGGATCGTTGATGTCCACGGTCGGCGGGGTCAAAGTCGTTGAATCGGCGACCAAGCTCGGAATGGTTGATTTGGTTTTGACCAATTCGGCCAGGAATGTCGCGGTAGGAGTAGTCTGAAATCCCACCGTGCTGCTGCTTAAATTAAAGCTGCTGCAGGTGGCGGCGACTCCGTAGTTTGCCGGAACGGCCTGACTTCCCACCGATCCGACCAACGTGTCGGAAATCACGTTGCCCGAAAAAACCACCCGATAATCAAAGGTGGCTATTGCAACACCGGTCCCCACGTTGGTGGCCACCGTGTTGTTGGTTACGGCCATCGAAACACCTCCCGGCACCGACGAAGGGACCGGGCACGGAGGTTCGGGTCCGGTAAAAAACGGCTGTAATGAAATTCCGTAATACCCGTTGTCGGTAATCGTGTTGTTGTCGATGAGCCCTTGTAATAACGGCGTAACGCTGTCGAGCAAACCCACCAAAATCCCAACTTCGGCCGAGGTTTTGACAGTCGTCGATTGCACACGCACCGAATCGGTCAGCAACACTTCGATACCACGCCCTGGTCCAGCGGGGCCAGTGATGGTGCCGGAAACAGTAGAAGATTGTATTGTGACAGGTGTGCGTGATGTGAAGATACCCGCCGAGCGGTTTGCCGTAAATAAACTGTTTTGTACGGCAATGGACAACGTTTCGGACAACGGAGTGTCGTTGATGGCCGTCAACGCGGTGCCGTAGTTCAGTGAATACTCGTTGTTGGTCAACGCGACCAGGATTTTCGGAGCCGGAGCCAATGTTTGGGAAATCCCCAGCCCCAGTTTGATATTTCTTTGGATACGGCTGTTTGCCACCTCGATATTTTCCTGCGGGTTGCGGCTGACCAGCCCGGCGATGTTGCCGGACAGGGTGCTGCCCCAAACCAGCAACGCGTCTTGATCAAAGCGTAACCCCGTACCGTTTCGATTGATGGCGGACGTCTGAATCCGGACGTCGTCTACAACCAACCCCCGTAACCCGGCGCCCGCTCCTTTGGAAAACTGAAACGTGCTCAAACAGATGTCGACATTGTGTTGCGGGCCACAGCCGCATTTGGACGGCATCGGCCCCGGTAAGTTACCGGTCAACGACTGCTCCACCCATACGTTGGCCATCGGATTGTGTTCGACCAACATTTTTCTGAGCGTTACAAACTGGGCCTGAAATACCTGTATCCCAGCAAAATCGGTATGGCTTACCGTCATCCCCTGCAATTCGACCTGCTGTGTCCCTTGAATCAAAAATCCACCGCTTGTCACACGTGTTAACTTAGGGCACGTGCCGATGACCCGGACCGGTTTCTGAACCACAAGGAATTCCGGATAAATACCACGTCCAACGCACACTGTTCCGCCCGGCGGGACCGCCGCAAGTCCATCGGCAATGGTTTGAAACGGGGAAAGTTGTGTGCCGATGCCGCCTGGAGGCGCCGATTGTAATACGAATACCACGTTGGGGCCTGGTCCGCAGGTTACGAAGTCATACAAGGCCAACGGGCACGACGTTGGCCCGACCGGAGCACCCGTTGGCACTGGGATACATGTACCGTTGGGTCCAATGACCTTGGCTCCAACACAGGAATTGGGGAACGGGCATTGGTTCGGTGCTCCGGACACCGCCCCACACCCACAAGTGGCTTTACATGACAATGCGGCGACTGCGGCACATCCTGGATCCCACGCGGTATCACAACAATAGGGGTCTTTGGCACACACACAGTCCATACACAGGGGATCCACACAGCCGGGTGTGTTGGAATTGACTTCGCAACAGCTCAACAACGGTTTTGTTTCTTCTGTGCTACAGCCACACTCCACGGCGCAGAAGTCTTCCGCCGCGATTTGGCACGACGAAGTCCAGAATTCGGGCAGACAGGGTTCCGGTGTGGCACTTTGTACACATTCGATACATTGGGGAGACAGACAACTAGTTGGCGTACTGTCGCCGTTGTAACAACACGGGCTGGACGTTTCGAATTGGTTTTGTGCCGGGCTTTCGGTGGGAAATGAGGGAACCAACAGCAATCCGGCCAAGCCCAATGCAGCTTTCCGGATAGGATACCTGTGGTATGGCGGAAAAAGTGTGCGCATAGGTCCTCCATTCTGTGTAGCGTTCACAAATCGGTCGCGGAAGTGGCACTTAACTTAACTGGTCGGATCCTGATCGGCACGGGTCTTTGGCCCAACATTTTCCCGAGCTTGCGGATCGGCATTCGTAACCTCAAGCTTGTGAGAAATGTGGGTTAGTCGGTCGATTTCGTTCATCATCCACAAAAACCCCCTCTGTTGCGCCAGTTTTTGTGCGCGGTCCAGATGGCGCAGCGCATCGTCGGGTTGGTGTTCGGATAAACTCAATTCGGCCAGGTTCACCAGGATCACCGCTCGCATTTCCTGGTCTTCTATATCATTGGCGATTTTTGTCGCTTGGTCCAGCCACAGACGTGCTTCGGGTAAATAATTTGCAGAAATAAGATAACTGGCATAGTTCACAATCGCTGCGCCAAGCGGTTTGGCGTCCCCGTCGCGTTCATACAGCGTACGTTTCAGAGTGATCGCTTGTTCATGGCATTGCCGCACCAATTCGGTGGGTCGGTTCAAATCCGCATACAAAGACGCCAGCGCCGAAAGCAAAGTGGAACGTTCGCGGTCGGGACCGGCGAATCCCAAGTCCTGTAGTGCGGTTTGAACAATGGTCTCTGCCGCTGCAAACTCCCCGCGGCGCCTCAAAGTCCAACCAAGCCAGTTGCCGATTCGTGCCGCAAGGATACGGTCGTTGGGTTGTAGCTCGTGACGTTTCAGCATTACCAGCGCTTGCTCACACCACGCCTGGGCATCGTTGTGGTGGCCTTGCGAGGTGACAACCAAGGCTCTCACATACTGTATGGTAGCCCAATGATGTCGATAAGCAGCAGACTCAGGTGTCTGAGTACCGGCCGTCAACCACTCCTCGGCTTGCTGGTAGTACTCCAATGCTTCTTTGTATTTCTGCTCGTGGGCGAACAATCGACCTGTTTTCACCAACAACGTGGTTCGGGCGAGCGGTGACAAGGGCCAACGTTCACCGATCGCGTGACAACGTTGTAAATGAACCCGCGCTGCGGGGATAGCAAACGCGGTTTGGGCCAGGTCGGCGGCTTTGTCGTGGGCTTCGAACGCGCGTTCTAAGTTACCACATCGATCCCAATGTTCGGCGGCAATCGCCATCCATTCCAACGACAACCTGGTTTGAGCCCGACTTTCAAACCACTCAGCGGCTCGTTGATGCCATACCAACCGGTCCGACTCCAAAACGGTTTGATAGGCGGCGTCGGCCAGCAGGGCGTGAGAAAATCGGTACGTGGATAAATCCGGGGCGCCAGTTGGTTCAGGGACCAACACAAATGCTTTGACCAACCTTTCTAGGGCAGCCGGCACGTTGTGTGTGGGATCCCACTTCAACAACAAATCCAGTGAGGCTCCGCTAATCCGTCGACCAAGGATTGCACAGGCCTGAGCGACCTGTCTATCGGGGGCATCGAGGTGTTCGATCCGCTGCAACAATACCGATTCCAGGCTTGGGGGCACCAGGTCTTCATCAAGTTTGGTAACATCGACCATCCATGGACCGTCTTCGGTTTTGAATACAACGCCGCGCTGGGCACACAATCTTAACAATTCCTCGGCGTAAAGGGGCACGCCGTCGGTTTTTTTGCTAAGATAAGTAACCAGAGGTTCGATGTCGCCGACAACCGACATCACCAGATTTCGGCACAATTGTTCGGTCAAAAACCCTGTCAATGCACCAAGTTGGAGCAGATGATGCCGCCCTTGTCCAGGGTTGATTTCCCGATGATGCTCCAGTGACTGCGGGCGACCACTCCATATCCAGAACGCCGCGGTGCCCTCCAGTGACTCGATGACCGTTGCCAACAACGTCATGGAGTCTCGATCAGCCCAGTGTATGTCTTCCAGAAGCGTAACCAAGCCCGCCGACAATACCGACGCCTTCACCAGATCCGCAATAGATGCCGCAAGTTGTGCTGGATCGGGGCGTCGGGGAGGTGTGGCGGTCGTGTCGGCGCGGGGTTCTGGATCCAGAAGCTGGCACAAATCCCGTGAAACCGCACGATAACCCACTACGTTCGCCGCACTCAGCCTGGCTTCCAACCGTTCTTGCAGCGGTTTGCCGAAGGTTTCTTCAGGAAGGTCCAACAATGTCCACAAAAAACGGCGGAGTACAGCAAACGGCAGCGCGGAATCCTCAGGAAACGCCGCCGTGGTGATCCATTGTATCCCCCGGAGCTGAACGGCAGTCGCGGCCCGCACATCATGACACAGCCGTGTTTTCCCGATTCCGGCTTCGCCAATAACCCATACGACTCCCGGTTGTTTCCGCCGTGTTCCCTGACCGATCCGGTGGAGGATTTCCTGCAGCTCCGCAGCCCGTCCGACCAGATCGACCGACCCCGTCTCAACGGTTGGTATTGACCACGGTTTTTGTTCCGGGACCGCCACCCAGCCCTCGTCGATGGATTCCGTTGGTGGGGTCCTTGTCGTTGTGGTTTGGGAAAGCAACTCCGTTACCGGCCCCACGGAACGATCGATTCGTTCAAAGGTTTTGCGGCTTACAACCGGTTCTCCCGGTTGCGCCCTGGTTACTAACTTACGTAACGTGGGTTCCAGTAATGACCGGATTCTATCGTGAGCGACCAGTTCGTGTGCCGAAACCTTGATGGTGTGTGCTGCAGCCTTTCCAAATCGTGCACCCAGCGCTGCAAGTCTCGCAGCACGTAACGGTGCTTCCGCACCCTGGCCGGTGTGACCAAACACTGCCAACCGTTCGTCGGCTCCGCGAAACACCACAAGCCCACCGGCGTTGGTGACTCGTTCTTCCCACGCGGCCAGCTCCGTTGCGTCGCCTTGTACCCACGTACCGCTTACCACACGAAGCTCACGAAGCGGTGGTGCTGTGTCGTTTGGTGTTGCGGATGTGTCGATCAGGTCGTCCAACGTGTGCTCGGTCACAGTCGGGGTGGAGATAACTGTTATCTGACCTATTTCTTCATTTAACTTAATTCGGTACGGTGTGCCGCCCAAAAGAGCGGGTGTTCCCATTTCCGAGAGCAGCACTGCGATGTTATCTGGTCGATCATCGGGAGATTTGGCGAGACAGCGCAGAATCGTTTTCGAAACGGCTGGCGGAATCTGCAACTGCGGCGCAAAGGGGGGAACCGGTTCAAAACGATGGGCATCCCGAAGCGTGGTGAACGAATCTCCGCGAAACGGCAGTTGCCCAGTCAAACAATAATAACCGGTCACACCCAACGCATAGATGTCGGCACGTGGGTCAATCACGCCCGATTCCCACACCTCGGGTGCGAGGTATTCGGGTGTTCCCATGACCGCGGCTCGTGTTGCCGAACCGGGTTTCACCACGGTTGTGCTGATACCAAAATCGGCGACTTTGACGATTCGTTCCTGCTCGGCTACCAAAAACAGCAATAAATTGGCCGGTTTGATGTCCCGGTGGACCAAACCTTTGGCGTGGGCTTCCGCCAAAGAATGCCCAACCTGGGCGGCCAACAGGAGCCATTGCGATACGGTCAATCGCCCCTGGTGAGCAAGCCAGTCCCGAACCGACCCCCCTTCGGCCCATTCCATTACGAAGTAAATCCCGTTGCGGCGCGGCAAAGCGCCGGACGTATACACCCGCACCGTATACGGGCTGCGTAGGTCGCTAACGTAACGGGCTTCGTCGTAAAGTGAGTCGGGTTCGGCATGGGTCGAACTCCGCCGGTGCAGGATCTTCAGACACACATCCCGCCGCAGGGTTGTATCCCAGGCATGGTACACCTCGGATCGGGCAGAACGTTGCAGGAGACGTTTTACCTCAAATGTGCCTAAAAAATGGTGTCCCTGCTTCATTATATTAGCATGCTGGCGATCAGGGATCAGGGGAGGCCAGGTGTGGATCGGTTATTTAACCCACCTCAATACGCACGTAGGATACAAGTTTCCGAAGAGCATCATAGACCACTTCGGTACTTTCGTGCCGAACAATCGCCCATCCCTCGCCTTCATAACCCGGCTGCCGGGGTTGGCCAGGTGTGGGTAGGCTTCGATCAACCACAAGATGGCCTACTTCTGCCTGGGCTTGGTCCAGTCCATGGATAGCGACCACTTTGGAACCATGCCCTTGGCCTCTGAAGAACGCGCATCCGGAAGCATATTTGCGTGTCGGTGGGTCAAATTCTTCGTTTACCATTAACTTAACCCATGCGCGTACCATGTCGATCTCGTGAGAAATGGCGTTGAGTGCCATGATATTGACCCCCGGCGGGCGGGCGCCTACTTCCGAAATGACCGGAGTGTTGTCGGGGCGCACAAACCATTCCATGTGTGATAGGCCGGTGACCATACCCAATGCCGACAATGCGGCGGTATTGACCGGCAAAAACGAACTAAATTCCGGATCATCGGTTTCCCGAGGCAGCAACACGCAATATTGAATCCAAGGATTTTCCAGTACTTCCAGCGGTCCGGGCAAATAACGTGTGCCGGAATGCCACACGTGTTGGCCACGAATGGTCACCGTTTCAAAGGTATTTTCCCGGCCCATAACAAATTCCTCTGCTTGGGTTGGGTTGGATACGCTGGGGGCCAGCGCCGCAGCGGCGGCCGTCAATTCTGCGGCGTTCCGTATTCGGTATGTGCCGCGGGAGCCCAATCCGTCAATAGGTTTGACAATGATCGGGTAGCCGACCGCGTCCACAAACCGATGGAGATCATCGGTTGATTCGATGCGGCTGTGGCGGGCGCACGGTAGTCCGGCTTGTCGTAGGACGTTTTTCATTTGGGTTTTGTCGCGGAAGTTGCGGGCGACAGCCAACGACATGCCGGGAATTCCTGCGAGATCTCGCGCTTGTGCAACGGGGAGCTGCAATTGTTCCAAAACGCCCAATAAACCTTCCAGCGGCCCGATAAATCCCGATATGGCTTTGGCGGCACGAGCCAAGGAGTGGCCGTCTAGACAATTGTCAACCCGATAGTGGGCGGCGATACGTTGGCGAAGGGCCTTGGGTAATTTTTCCGCGGGATCCTGGCTGATAATCGCGGCGCGGACATTGGGTAGCTCCGCAAGTGCCTGAACATAACGTAAGGTGTTGTCCATAAAAAATGGTGCAACCAAAGCAATCGGTCTCATTCGGTTCCTCTTGAATCATTCATGGAGACTGGGGGCCATGTAGCGTGGTCCAAACGGGTTCCAACAGCTACCGAGACGTTCCAAAGTGCCGAATATACGTGCAACTTGGCAAACCGCAACAAAGTTGTTGCTTTCATAGAGGCTGGGAAAAAATATGGGCGCGTTTTGGGGCTGCGAATTTTGCGCCGAATTGGACTCGAAAAACCCGAGTCATATCGGGAATATGGCGCAGGGTTTTTCGGAGCTTTTTCACAGTCTCAGAGGTCTGTAAGAGGTCAGCGGGCATGTCGTGTGACCAAGGGTTGGTGACGTTCAGGTGTGCGTGGCTGTCTTTGTGGCATCAAAACACGGCTAAGCGGTCTACGGTAGGTGGCTCAGTGGCCACCCCATGGTGTTGAATTTTCGTAAGATAGGTGATGAAAACACCTGGGCATGGTGATCGAAAGGCCGGGCAGGGGTGTCGGAGTGGCCTATGGGTGGCCTTTGATTTGGCGCAGCATGGTGTTTGCGTGACCTGGGGGTGGCTTTCAAGTCGTATGGGCGTGGTGTTTGTGTGGCATGGGGGTGGCTTTTAAGCGGTGTCCGATGGGTGTTTGTGTGGCAACAAGAAGCTATTGATTGGTGTCCGACGGGTGTTTGTGTGGCAACAAGAAGCTATTGATTGGTGTCCGACGGGTGTTTGTGTCGCAACAAGAAGCTATTGATCGATGTCCGATGGGTGTTTGTGTGGCAACGAGCGGTCGTCAAGCGGTGTTTTTAGGCCATCCATTTGCCTGCTTTGGTGGTTGCTCCCACACTCGGGACGCGTTATGAATGACGCTTCAGGTTTGCGGAGTCGCAGCAGTGGCGGAAATTCGATATCAACCTTGTTACTGTGAAGAAAACGTTTGGTTTTTGTGCCAAGATGAACGTGTAAATCCTGCGTCCGCTCAGGTCGTGATCGTGACAAACTGGCTGCGTGGGGTTCGGATGTGGTCACAGCGCGCAACGTTTCCCCGGCCTGTGGTTTGGGATTACCATGTTTTTGTGTGGTCGTCTCCTTATGTTTGGGATCTGGATACGTTGCTCGGGTTTCCCGTGCCTGACGAGCTGTATTTCCGACGATCATTTTGGAGCCCTGCTTTGCCGGGTGATGCCGTGGGTACGGTTCATACCACAGGCGCGGTGCAAAATGGCGACTCGCCGCTCGACGGTGCCGATTTTGCACCGGAATTCCGGCTGGTTGCCGCTTCGGACTACGTACGGAAGTTTGGTTCCGACAGGTCCCATATGATGGACGATGCCGGTCGTTTTTTGTCCCCGCCTCCGCCGTGGCCGCCGTTATCCGCCGGCACGGTGCCGTTGATGGACTGGTTGGATTTGGGGAACCTATCGCTGGGTCGCTGGATCGGACTTTCGGAGTTGCTGGATGTTGTTAAGTTACAGCGGACCGCGGGTTTCGACGTGGAAGCGGTCGGGAGCAAGTAGGTATGTCTGGCGAATTGCCGACTATTTTGGTGGTCGAAGACGAAGCAACGTTGCGGGTAGCGTATCGGGAACTGCTGCCGATTTTTGGGTTTCGGGTTGTCGTTGTGGCTACCGGACACGATGCGATTGAACTCGCTGCGGATCCGGATGCCCAAATCGCGGGGGCGTTGGTGGATTGGGATTTACCGGATATGCAAGGGACACAGGCGATAGTTGGGATGCGTGCCCATCGACCGTCTTTACCGGCTTTGGTCTGCACCGGAGCCATCACTCCGGAGTGTCAACAACAAGTCGATGCGTTGCCACAGGTGGCGGTGATACAAAAAGGAAGTGGGGTCGACAAACTTCGCCAGGCCTTACAATCCATGGTGTTGACCGGCAATTAAGCGCGTCTTAAGGAGAGATTTATGGCATACGATTTTCCCCCGTTGAAGGCGCCGAGGACAGCGGGAACATTGTTGAGAATGTTGTTGGCGGCGGCAGAAAGCCCGGCGACGGGGCCGATGGTTGCCCAGAAGATGTTGACCGATATCGGGATTGTGGACTTACGTTCTGTGCCCGGCACAGAGTCGCCCGAGCTGATTCCTCATCCGTTGAACCGTGCGGTGACGTCGACCGGCGATTCTTCCCCTGCCATGCTTGCCAATCAAGCTGCCGAAGCATTCGGACGGGGGGGGCGACGGGGTTTCGGATTTGTGACGGCCGCCGACCTCGTCGACGCTTATGTGAGCAAAAAACTCAGTCCAGTAGATGTTGCCCGGCGGTTTTTGGAACAACGGACGGCCAGCGACCAACCCGATGCAGTTCTGCGAGCGTTTATTGCGGTTCAAGCGGAGACCATTTTTGAAATGGCGCGGGCTTCGGAAGCCCGATATAGTGCCGGAAAACCGTTGTCTCCGCTTGATGGTGTGCCGGTGGCTATCAAAGACGAAGTGGACATGCAGGGATACGGAACAACCGGCGGTACCAGGTTTTTGGGGGCCACGCCTGCCGAGGCGGACTCCGGCGTGGTGGCCCGTTTGCGGGCGGCTGGTGCGGTATTGGTCGGCAAAACCAACATGCACGAGTTGGGAGTCGGCGTGACCGGGATCAACCCACATCATGGCCCGGCGAGGAATCCTTATGACCCTTCGCGTTGTAGTGGTGGCTCATCCAGTGGTTCAGCAGTGGCAGTAGCTTCAGGATTGTGTCCGGTTGCCGTGGGAGCCGACGGGGGTGGGTCGATTCGGATCCCTGCGGCATTGTGTGGGATTGTGGGCTTGAAGCCGACATTTGGGCGGGTGACCGAAACTGGTGCGTTACCTATTTGCTGGAGCCTTGCCCACATTGGTCCCATGGGAGCAACTGTTGCCGATGTTGCAGTTGCCTTTGCGCTGATGGCAGGTCATGACGACGATGATCCCAACACGTGGGACAGGCCTCCGGTGACCTTTGACAACCCAAATACACAAGATTTGCGGGGTATCCGGGTTGGTGTATACCGACCTTGGTTTGAAGATGCTTCGTCTGCGGTGGTCAAAGCGGCCTGGGCCGGGGTCGAAGCGTTGCAGTCCAAAGGTGCGGTGGTCATCGATATTGAATTGCCGGAATTGGTAGCGGTTCGATCGGCCCACCTGGTGACGTTTGCGTCGGAGGTCGTCGCCGCGCGCATGCAGGACACGGATGCGCAAAAAGCGTTGTATGGACTGGACTTACGGCTCAATCTGGTGTTGGGGAAACGATTGACCGCAAGCGATTACGTGCATGCCCAACGGGTGCGCCATCGCTTACTTAAGTCATGGCAGCGGGTTTTTGATTCCGTGGATGTCATTGCCACACCGAGCACCGGGCAAACCGCCTCTCCCATTGCCACCGATGCGTTGGCGACCGGTGAGTCCAATCTGGAGTTGACCGATAGGGTGATGCGCTACGCGGCTGCGGCGAATCTGTTTGGTTTTCCGGCGATTTCCGTGCCGGCGGGGTATGATGGCGGGGGGTTGCCTGCCGGTTTACAACTGATGGGACGAGCTTACGAAGAAGGGTTATTGTTGAGATTAGCCGCTGCCGTGGAACAGGTGATCGAACGCCACAAACCCCGCCATTATTTTCCGCTGCTATAAGAGGGTGTTTGGGAAAAAAATTAGCTACGCGAGCCATTGGCCTACTGCGTCGGTCCTGCCTTGGTCGGCCCATCCTCAGCGTACCATTGGGTACGCCTCCGGTGGGCCTCGGTCGGCAGGC
>JABWCM010000018.1 GCA_013360285.1 Myxococcales bacterium
CTTTACTTCAGGTTCGGCAGCGACAGTGGATGTTGTAATAACGACCTGAAGTTTGACTCGTCCACCTATCTTACCGACGGTTCCTGGACACATATTGCGGTTAGTTGGAATTACAGCTCAGATTCGACCCACATGTTTCTAAATGGAACCGAAGTGGCGTCCAAAATCGGCATTCAGTGGTCTGGACCTCCGTTTTCCACGACGGGGCAGCTTGGAGTTGGAAAAGGTTATGGACTGCAAGGAAATATGGATGACGTCGCCTTTTTTGGACGAAGTCTCAGCGCCGCCGAAGTCACCAACCTGGTTACAACAGGAGTGCCTGCTTCGGAAACGAACCTGGAAATATGCGACGGCCTCGACAACGATTGCGATGGCCTCACGGACAACGGGTTTAACGTCGGCGGAGGTTGCGTAAGAGGGGTTGTACCCTGCGCAAACACAGGAATCGTTACGTGCGCTCCCAACGGGTTAACCAGCGTTTGTTCCGTGACGGGCAAAGAAGCCGGCACACCTTGCGAAGACGGCAGTACCTGCACATCTGGCGACACCTGTAGCGGCGGAGACACGTCGAGCTGTAGTGGCACACCCTATACTTGTGACGACACTCTGCCGTGCACCGCGGACATCTGTAATGGCGACGGGACGTGTTCTTTTACAATATTGCCGGGGTTTTGCGACATCGACGGAGCCTGTATCCCCAATGGGGCTGTCAACCCGGCGAACCCGTGCCAAATCTGCGTCGCGGCTACGACCCCCACATCGTGGACGAATAAAGCGGACGGGTCCGGATGCGACGCCGACGCCAACGGTTGCACGGTTGCAGACACCTGCGTATCAGGCACGTGCACACCAGGCCCGGTAGCGCCGTGTAGTGACGGCAAAACGTGTACTCTCGATATGTGTCAATCGACCGGTACCAACAGTTTCACCTGTACAAACTCTGTCATGACGAGCACATGTCTCATTGGAGGTACCTGCTATAACGACAACACGTCCAATCCTGCCAATTCATGTCAGGTGTGTTTGCACGCCGTGTCACCGACCTCGTGGTCCAGCAAATCCAATGGAACGATGTGCAACAGCGACAACAACGGTTGTACCGCGGATGCGTGCCAGGCCGGAAATTGTGTTGCTGGAATTCAAGCGGATTGTAGTGACGGCCTAACTTGCACGCAGGATTTATGTAACTCACTAAGCTCGTTATTTTACATGTGTACAAATCCGGTGACGGCAGGTAATTGCCTCATTTCCGGCACTTGTTACGCGAGTAACCAGATCAATCCACTAAGCGCGTGTCAGCAATGCCTCCCGGGAACGTCGCAAACATCGTGGAGCCCTTCAACCGTCCTGGGAACATCGTGCGACGGCGTCGACACCGATGCGTGTAACGACGGAGTGTTAATATGTAATCCGGACGGGGTCACGACGTCGTGCTCGGACGGCGCACAAACGGTACTGTTGTTTGAAGAGGGCCAGGGCACGTCCACGCTCGACTTATCCGGTAACAACAACACCGGCAACCTCTTGGGTAACGCGGGTTGGACCGTTGGCAAAAACAGCGCCCACGCTGTTAGTTTACCGGGAAATGACACCGTGTCGGCCGTACGTATTTCCGGTACAGGCATCCAAGGTACCCATTTCACGTTTGCTGTTTGGGTCGCACCCATGGCCGTGGACGGGCGCTACATCGTAAGTCGTACAACGACCTCATCGGACAACGGGTTCGGTGTCGGAACATCTGGTGAGCTTTATTTCGGGGGCAATTCATACGGTCCGGGCGCGATTCTTACAGCGAACACATGGACCCATATTGCAGTAACCTACGACGGTACTAAATTAACAGTTTACAAAAACGGCGCATTCATAAAAGCAGCGAATGTAAATATCCCATTTGTTCAGTGGGTCAGTGACATCTGGCTCGGTCAGGAGCAGGACAGCCACAACGGCGGATTTGACCCCGCACAGGCATTTTTTGGTCGGATGGACTCCGCGATGTGGTTTCCGTACGCCCTGAGTGCATCGAAGGTGGTGGAGGTAATGAACAACGGCGCGGGAGCGCTGCATATGAACCTCGAACTCTGCGATTCTTTGGACAACGATTGCAAAAACGGCGTCGACGACCCGTTCACCGATTTGGGAGACCTGTGCGACGGTTCCGACCCGGACGCGTGTGACGACGGGTGGCTGGCATGCTCCGCCGACGGTACAACAACGGTCTGCAACAACGAACAGGTCCTAAACCTACAACTGAACGATAATTTAGGATCATTGGCCAGAGACTCGAGTTCGTACGAAAATCACGCATCGATCAACGGTGCGGTCTGGACCGCGGGCCACACCGGATCGGGTCTTTTGTTTAGTGGTTCTGAATGGATCACCGTTGGCAATACACCATCGACACAAATTACGGCGATTGGCATCACGCTGACCGCGTGGGTAAATTGGAACGTAGCTGTTGGCGACAATGTGGTAATAAACAAAGAAAATTCCTACGGAATGAGAATCAAAAACGGAAATCTCGAATGCGCTGTGGAAACCACGGCTCCCGGCACTTGGTTCTGGTTTGACGGTGGACCGGTTCCTTCCAACACTTGGTCTCACGTGGCTTGTACCTATGGACCAACCGGACAGCTTAAGGCGTACGTAAACGGCGTCCTCAAAAACACCAGTGCCAATATTGGCGGCTCAATTCAAACAACAAGTCACCCCCTTCATATCGGTCGAAACAACTCAGGTGGTTACTTTAACGGTACTCTTGATGAGATTACAGTGTATCCGAACGCACTTACACCCGACCAAATCGTGGTTTTGTCAAACGCCGGCGTTCCCGATTCACAGAATTTTGAATTTTGTAACGAGATTGACGACGACTGCAATGGTGTCACCGACGACGGTTACTTAGTGGGAACATCATGCACAATGGGAATCGGCTCGTGTACACAAACGGGTGTAGTAAAATGTTCATCTGATCTTTTGAACCCAATTTGCTCTGTTTCTGGAAAATCTGCTGGTACAGGATGTGACGATGGCGATTTCTGCACAAAAGACGACTCATGCTCCGGCGGTGCAAGTTCGACGTGTAACGGTGTTCCGTACAACTGTGACGACGGAAAGAGTTGCACGGTCGATCAGTGCAACGGCGACGGAACGTGTTCGTCCACAGTCACCCCTGGGTCTTGTTTGATCGACGGAGTCTGCATTGCGCACGGTACATTAAACCCGGCCAACCCATGTCAGGTTTGTGACTCTGTAACGAACACGGAAAATTGGAGCAACAAATCGGACGGCATCACGTGTAACAACGACAACAATGGCTGCACCCTGGATACATGTCAGGCCGGGGTATGTACTGTGGGACCAATCCCCAGTTGTAATGATTCGTTGGCTTGTACAATCGACAATTGCGTCTCCACAGGGAGTGACACGTACGTATGCAACCACGTGCCAACTCCATCCGCATGTGTCATAGACGGAACCTGCTACGCCGAAACCACCACCAAGCCGGGGAATAGCTGCCAGGTATGCGATCCGAGCAATCCAACCATGTGGTCCAGCGTCGCGAACAATACACCATGCGACGGAGATAACGATGGCTGTACACTCGACACATGCCAATCCGGGACCTGCACGATAGGAGCACCACCGGAATGCGAAGACGGACTGCCTTGTACCGAAAACAATTGCATCTCCATGGGTTCAAACAATTATGTCTGTGAAATGCAAATCAAAGTCGGCACGTGTCTTATCGACGGATCGTGCTATCTTACCGGTGATTCAAACGACACCAACTCATGTCAACAATGCGCATCAGACGACGCCACATCCTGGTCATCTATTCCGAACGGTAGCGCGTGCAATGCCGACAACGACGGATGTACTCAAGACAGTTGTAGCGACGGATTTTGCTCAGCGGGCACCCCACTCAATTGCGACGATGGCAAGTTCTGCACCGAGAACACTTGCATTTCCACTGGTGTTTCCTCACACGTCTGTACCACAACGTTAACCACTGGATATTGCCTCATTGACGACGAATGTTACGAACACGGGGATACGAATCCCGACTCCTTATGTGAGCAATGTAATTCGGTCGCACCGTCCGCATGGAGCCCAAACCCCGTTATCGGAACGGATTGTGATGGACCGGATGCAGATTTGTGTCCCAATGGTAAACAGATTTGTGGGGGCGACGGTAATTCCATTGAATGCGGTGAGGAGTCGGTCGCCAATATTTCTGAAGTGTGCAACGGCATAGACGACGACTGTGATGGTGTAACGGACGAAGATTATGTGCCGGTTTCATGTGGAGAAGGTGCTTGTCTGTCCTGGTCGAGCTGTGTCGGAGGTGTCGAACAACCTTGTGTACCCGGCGCCCCTACCGGAGACGATACCGACTGTGATCTTGAAGATGACGACTGCGATGGCAGCACCGATGAAGGCTATTCAGACAACATAGACTGTACGGTCGACATCTGCATTGGAGGCGTCGCACTAAACAATCCCGACGACAACCTGTGCGACGACGAAGAATCCTGCACCGACGATATCTGCACTGCCTTGTCGCCGCTGTCGGGCGGTTGCAGCTTCGTCCCGGTTGATACCAACGCGCCTGATCCGGGCCTAAATGACTCTAATCCCTGTACCGCTCTCGTCTGCTCTGGCGGATTCGGCCAAAATCTGCCCAATGATGGCAATATTCCGGACGATGGTATTCCGTGTACTGACGACATCTGCATTGGAGGTTTGGAGATACATGATATTGCCGCCAACTACTGTTTGATCGACGGAGCCTGCTATTCGGCTGGAGATACAGATCCGAGCAATGGGTGTAGTGTGTGTACCCCTAAAGAAAGCCAGACACTGTGGAGCAACACGCTATATTACAACAACATTACAAGTGACATTGGAAACTTAACTAGCGTTAAATTAACTGGATCACTTGATTGGACGGCGGCCAGTAATCGTTTTGTTTCACCTCCTATGAGCGTGTGGTTTGGTTCAGACGCGACCGGAAACTACGACACCGGATTCCATGAACAGGGTGCACTGAAGTTGCCTCCTATGACTTTGGCCGATGATGCGTTGCACATGCTTCGTTTCTATTTGTACTTGGACACCGAGAAATTCACCGCGGCGCCACTGTACGACGTGCTGTGGGTGCGAATTGTGGCAGACCCGGCCGGCGCGGCAACAACAACATCGTTGTGGGAGTCGGCCACCACGTTGGGAGGAAGTACCAACGGCGCGTGGCAAATGATAAATCTCGACTTAAGCCCATTTGCGGGACAAACGATCCAGGTGGTTTTCGAATTTGATAGCGGGGACAACTCGTGGAACGACTACGAAGGAGTATATTTGGACAACATCGAAATCACAACGGCATGCTGTACTACCAACGCCGACTGTGACGATGGTGAAAACTGCACAGCCGACCTGTGCGACTCGGCAAGCGGTGTAAACCTCTGTAAGTACACCGAATTGTGCGCAGCAAGCTGTATCCCCACGGCGACCAGTGTGGTTGTGCTCGTGGACCGAAGTGCATCGATGGCTGATATTGAATCGGGCGATCCCATATCAAAATGGGATGGCGTCACAACGGCTGTAACATCCGCCGTATCCGAGCACGAGCAGTTACTTAACATGGGTATTCTGACCTTTCCCAAAACCGCTGGGGACGGGATCGATTGCGACGTGGATACGCAATTGGGCGTCGGATTGCACGGCACCGCTGTTGAGGTTCAACAATATTTGGCATCAATGAGTCCAACCGGAGCTTCAACACCGGTTGCGGCCGCGCTGAATAATGCGGGAGCATTACTCCAGGCCTCGGCGCTGAATGGCGCTGGGGCGGTCGTACTGATCACCGATGGTACGGAGGATTGCGGAGGCGATCCGGTGGCCGCCGCGGCTGCGCTAAAAAGCAATGGTATCGAAACGATTGTGATAGGTATTGGCAGTCAGGTTAATAAAAATCTTCTAAATCAGATTGCAATCGCGGGAGGTCGACCGGTTCCTGATAACGGCTCGACGTTATATTACCACGAAGCACTGACATGGCCCGAGGCCGTAGCGGCGGTCGACTCGGTGTTGGACCAAGCCGCCGGGGAAAAGTGCGACGGCGTGGACAACAACTGCAACGGTGAAACAGATGAAAACATGGCTCCCATCGCATGCAATGTTGAATGCGCCGGCGGTGGCCAATCCATTTGTGAGAGTGGGAATTGGGGCACCTGCAGCGTTATGCCGATGCAGGAAATCTGTAACGGCAGCGACGATGACTGCGATAGTGTTGTTGATGAAGAATGGAAGCCGGATTCCAACGGAAATCAGATCGGCGAGCAGTGTTCCGATGGCACCGGTGAATGTGCCGTCGACGGCACGTTTGTGTGCAATTCCATCGATCCCTTTGGGCCATTGATTTGTAGCGCCATTCCACTGGTTCCAGAAGCAGAAATATGCGACAATTTAGATAACGACTGCGACGGCGTAATCGACAACGACGTAACACAAATGTGCGCAACTGCCTGCGGAATCGGGCAAGAATTCTGTGTTCTTGGGGTATGGGGAGACTGTGATGCACCCGAAATACTTCCAGAGGTGTGTAACAATGTCGACGATGACTGCGACGGGCTAGTCGACAACGATCTGTTGAGCCTTCCGCTGTCACAGCCATGTGGTACAGCCTGCGGAGTGGGCACCGAATTGTGCCTCCTAGGCATCTGGCAAAACTGCACGGCACCGCCCGTCCTTCCGGAGATCTGCAACAATGTCGACGATGACTGCGATGGCCTCATTGACGAAGCTTCCGACGGAACAGCTCTCATCCAGAGCTGTTACGACGGTGATATTAACTTGATCGGAATCGGTGTTTGTAAGGCCGGCACCCAGACGTGCGTAAACGGAACCTGGGACACTTGCGCGGACCAAGTGTTACCTATTATCGAGACCTGCAACGGATTCGACGACGATTGTAACGGCACAACCGACATGGACGCTCTTGGTACCCCCTTGTCGGATGTTTGTTACCCCGCGGAAACCGGGCTAGGAATTGGTCCTTGCATAGCGGGCCTCATATCGTGCAGTGAAGTGGACGAGGGCGAATGTATCGGTGCCGTGACACCATTACCGGAAACGTGTAACGGTGTTGATGACGACTGCGATGGCAGCACGGACGAAAGTCCAGGCCAAATTTGTAAAACACAGCCGGGCTGCCAAAATGGGCTGTGTAAGTGTAAGAAAAATTCATTCGGGGACTACAAGTGTTTTCTCGACTAAGCCCGAACAGATCAACTAGTTTAAAGCATAATCACACTAATTTAACGACACTATTCACCTTGGTAGTGTTCGCCTCATGTGGGACTGAAAGTGAACACACGGCGGACACAACCCCAACGAAGGACGTAGCAGTTGCGCTCGACAATGACGCTGCAGATTCCAAACAAGCACCTGACTCACTCGTACCCGAACCATTCGATAACGATCTAGAATCAACCACAACCGACATCGACGTGTGCGAACCGGACTGTACCGGAAAACTGTGCGGAAACGATGGTTGTGGAGGAAACTGCGGGGTTTGTGATCAAGGCATGAAGTGTGTAGCGAACCTGTGTGAACCGCTATGTGTACCCAACACAGGAACCATGTGCCAAGGAAAAACCGTTTACTGGATGGACAGTTGCCAGGTTGTGGGACTCCCGAAAGAGACCTGCAGCACCGGAACCGAGTGCCACGACGGCACCTGCGTGCCGTGTATCCCTAACCAATCCAAAACATGTGATGGTAACCACGTGGTGTGGCAAAACAGTTGTGGCGAGCCCGGGTCGGTCCTCGAAACCTGCGAATCACCCCAGATATGCGTAAACGGCAAATGTGGTATGCCGTTTTCGCCGTTGTCAGGTTCATATGACATCGTCGTTGTACCGGACAGCAAGACGGTCGCGATTGGCAAAAACATTGTAACCGCAACTTTTCTTGCGAACTCCGCAACCATAGAAATCAAGGCATCGAACGAAGCGACCATTGCGTTTAGTGGAACGAACGCCACATTTTCGGCCGTGGGGACCTTAACCGGTGACAACAAATTAGACGCTGGTGGCACGTTCACCGAAGAATTTGAAGGTATAACCATCGTTCACGAGTTTACACTAAGCGTCTTGTTTCAAAGCCAAACGACATTTGCCGGTACAGTCAAGGATCTCCTGTTTGACGAACAAAAGACAGGACCACCCACGGTCATTGTCCGAGATATTACCGGAACTCGCATTCCATAATCCCGAACAGAACTTGGTATTCAAAAAAAAAAGTTACCTGATTCTAGCCTGTTACGAATTCGGCGTCGTACCGCACATCCCGTTCGCGTAGCACAATCGTGCGCCATTCTTTACCCGAGCGTGTTCGTCGTGTACCTTTCGGATCGACGCCGTCGGTGGCGGCGCGGGTACGCAACCCTGCCCACGTGCGCTTTTGGGACCATATTCCCGATTTCTTAGGGGGGCGGAGCAAAAAGTTCAGGGATGCCAGCAGATTGGGGAATCGTGTGCCATTTTTACGCTTTGGCGTGCCCGTGCCATGCTGAGGAAAAAAAGTCTACCGAACACCAAGATGCACGCTATTCGATGCTGGTAACCTCGATGTCGTGAGAAATGAGGGCTAACATGGCGGAAAGCCAAAGAGAATGTTTGGCTCAGCGACCAACGGGAATTACTTAAAGCCAGCGTACGGTGTGATTAGCGGACGGAGAGGACTACGACCGGGTTGCCAAGTGGACTCGCAACCTTATGACACCTGACACACAGTTACTTAAAAGTGCAATATGTCTAGTTAAGACAAAACGGCATGAAAAAACTAGAGGTGAAACGATGGGCGCTAAACGCCTGATAGCTCAACAAAAAAGCTCTATTTCTTGGCTCAGCATCCTCAGTGCGCTGTTCGTGATATCTGCCGGTTGCACCAGTGATGAAGATTCCGGTGGTTCCGTCCAAGACACGGGTACTCCTGCCAAAGACGTTCAAGACGATGTTGGGACAATCGATACCAACCCTTCGCCAGATACCGGTGGTACAGAAACGGATTTCACCAATCCATTTAACGACGTTGAAACGGACACCGAGCAGGACATATTTTTTGGTACGCCTTGCCAAACCAACGCCGAATGTCCAAGTGGATGGTGCGTTCCGTCTCCCGTTGGCAAAGTTTGCACCAAAACTTGTTTGGATGAGTGCCCAAACGGGTGGACATGTGCTCCAATTTCCAACACCCCGCCGGACGTTACTTATGTATGTGTCTCGCAAATCGCTAATTTGTGCCGACCATGCGACTCTGACGGAGATTGTGCATCATTGGGAGTTCAGAACTCCTACTGCCTTAGTTATGGCGACGAGGGAAGTTTTTGCGGATCGCCATGTAGTGAGGCTACCGACTGTCCCAAAGGTACTTCGTGTTCAGAAATAACGTTACCAAATGGAAAAACCGCCACCCAATGCACACCGGACGACGGGATCTGCCCATGTAACCAGAAAGCGATTGACGAATCCGCTGTTACAACATGTAAAGCAACCAACGAATTCGGCACATGTTCCGGCAAACGATTTTGCACCGATTCGGGGCTTTCTGAATGTGGTCCTGGCGCCGCTGCAGAGGTGTGCAACAACCTAGACGACAACTGCGACGGCATCACCGACAATGTCGAAGAGGTATCCTGCACTCAGGAAAACGAACACGGAGCCTGCTCCGGCGTTGTTACGTGCGCAAACGGTGTGAAAGGATGCACCGCTCCGGCAGCTTCTCCGGAAGTTTGTGACGGACAAGACAACAATTGCGATGGACAAGTTGACGAAAGTTTCAGTTGTGATGACGGTAATCCGTGTACAGATGACGTGTGTAACCCTAAAATTGGCTGTTCCAACAACGCAATTGACTGTAACGATGGCAATGCATGCACACAGGACCTCTGTAACCCGTTATCCGGATGCACGAACACACCTCTCAATTGTAACGACAACAACGCGTGCACAACGGACTCGTGCGAAGCGGCTCTAGGGTGTGTTTTCACTACGCTGGTATGCAACGATGGAGATCCATGTAACGGTGTCGAAACGTGTGACAAGACCCTGGGGTGTAAACCAGGTAGCGCATTGGTGTGCAACGACAGCGATGTGTGTACAAATGACCTGTGCATTGCGTTTTCAGGGTGCCAAAATGCGGCGCTGGACTGCAACGATGACAATCCATGCACTCTGGATGAATGTTCTTCAAAAACCGGCTGCACACACGTATCGCAGGTATGCGATGACAACAACCCGTGCACAACAGACGTCTGCGATCCTGCGTTGGGGTGTAAGTTTACATCGATAAATTGTAATGATAACGACGGGTGCACGACCGACTCATGCAACCCCGGACAGGGTTGTACAAATTTGCCAATCTCTTGCGATGACGGAGACTTATGCACGACCGACACATGCAATCCACTCACTGGTTGCAAGTCAGTCTCGATTTCCTGCAGCGACGGTGACGCGTGTAATGGAACCGAAGTGTGCAATTCGTTGACCGGCTGCTCCCCAGGAGTTCCGCCAAATTGCAACGACGACCTAACCTGCACAACCGATTTCTGTGATCCCCAAAAAGGGTGCGTCAATCAGTCGAAGAACTGCGACGACGGCAACGCTTGCACGCAGGACACCTGTGACGATACAGGCGGTTGTATTAGCGTACCGCTGAATTGTGACGACAAAAACGTATGTAACGGCACGGAAACCTGTGACAAGGCGGCAGGGTGTATTCCAGGCATCAATATCGAATGTAATGACGGCAACCCGTGCACAGCCGACTCCTGCGACCCAATCAAGGGGTGCGTCAACACGGTTATCAGTTGCGACGACGGAAATGCTTGCACAGTGGACAAGTGTACTCCGGGATCGGGGTGCGGGAACACACCGTTGAACTGCGACGATTCAAATATCTGTACGGGCACGGAAACGTGCAGCCCGGACACCGGGTGTGTACCCGGCGCCAGTTTGAATTGTAACGACGGAAATGCGTGCACAGTGGACTCCTGCGATCCAAAATCCGGCTGTAAAACCGCACCAATTCAATGCAACGATGGCAACGCATGCACCGAAGACGCCTGCGACACGGGTAAAGGTTGCACAGCAACGGTCATCGACTGCAACGACGGAAACGCCTGCACGACGGATACCTGTTCGTTCCAAGTGGGTTGCCAATACACGCTGGTCCAATGCAGCGACAACAATATCTGCAACGGCGAGGAAACGTGTAGCCAAGCCGCCGGCTGCACATCAGGCACCCCATTGAACTGTAATGACAATAACCCCTGTACTATTGATTCGTGCAACCCCCTGGTTGGATGTACGCACGCACCAAACGCCGATCCGTGCAATGACAACAACCCTTGCACGCTGAACGACACTTGCGCTGCGTCTATTTGTAAGGGCGTACCCAAAAATTGTGGTTCCGACGGAGACCCTTGCACCTTGGACGAGTGTAATCCTACTAACGGGAGTTGTTATGTTGCCGTGCCGGACGGTTTTGCCTGCGATGACGAAGAGGCCTGCACCGTACCGGACACATGTATTGGCGGATTTTGCAGCGGCAATCTCTTCCCGCCGTGCAAAGATCCAACAGCGCAGGTAGTTTGTATTCTGCAAGGCAAAAAAGACGCTATTGTTGAGTGCGACCTGAATGTCGTCAACAACCAGCCGGGTGTAGCCCCCAATGCCGTCGGAATACAGATCGCGTTTGAGTACGATTCGAAAAAGGTGTCGCTGGACTTTTTCTCCGACGGCCTGTTCTGCCCGGCAGCAGGGGTTTGTGTTGGTCCTTACACCATCCCAGAACCATTTTCGAATCTACAGTCTGGGCATATTATGAAACTCAATCCGGTGAAATTGACCGACTGGAATCCGGCGAGCGGTATCGGCTACGGACAGTTGATAATCGTCCACATCAGCGCACCAGACACGGCACTTACTGGTGCAACCCTCAGTAATGGAATTGTTTCCGGCGATCCTGTAATGCTAAAGGCTCATTTTAAACTAAAACAAGACATCCCTGCTAATGATCCTGTGCTGATCTATGCACCGCAGATCACAGCAACCGACAAGGACGCAACCGCTCTGGCAGTAACGGTCTTGGACCTGCTGATGCAAACCCACAAGTAATTATTTCAGGCTAGTTGAACGGTTTGCCCAAGGTTTAGAGTGCGGATATGCACGTTTTGGTCAAATGCGCACATATCCTCAACATATCGACCAAAATCGGTTCTCGGCAATAACTTGAGCGGAGCATCCAACCGACGAAAGAAATTGTCATAATGCATCGGAATCACAACGTGAGGCGTCAATCGTTTCATCACGCGACTAATATAACGTTCCGTCGCGTAACGCCCGGAAATTCCCATGAGGAAATAATCGATGTTGCGTTCGGAAATCGCATCATCAATCAAATTAGCACTTCCAAGGTGATAAATGGTAACATTAGCAACCTTGACTCTGATCCCAAATACATCTCCACACCGATACGAACTTCCTCTCATGGGTACGTCGCACGAACACGGAATATCACCGGCATAAGGTACCCTGTGCCCCAACGCAAATCTGCTATGTTCACTTGGGACCAGCTTAACTTCAAACGGTCCAACCGAAAACTCGGTTTCTCCCCGACAACTATGAATCTGCATTTCCGGAATCCCGCATGCCCGTAGCAGGTTTGCAGTAGACTGCGACCCCCAGACGGGAGCCCCGGTAAGTCGAGCGATCTGCGGTACATCCATCACATGATCAAAATGACTGTGTCCAACGACAATCCCATGAGCGACGGGTATTTCGGCTGCAATGAGTTCCACGTCGGGGGCAAGCGCCGAAAACAGAAATCGTCCAAGACCAACCCGAGTAATATAGGGGTCCAACAGGAGAGTCCACCCACTGTGTTCCAGGCTAAATCCGGCGGTTCCGAGCCACCGCAGCCGAATGCCGCGGTCTGGAAGCAGATTTTTAGATGGCTCCCACAAAAAATCGTCGGGATGCATAGGCATTTTACCTGTAGAGAATACAAACGATGCTGAGTGTATACGTGTGATGTGAAGTGGGTGGGAAATACTTTCGCCTCTCCCCAAAAAAAACGGCCACGCTTGTGAAAAGCATGGCCGCCAATAGAAATTCCCTTAAAGAACCCCTAGTAGGATTCGACTTCGCCAAACCTACACGAACCCACCATAAGTGCCGGCAGCATCAGCCTCTCCGTCATCCATCATGGGTTCAGACGTGGGTACAATCCCCCGATCCATTCTGCGTGCTTTGGGCTTTTTCACATGTCGATCTGATAATTTAAGAAGCTGTCGATCAAACTTAAAGATTGCGTGATCCAGTGCTTCCAACTTGCTGCGAGATTCGTGATGACCAAACAACTCACGGCCATTAACAGAGGTCATTACACGGGCGTTAAAAACACCCCGATTCTCCTCTAACGACACCCGCACCTGAAGTTCTCTTGGATACCTCTCTACGGCTTTTGTGAGTTTATGATCAATTCGCTCGCGAGCATAACGCCCAAGTTCTACGTCCTTGAGGACCAGGTCGATCATCTTACGTTCCTCCTTACCCTGAATGAAATCCGCGGGGTCCCGCCATTGCTTATGACTTTGACTCGCCCGACCGTGCTTACGTTCCATGAAAGAAACGCCGGAGCCATTTGAAACAACCTTACATCACCCGTCCTGATTCCCAATTGTGCATCAACAGCGACATGATTTTGTCAAAGTCCTTAAATAACAAAATCTTACGGCTCGGCGACCGCCGAAAATTGGCCCGCAATTGCAGCCTTGACCGGGTAACGTACGAAGCTAATTGGCCCCTCACGATGTCCAATGGTACACGAACTTGCTGTGGGAACAAACGACATATGACGTGTCGCTCTAAAAAACGAACCGGGTAGCGACATTGCCGTAACCGAAACCGGATTGGTTGGCCAAATACCAACGTACTGTACCGAGTCTGCGCCTCGATGATGCGTTAGCCCGCATTTTTCCAACGGTCCGCAGTGAGAAAACCGTTACACCAACGAATACCGCGAGCGCAGCCAAAGCCGAGTGCAGACCGGGTTGTTGCCCATCGAGCACAGATGCCGGAGCACAACCACAATCCGCGAGCAGATCGACCCTGGGCGTGTGGTGTTCGGTGATGATTTTCACGCTCTGGTCGCCTCGCCCATAAAAATCCCTGCGCCATACTCCCGATATAACTCAGGATTTTTCCGGACGAACCGGCTCAAATTCGGCTGGCCAAAAATTCCCCTAAAAGACACCAGCCACCTAGCCCGAATTTCTCACAAACTTGAGGCTACGAGCGCCAATCCGCAAGCATCTTCGAGGATGGTAGACTTTTTTGTCCTCAACCTGGCGCCACGATGTCTCTGGGCAAAAAAACGCCCACCATTCCCGAATCTGCTGGCCTTTCGGCGCTCTCCCGACAAGCTCGTGAGAAATCTCGGTTAACTACGAACCCCGCGACGTAACACGGTTTCGCGACACCAATTCACGTCATCCGTCTCTGGATAATCCGCGTTGTAGTGAAGACCACGGGACTCCTGACGCGACAATGCGCTCTCGATGATTAGCGAGGCGACCGTCGCCAAATTCCGCAATTCAACGAGATCGCGAGTTAAGTAATATTTCCAATAATCCTCGCGAATTTCGGTCTGTACGAGTGCAATTCGACGCTGTGCACGCATCAATCTGCCGTTGCTTCGTACGATACCCACATAGTTCCACATAAAACGGCGGATTTCATCCCACGACTGACTGATCACAACCGCCTCGTCGGGATTCGAAGCAAACCCGGTCACCCACGGGGGCACGTCCGGATCCTCCGTGTCAAGTGGCTGGCCGAGCAGGTTCAAGCCCGCCGATAATGCACGCTGGGAAAATACTACGGCCTCCAATAGCGAGTTACTGGCCAAACGATTGGCCCCATGCAACCCCGTACAAGCGACTTCCCCACAAACGAACAATCCTGGGATTCCAGTCTCACCATACAAGTTGGTCAACACTCCGCCACATTGGTAGTGAGCGGCCGGAACTATAGGAATTGGCATTGTTCGGATATCGATTCCAAACGACATACATCGCTGAAAAATGGTCGGAAATCTCTCTAAAATAAAATCTCCATCTTTATGAGTCATATCCAGAAATACACAGTCATCACCCGTTTGCTTTAATTCTCGGTCGATTGCTCGCGCTACAATATCCCGAGGAGCCAAATCCGCCATTGGGTGCACGCCTTGCATAAATGGAGTGCCATCTCGACGTCGCAGTATCCCACCCTCTCCCCGCAGTGCTTCAGAAATTAAAAACGATTTCGCATTTGCGTGATACAAACACGTCGGATGGAACTGAATAAACTCCATATTTGCAACCGCCGCTCCGGCGCGAAATGCCATAGCGACACCATCGCCGGTGGCAACATCAGGATTGGATGTATACAGATAGACTTTTCCGGATCCGCCCGTGGCTAGTAGCGTCACACGAGCCATCCAGGTTTCGATTTGGCCGGTTTGTGTATTGAGCACGTACGCGCCGAGGCAACGATCCCCCTTGCCGAACTCCGAACGCCGCAGCCGGTGTCGAGTAACGAGGTCAACTGCGACATGGTGTTCCACAACTTTGATATTGGGGTGTGACGACACCGCGGAGATCAAAGCGTGTTCAATTTCGGCACCGGTCATGTCTTTCGCATGCAAAATACGACGGTGAGAATGCCCGCCTTCCCGACCAAGGTCGTATTGAGGTGGCTGCTTCTGCGTGTCATGGGAAAAACGTACGCCCCAATCAATCAACCGCTTGATCGCTGCGGGCCCCTCACTCACGGTGACCTCAACGGCGTCTCTCCGGCACAACCCGGCACCGGCAACCAATGTGTCTCTGATGTGTGACTCGAATGAATCGCCGTCATCCCATACGCTGGCAATTCCGCCTTGCGCATAGTGAGTGTTCGATTCTTCACACGAACGTTTCGTCACAATGGCGACAGTGCCGTGTTCCGCGGCTTGCAGCGCATAACTCAATCCCGCCACTCCACTTCCAATCACGAGAAAATCGGTCTGGTGTGCCATAATAAGTTACCTATCCATACAATTATATTACTTAAAAACCCATTACGCGGTTCAGCGTCGCGAAAACCTTGACGTTGGTTCAATACCCATTCACTTTGACCTAAACGTAATGTACGAACATACTAAACCCACTCCGAGCGTAGTGTGAACCTAAGTAATTGCAATGACAAGCCAAACAAGACCACGTGTGCCCACTTGTGACGGTGTTTAGATATTTAAACACCATCTTAGCTACATACCAATACTCGTTGATTGGACTCGGACTCTGCGCCAATATGACTCAAGATTTTTCGGACGATTCGGCTCAAATTCGGCCGGCTCAAAATTCCCCTAAAAAACACCACACATCTGGATCGCTGGGGCTTGCACTTTATCCCGACACAACGACGACGAAGCAGTATGTGACATACACTTGATAGTCCTCCCCAAAAAACACAACTCGGGAACAGAATGGCGCCACAATTGCTTTTTTGAGTGGTTCTTTTGGTCCGCGGAGTCGACGGTCGCCACCGAAAATCAACAGACAGCAAACTCGGGAGAAACGCTAGATGGGTGTAAGTCGAGTCAAAGAGCGAACAACGCACGGTGGTCGGTGATTCACGTACCGCCGGCGACTCCCGTCCGCATACAAATTGCGGTTACATTCTGAAGAAAACAAATCCGAGGCTTTAGAATTTGTGGTATGTGTCCGTGGAAAGAGGACTGTGGTAAAGTCACTTGCGGTCCATTAACGGAGCATAGAAATGGCCCAATCGTGCCAACTCACACGCCGATACTCTGAACATGCTGGGAACAACAATTAAAACAAACCTGGTTGATATCAAACGGGGACTTACGGCCTCCGTTATCTTAGTGATTCTATCGTGGTGCTCCGCAGGGATGGCGGACGTTTTTTACTACTGCACCAACGCAAACGGCACAACATGGATGACCAATCAGAAAAAACCGGGCACAAAGTGTAGGGTAGCAATGGTAACCGGCGGAGGAGCAACATCCCAACCAACAACGCCCTACCAAACCGCAGCACGGGCGGCGCCGAATAACCCCACCGTTTCCAAACCGCTAGAGCGACCACTCACGCCAACCAAGCTGTTGCCGGAGGGTCGACGACCTGATTCCGACGTCCAGCAAGCGGTTGAAGCGGCGTCCCAAAAGTTTCAGATTCCGGAAGAGCTCATACATGCGGTTATCCAAGTTGAGTCTGGGTATGATCCCAATGCAGTAAGCCGCGCCGGCGCGATGGGGCTCATGCAACTCATGCCGGCAACGGCCACCGAATATGGCGTCGTCGATGTATATGACACCCGCCAGAATATCATGGGTGGAACCAAATATATCCGCTGGTTGGCGAACTATTTTAATGGCGACATCATCAAGACCTTGTCCGCCTATCACGCGGGACTCGTGGCTGTTAACGAAAAAAACGGAATTCCGTACTCCAACACGGAAGCATACGTAAAAAAGGTCCTGAGCCACTATTATCGGCTGAAAGAGGAAGCGGCGGAACGCACTCAACCCGCCACAAAACCATAAGGATAGCGCTGATCACCCGGAACACGCCGGGTCGGTAAATAACGCCATGTCGTTGTCCACAAAACGTAAAGAATATGTTCCCCCGCGTAATCTCCGTGAGGAGATATGGAACCTTCCAAACGTCCTTACGCTTATGCGGGTGCTGGTCATACCAATCGTCGTTTGGTTGATGTTGGTCGACACGAGGCAATCAGCACTTGCAGCGACATTGCTATTCAGCGCGGCAGCGATTACTGACTTTCTGGACGGCTATATTGCTCGAAAACGTGGACTGGTTAGCCTCTGGGGGCAATTTCTCGACCCGCTAGCCGATAAACTAATCGTAATGGCATCATCGATAACCCTAGTGGCACTAGCTAAATTACCAGTTTGGCTCGTCGTGATCCTGCTCGCACGCGAGATAGCCATTACAAGCCTGCGAGGTTTTGCACAGGGTGAAGGACTCACGATTCACGTGGTACAAACTGGAAAATGGAAAACCGCACTTCAACTTGCCGGTCTAGTCACGTTGCTTATCGGATATCCATACGAAATCGACTACCTATTTTGGAGAGGAATGGTCGACTTTGTGGCTGTCGGCCAGATACTGCTCGGAATTAGTATCCTTTTCTCGGTATTATCGGCTGCTGATTACCTTGGGTCGTTTTTTAAGGCGATTGTTGAGAAACAACAATACGAGCCGGCACCGACTCGGGAACGAAAACGTTTACGGCTAGTTATTCCGCGGCCCAAAAAAATGCCGTCCATTCGCCGTAAACGAGGACCTGCAACACGCCAACCGGATGGCTCTCCGGCTGGTTGACGCACAGCCTCGGCGCCACTACAGGTCCTCGTAGCCTCAAGCTTGTGAGAAACCCAGGTCGATAACTTCGGAAACCACACGCAACAGAGAAGAAACAGTGTCCATATGCCAAATTGCCCCAAATCGTATCGAATGTCTGTCGTAAACATACTTGCACTTGCGGTAATCACGTGTACGCTGTTTTGGTCTTGCGATGTCCAGGAAGACGTGCCGGACTGGCGCAAAGCCGAATGTTTGTCGTGTGTGGGATCAGACCTCGGGCGCTGTACCGACGGCGAAGACAATGATCGAGACGGCCTCTCTGACTGCAGTGATCCAGACTGCGCCGGGGTTCAGACTTGTCAACTTGGACCGGTGACCGAGGAGAATTCAACTGCGTTGTGTTCCAACGGTCAAGACGACGACGAAGACGGATACACAGATTGTGACGACTTTTCGTGCCAACCAACGCTGGCATGCACGCCGGTCTACAAAGAACCCGAAAACACGGTGTTACGATGCATCGACGGCTTGGACAACGACGGAAACGGGAAATTCGACTGCGACGACCCACAGTGCCAAACATTGACAACTGCCTGCGAGGCGACAAATGCCGCATGCTCAGATGGTGTCGACAACGACAACAACGGTTTTGTGGATTGCAAAGATTTTGGATGCAGCAAGACGTCCAGCGTCACTGTGTGCCAGTAGAGCATAATCAACCCGGGAGATCTCTACTTAACCCCTCCGGCGGTAGCCTCTCCACACTGCTGCCTACAATCTTCACACTTGTTGCCGTTATATTAACGGTCGGATGTGCGCCCGGCGAAACGCGTATGCCTTCGCAGAAACCCCCACTTCCAGCACCCACACTGTCGGACTCACGACCGCTGCCAAGGCGAAGTGGTGACCACCTGCTCGAACAAACCACTGAACGCCGCGGAGTGGAGGAATTACCCTTTCAACTGCCGCTTCCTATTACGGAACGTTACCATCCTGAGCTTGAACTCCCTTATGACGGCTCCATTTCTATCGGAACCGTGACTACAGGGTACTTAGTTGGGGGAAAACAACTGCCCCTTGATGGCGAACATCACCGCGTAACAACAACCCAGCGAGAAAGGGGCACAAATTGGGGGTCTTCGGAATTGATCGACGCGCTGCTCACGGCAGCAGCGGATGTGGCTGAGAAACACCCGGGCGCGACCATGCAAATCGGGAATATCGCGAAGGGAGGTGGCGGAGACATTTTCTGGAGTGTCAGCCACAATTCCGGAAGAGACGCAGATATCGCGTTTTATTTGTTGGACGACCAAAAAAGACAGCCGCCTTTGGACAACCTTGTGCAAGTGGGCAGCGACGGCTGGACTACAGCGGAACCCAAACTTCTTTTTGACCCCAAAAGAAACTGGACACTTGTCAAGTCATTCATTCTCAACGAAAACATTCAGTTACAGTACATCTTTGTTTCCCGTCCACTACGAGCGAAGTTGCTTGCACACGCAACGAAAAAAAAAGAATCTCCCGACTTGATTGCAAAAGCAGAAGCATTGCTTGTTCAACCGGCCGGCGCAGCGCCACATGACGACCATTTTCATATCCGACTTCATTGCTCAGTAGCTGACCTCGCAGAAGGATGCCAGGAAGTGGGGCGGGCGCTTCCAACCGCCGAAACAGCGGCGAATCGTGTCTCTGAGCGCTTACCCAAGCTGCGAAAATTGTTGCGTTCAAAGGATCCTGAAAAACGGGCAGGGGCAGCATTTATGCTCGCACTGTTTGGAAAACGTGAATATTCGAGCGATATCGCTCGATTGTTGCGGGACATAAACTCGAATGTCCGAATAAGAGCGACAAACGCCCTCGTAACACTGCGTGCGACGGAACACACAAAAGGGATACTTGGGCGGCTGAATGAGGAGCATGACCCCACTGTACGAACCGCTCTGGTCGATGCGCTGGGACAGATGGGAACAGTCAACGCAATTGCAGGCCTGCGGAATCTCATCGCGGACCAGCGACCCGCAAATCGGATATTGGGACTGGCCACGGATTATTCGGACGTAGGAATGGAAGCGGCTCGTATTTTAGCTTTGCGTGGAGATCGCCTCGCGATACCGATGATCCTGGACCGACTTAAGATGGCCACCGGAGATCAAACCGTTGCTTTGGACCATCTGTTGACCCACTTAACCAATCAGGAAGTGCCCGGATCACAAGCAGAAACCGCCGCACGATGGGTCACTTGGTACGACACCGCGCGCGATGACAAGTACAACGACTGGGTTATCGGTGGATTTGAATCGGCGGGTTACCCAGTGATTGCGCTTGATGAACGAGGAGCTGCGCCGTTATTGGATGCTGTTTTGGATGAGAGAGACCACATCTCGCACAATGCACGCCGCGCATTACAAACGCTCGCCGAGAATGATACAGACATCAGTCACCTAAGCAGACAGGGCGCCCATCGCGCAATGAAACGATGGTACGACAAAAATCGTTTTAGAATTGAGAAAGAGGCCCGGAAAATCGCAAAACGAGAGAAAAGTCGGGACCGAAATCGGAAACTAGCCAAGAATGAGCCAAGAAAAAGGGGGAATACGCGCACAATCAGTGACTAAGAGGGTGTTTTTTGATGAAATTTTTGTCCCGGCCGTCTTTGGCGGTCTCGCCCGCAAAAATCCCTGCGGCATATTCCCGATATTCCTCAGGATTTTTTCGGACGATTCGGCTCAAATTCCGCTGGTCAAAAATTCCCCTAAAAAAACACCAGCCACCTGGTGTTTGCTCAATTGGTGCTGCAACAGTCGCCTACCGACGTTTCCGAGCTACGTCACCATCAATTCGAATTGACGCGAAATCATCATCATTAAGCACCTGCACCAGAAAATAATAGCCGTCTGGGCTCTTCATTGTAAAATTAACATTTCCGGTCTTTTTATTAGTAGCATGGGCGAGTATTTGATAACCGTCTGCCAGTATCTCGTTGTTTGAAAACGCCTGAAACAAGCGAACAACGGTCTCGTCGAACGGATTTCTGGTAATCAGCAGCGTATCCTCGCCACCTGCCGGTCTGGGTTGAACTAGTTCGTCCGTGGTGTCAAATCCGATATCTTTCACCACCTCAATCGCGCGCCTCATCTCCTCAAGCGACAAACGCCCCGGTCGCGCGTTAGCTGAGTTTGTCGACATGACCAAAAGAACCAGTGCAATCAGTCCAAATCCTGTTTTCTTAAAATCCTTCACTTGTAACCTCCAAAAGATGGCCATCTGCTTGTTTTAACGCTGCCCAACAACAAAACGAGAAAAACAACGAAAGGCCAATACGCGAAGCTGGACTCGATATTCATGGCGAATTTTCATGGTTTGCACCGATTCGGCGAAACGGAGACCTCCGAAGGAGTTCGCGAAGACGGTCACGACTTCAACAGACCGCGTGTCATCCACGTCACGGTTGTGCTAAGGTGCCACGTGAATAACTCGGCGCGCAGCGTCGAACGCGTCAACGTGAAACTTTCCCACATAGGCATCACTTTTGCGGTTTGGACAGATTCCAAAGATATTATGGACGCCTGGGAGTTGGCCCTTGGGTTAATGATTGAGGGAACCACTATGAGAAACGAAGTATGTATTCCATTTTCCGGGTGGCTTATTGCTATCCTAACCAGCGTAATGCTGTTCGGAGCAACCGGTTGCACACGCGAAGATACCGACAGTTGCGAATATTGGACAAAACAACTCGTAAACCCGTCAAACGCAAGAAATGCACTCGTTCAAGTCGGGCAAATGAAGTGTAAAGACGCTATTCCAAAGATGAAAGAGATGTTCGACGAGGGTCAGTATACTGAGAACATCATCGTCGCGTTGCGAGAAATCGAAGACAAAGACGCTGCACGGGAAATTCTAAGCAAAGGCTTAAGAATCAAAGATATTGGCTCAAAATGCGCCAATATTATTGCCGAAATGCAGCTCTCTGAGGCGCGACCAGCCTTGATCGAAATTCTCTCAACAAACCGCAATCCCAGCGCACGCGAGGCATCACTAGAAGCTTTGGTCCAGCTAACCCCAGATAAAACACAGATTGAAGATACACTCATAGCTGTACTCGAAGACGATCCCTCGCTCCAAGGGATCAAAGTCAACGCGAGAGCATCCGAAGAACTCGGAAAAATGAAAAGCGTTAAAGCCGTCGACGCGCTTGTCAAAAGCCTGTTTCTAAAAGATTCTCACAATGCCGAAATCTATCAGTATGCTCGACTCGCGTTGGTACGGATCGGAGAACCAGCAGCAGCAGCACTTTCTAAGGCGGCAATGAACCAGTTCGAACCCATGACACAAATGGCAATGGCCAAAAATATTCCCACTTGGGAGTGGCTCGAAGGTCCTAAGCTATCACAATTACTTGGCGATCTACGTCTTCCGTCCGGCGCGGATGCCGTCGCCGCCAATATGCTCCGGGATCTCCAGAAAATTGAGGGGTTGAGCGAGGCACAAAACGAAAAGTGGATTCAAAATCAATCAAACAGACTTGTTATCGGCATGTTATCACTGGGGAAAATCGGCTCGGATAGTCCGACTGCGGCTTTGGCCGCAATTATCCCAAATCAAAATGAACGAGATACAAGTCAGCGATTGCGGGCTGCGTCCGCTCTTGGATTTATTGGAACCCAAACGGCTGTTGACGCACTGGTAAATGCCTACAAAGAGGAAAAGGACTACCGATTTCGTGCCGCGTTGTTACAACCACTGGCGGCGGCCATGGATGAAGCACACATTGCGACGTGGACTGAAATTGAGGAATACATCAAGCCGAAAACGAAAGATGGATCGCTATATTACGAACAACAGGTGCTATATGACCAATTTAAAGATGAACAAACAGGACCCAAAACCGACGCTTATATTAGTGTTGTCCGCGAGTGTGGAACAAACAGCACGTGCTATCTAAACAAATTGACGAGTAAAGACCTTTATACACGCGAAAAGGCTACGATCATGGCGATGCGCGGCATCGCGTCCGCTCCGGAAACGTTCAAAGCACTTCTTGCGGCCTTTAAAGAATCAGCAATCGAGGAGACAGATCTTCGCAACTTTCTCGTCATGGCTCTCGGGCGAGTGGGTACCGCCGCAAATGCAAAAGAAATTGAGCAGTTCTCGGAATCGCTCAAGCAGAAAGGAAAAGCGGAGGGTTATTGGGCATCCGAAATGTTGATTCTTGCAGAAGCGTTATCCCATAAAAAATAGACGCCACGTCAACCAACACCGATCACCGCAGTCACAAATTGCCAACGCCCACGGTCCTAAAATAAACCAGCCCGGTTTTCTCACGTGCTGGCGAGCAAGTGTACAAAGACGCGAGCAAGTTTGCGTATGATAGCGTTTTTTTGCGCCTTGGAGTGAGCAACACCATACCAACAACAAAGTACGTTCGCCATTGCCGAAGACACGCGCGGACCGGCATTTGTGCCCTGACGCGCGTGAGAAATCTGGTTCAGCCCCGCGCAAACCACACCATCGCATACCGGCCAGCAACCATTGTTATTGTTGTTTTCGCGGCGCGTACATTGGTCATACACGCTATCAGGCTTCGGGCGAATGGTCCGACGGCAATCGCTAACTTGGCGTGCTCTGTCGCTAGACCTACACTAGGTTTGTGGTGTTCTTAGATGAAATTTTTGTCCTGGCCGCCTTTGGCCGTCTCCCGCGTAAAAATCCCTGCGCCATACTAGCGATATTCCTCATGTTTTTTGGGGCGGTGCCGCTCAAATTCGGCTGGACCATCAAAACCCCTATTTAACACCATACGTTTAGGGGGTGTTTAGATATTTAATCCTGCTGGGCGAGCCACTGGCCTATACTACGCCGATTTTGCCTCGGTCGACCCATCCTCGAGGTGCCTCGGGCAGGCCTCCGGTGGGCCTCGGTCGTCAAGACCGACTCGTTACGGCCATTGTCTCGCTCACCGGCAATTTTTACCAAAACACACTCTTAGAAGAAGAAAACCACGTGTGAATTTTTAGCGCAAGGCAAACGTACATCGGTCATGCTGGATCTGGCCAGCCCAGGTTTCAGCAAATCAACAAATAAACCGCTGAGGTGAGTTGTGAACGCGAACTACATCCTATATGCCTTAATTGTATCGACTATTTCGATAATTACTCCAATTTCAACCGCATTGGCGGATCATGGCCCCGACAAAGTCATCATGGTCGTCCAAACCGGCACGATTAGAATTCACAATTCGTCGGATTTACCGTTCTATATCTCAATGAACAGTCAAAACATGGGTATGGTGGCTGCCGGCGATTCTCTTACTTTGGCGAATACGCCAATCGGAACACATCAAGTAATGGCGCGATACGCCGGAAAGGCAAATATCCCGTCGCAGTCTTTCTCGGTTGATGTGTTTCCTCGACAGTCTGCCGAGGTAGTGCTTCGAGTTCCATTTGGAGAACTGCATGTACACAACCCCAACCCGTTTCCGATGACGTTGCGAGTAAACGGACAATACACCGATACGGTTCACGCGGGCGCGACACACGTTGTGCGCGAGTTACTACCCGGGCGCTATCATTTGGCACTCAGCGGACCACACGGATCCGGTGAAACGAACATTGTTCGAATCCAGCCAGGTGAAACCGAACGCTGGACCGCACCAGTTGCCGCTGCCCAAATTCGAATTCACAACGATTCGAACCACACCGCGATGAAAGTCCGGCTCAATGGGCAATCAGTCGGAAAAATTCTCCCGGGCGGAACGCTGCGCTTAGACAACCTTCTTCCGGGGCGGCAACTAGTGGAAATCCGTGGGAATCGCGGCTACAAAGTAACACGTACGTTTGATGTTTACGCGGCACAAACGGCAACCTGGCATGTGGATGTTCCCGAGCATCGCAGCTACCACCCGCACATGGCGAAGAAAAAAAAGAGCCACCCACCTCACGTCGTGGTTGTCGCGAAATATTGATCCAAATCCCAGAAACGGAGGCGTATGTCAGGGGATAAATTAGCCTAAATTTCTCCTAACTTCGAAGCTACCATCGTGCATTTGTCACCAGTTTGAGCCGAAGAAGACTGATCGGCGAACATCTTCGGCTTTGATGTACCTCTTTAGTCTTCAATAGAGTGCGGCCTCGCGGCCGGTTAAGAACACCTAACATGCACGAAACTGTCGCATCTTGGTTCTCTGATCGGCAGGAAGCTTGGGAGAAATCCGGGCTGGTTTTCGTAGTTCCAAACGCAAACATTGCTCAAACGACGCCCACCAAACTACCGACTAAAGCCGAGCGGCCCACTTGCAAGCAGTCTTGTGCCCCTGATCACATGCCTTTTGAGCAGATTCTTTGGTCTTAGCGGTATTTCCGAGCTTGTCATAGGTCAAGGCCATTCCATACCAAGCCAGTGGTTGATCATCTTTTATTCTGACTGCAATCTCATAAAATTGAATTGCTTTGTCATTTTCGCCTTTTTCCGCGTATATCTCCGCAATTTCATACGTTGCTCCGACGTGATCAGACTTCAGGCTAGTAACCCGATTCAGAGTGTCCAAGGCGACGTCTTTTTTTCCAGTGTTTGACTGAGCACGTCCCAACATGAACCACGCGTCGACCGCTTTCTCATCTAACTTGACCCATTCTGAGAGATGTACCTGCGCAGTTAGATAAGCCCGTGCGTCAAAAAGAGCCTCCGCAAGTCCCTGCCTTGCTTTCAGGGCTTTTGGTTGCTCTTTGACTGCGATTTCGTAAGCGGCAACTGCCTCGGGCAATCGTTTTTTGATCCTCAGAGCTTGCCCAAGATCTAAAGCGGCTTGATACATTTTTGGATCAGCGCGGAGCGCGTCGCGAAATGCCTCAATCGCTTCTTCGATCTTCCCAGAATTTCCGAGAGCCACGCCTTCTTTGTACTTCGCTTTCGCGTCACCTGCAGCAAAAGACGGCTTGGGAACAAATACAATAGCAAATCCGAATAAAATCACCGAAACCAATAGAGATTGACGCACAGACAACTCCTCCAACAAAAATGACGCAATAACCATACCAGCGGTCGCCCGCGATCGCAACGAGCAACCACAGAGACCACGCAAAAATTGGGGAGATACGGTATGGATGGGCCGCTACTGGAGCAGATCTGATTCGAATACTGGTAGCACTTGGAATAAGCTTAACCTCAACAAACGTCACTTACGAGGAAATGCTAATTTTACCAAGCTTTTCGGGCTCACGAACACGTTGTCGGTGGCTGCTGTCGGTCCCCAGACAGTGTTTTCCAAGTTACCGGTCAACAAACTTGCGAATGCTCAAACCATCGACGACATGTAAGTACCCAGAGGTGGATGCTAGATTCCTTTGACCATGGACAATGGCGCTAGGAAAACGTGGGGCAAACGAAAAATCGACCCCAAAAGAGCGATTCTTGGCGGGAACGGCCATGTGCCGACTGAGGAATAATCGGCACATAATCAGCCGAGAGTTCCATGGAAGATGCGGCAAAAGCGGCTTTTTGAGGTATTTTCGCTTTGCACCACACACCTAGATGGCTGGTGTTTTTTAGGGGAATTTTTGGCCAGCCGAATTTGAGCCGGATCGTCCGGAAAAATCCTGAGTCATATCGCGAATATGGCGCAGGGATTTTTACGGGCGAGACGGGCAGGGGCGGCCAGGACAAAAATTTCATCAAAAAACACCAGCCACCTAGATCCTTTCGAACCAAATGATGGAAAGAAACGTGGGTAAATTGTCTACTGACAATCCAGGGTTAATCAGCTACGGAGCTAATTTAGCAGGAAACATAAGGTGGGGAATCAGCGACTACTCTTTTTCATCAAGGGTGTAGTCCTTCAATAATTCTGCAAACCGAGTCTGAGATTTCACCGGCATACTAGCTCGCTGTGCCTGGAGAAAAGTTTCATAATCAGCATTGAGTTCTTCTTCGGACAACCGCTTGATCGACAAACCGATTTTTCGCTCCTCGGCGTTCAATGAGATCACCTTCGCGCGAATCTTCTGGTCCTCTTTCAGAACATCGCCAACACCGACCACTTTGTCGTGTGACAACTCCGAAATATGCACCAAGCCTTCGACAAATTCGTCCAATTCAACAATACCACCAAAATCAAGCAGCTTGCTGACTCGCCCCTCCACAACACTGCCAATCGGATAACGATATTCGATGTCGTCCCACGGATCTCGGTGAAGTTGTTTGATCCCCAAACTGAATCGCTGATTTTCTTTGTCAATATGAAGGACTTGAGCTTCGACCTCGTCACCTTTCTTGTACAAGTCCTGAGGATGTTTCACTTTGGGTGAATGACTCAGGTCGCTGATATGAACTAGACCGTCGATCCCTTCTTCGATCCCCACAAAAACGCCAAAATTGGTGATATTGCGAACCTTTCCTCGAACCGTTGAGCCGATTGGGTAACGATCTTCCAGTCGTTCCCACGGATTCTCCTCTGTCTGCTTCAAGCCAAGACTAATGCGCTTCGCTTTTGCATCGATGTCGAGAATGACCGCCTCAACGGTATCTCCTTCCGCGAGAACCTTGGACGGATGTTTGACGCGCTTGGTCCAGCTCATCTCACTGATGTGGATAAGCCCCTCGACACCGTCCTCTAACTCTACAAAGGCACCATAATCAGTGATACTGACAACTTTTCCGGTAATACGCTGATCCGGAAGGTAATTCTGTTCCACGTGAAGCCACGGGTCTTCACTGATTTGTTTCAGCCCCAAAGACACGCGTTCAGAGTCGGCGTCAAACTTGAGTACCTTCACTTTGATCTCATCACCCATCGCAAACATTTCATCGGGGTGGTTCACTCGCCCCCATGACATATCTGTAATGTGCAACAAGCCGTCGATGCCTCCAAGGTCAACAAAACAACCGTAGTCGGTGATGTTCTTGACCACACCTTTCAGGACCATCCCGACTTCCAAACGGTCAAGGGTTTCCTTCTTCATCGTTTCGCGTTCTTTTTCCAATAACGCACGACGACTCAGCACAATATTACCACGGCGTTTGTTAAACTTAATGACCTTAAATTTATGTCGTTCGCCGATATATTTCTCTAGGTTTCGGACGGGTCGTAAATCCACCTGCGAGCCCGGCAAGAACGCCTTGACGCCGATGTCGACGGTCAGTCCACCTTTAACGCGACTGACAATAATTCCCTCGACCAGTTCGTCACGCTCACATGCTTCACTGATCTCTTCCCAGATGCGCAGTTTCTGAGCCTTTTCTTTCGAAAGCTCAACAAGGCCGGCCTCGTTTTCAAGATTATCGACATACACATCTACAGCGTCGCCGACCTTGACGTTTACTTGCCCGCCAAGGCCAATAAACTCGTCAACCGGAATCAATCCCTCTGATTTGTAGCCGATGTCGACGGTCACAAACTCCTTTCCGATGTGTAAAACGGTGCCACGAACGATTTCACCTTCGATGACCTGTTCTTGCTTAGTATATTCATCGAAGAGTTTCTCGAAATCTTCGTCGTCACTGCCCGAAAACGACGAAGATTGGCTGGTTTGCAGGTTACTCATGTTTGAATTTCGCTCCTATTACAAAATTCCGCTAGATACCTGATTACTTTATGAATCCGGCAACTCTCGGTTGGCGGACTTTAGATCACACGACGCGTCCCCGTCAACCACTGGTTTCGTAATTGCTGACGCCCCTGCAATGCAACCGATTACGTTCGGGCTGGCGTGCGTGAAGTTTTCCGAAGCGCTGCTTCGCTGCCCGTCAACGGGTTTTGTTCGAACCGACGACCACACAGCGTCAAGTCATTCGTTGGTTGAATATATGGTTCCAACGTGCTACTAACCGCTCGGTTGCCCGGGAGAAACAGAGGTACTGGGGCGAAATGTTGGAGGATGATTCATGCAGGCGTTCGGAAACGGAGACACGAAATTGGAGGCAATCATGGCTCTGTCGGCGGAGACCCTAAAAAACGAAAGCGAGGCAGATGCCAAAGACGGAAAGAAAGAGAAAAAGTCGATTGAAGATCGAATGATGGCTACTAGGCAGGTCCTACTTGCGGGGGCGGTCAACACAGCGTTAGCGAAGGACATCAACCAGAAACTCCTTGCGCTTGAGTCAGACGACTCAGACGCGCCAATTACACTTATGGTCAACTCCCCCGGCGGGAGTGTCACCGACGGTTTTTCAATTTACGATACCATTCGATTTATCCGACCACCCGTACGAATCGTCTGCGCTGGTTTGTGTGCGTCTATCGCCACCATCATTCTGATCGCAACCCCAAAACAGCTTCGCCTGTCGTTACCCAACACAAGGTTCTTAATTCATCAACCCCTCATCCCCGGACAAGTATTCGGACCGGCAAGTGACCTTGAAATCACCGCAAACGAAATTCTGAAAACGCGTGCTAAAATTAACGAGATGCTGGCTGAGGCATGCGGCCAACCTTTGGACAAGGTCACAATGGATACACAACGCGATTACTGGTTAACCGCTGACGAAGCAATAACGTATGGGCTCATCTCTGGCGTAGTGGTTCACCGACGAGATTTGGATGGCCTAACCTTGTAGCAATCCGGCGAGACCTCAAGTTAAATAGCAAATTTCAAGCACTAGGTTAGCTGATTTTAGTGGCTCAATTTTCTGGTTGCCCGCATTTGCACAAGGGCATGACCAATCGAGACCACAGCACTGCACCGCAAGCGTACAGAGCAACTACGAAATATCAATAATAATAACGCCTGGACGAACGTTCCCGTCTTCATCGTCGTCCGTATCATCTCGCTCATCATTACACGGCGCCTCGCTCGGAGGCGGCTCCACAAGGTTCGGCAATTCGAGATAAAGCGGGACATATCTAAAGTCGCCAGGATTCCGCTCCTTGCGGAGAATCTCGTCTACGATCCAATGTTCCAACTTCATGTGCGCCTCCAACTTGAGTAAGTAAGTAACCAATGATCAGGGTACCAGCGGACCTACACCCGGTCAAGACACACCCACGATCACGTTCGCTATCCCGGGTTTCTCACAGGGATACGCAACGATACAGGCGGTTGATGGCGCGCAAACCAAAAACCGCGGGGAGGCGGGTTTGCGCCGCTTGGAAACGGATACACCCCTATAACCATCACAAGGCGCCGCGGACAGCGGTAATAGCTGGAGAACATTCATAAATCTAGACTAAAAGGGTGTTTGGGTAAAAATTGCCGGGGAGCGAGGCAGTGGCCGTAACGAGTCGGTCTTGTCGACCAAGGCCCACCGGAGGCATGCCAAGAGGCACGTCGAACATAGCCGACCGAGACAAGACCGACTCGTTATCAGACAAAATTTTGTTATGACCACCTTTGGCCGTCTCGTCCGCAAAAATCTCTGCGGAATATTCCCGATATGACTCAGGTTTTTTGGGACGACCCGGCTTAGATTTGGCCGGGTAGTGAAATCCCCTAAAAAAAACACCACACACCTTGATATTATTGGAGTCAGAACTGGCGAACCGGCGCTACCAACTCCATTACCGCCGCAAAAACCGCAGGGAGTTCGGCGGCGATCTCGGAAGCCAAAATACCTCGGTCGCCCTTCGTTTTCAGAATCTTGTCGGCCGCACTTCCATGGAGATGTACGGCAAGCGCAACCACGTCAAGCGACAGCCCAAGTTGGGCAATCATCGTGGCGACGACACCTGCCAACACGTCTCCGGAGCCTCCGGTCGCCAGTACCGAATTGCCCGCAAGAACGACCCTAAGGTTACCGTGCGGAGCAGCCACAATCGTTCTGGCGCCCTTTAATACAACATAACTATTGGCCAATTGCGCCAATTTTCTTGCAAAAAAAGGACGATTTTCCTGTATTTCTTCGACTCTTTCACCAAGAAGCCTTGAAGCCTCTCCGGGATGCGGTAACAACACTGTTCTACCAGAAGCTTGACTACAGGCACCGATGTCTGCCTGCAATACGTTGAGTGCGTCCGCATCCAGTACTATCGGAACTCGGCAACTTCGCAGTAGCATGTGAACAAGATCGTCAACCACTGTGGAAACCCCGAGACCCGGCCCCACCACAACAACCGACTTTCTGTGAAGCAAGTCAAAAAGCGACTTGTCGAAAGGTTTGGCACCCCCTGTATTCAGAACCGATCCCTGTCGCGGCTCAGCCCTGTCTGACAAGTCAATACCCTCGACCATGACCTCAGGAACCCTACCTTCTAACGACGTACATACTTCGGGGAAGGTGCCGACTGTTACAAGCCCAGCCCCGGACCGCAATGCTCCAGTTGCTGTAAGTAATGCCGCCCCTGCTTTGCCACGGCTTCCACCAACAACCAGAACATGGCCATGGTTTCCTTTGTGAGATTCCGAACGACGCGGCGGCAACAATGCCGGCAGTTCTTCCTCACGGAAGACCGAATCGACTACGCCTAAGTGGTGGACGCCTTGGCGGGGAATGCCGACATAAGCAACCTTTACAACACCCGCATATTCGGCACCGGGATATTGCAGAAGTCCATGTTTAAGATAAGCACACGTGACAGTAAGATTGGCCCTGACGGCATCACCGAGAATACGACCCGTATCGGCGCAAACCCCGGTCGGAAGATCCACCGCAAGTCGAAAGCCACTTGATTGGTTGATTACATGAACTACGTCACGAAAAAACAGACTCAGATTGTTAGTTGCACCTGTTCCGAGCAGTGCGTCTACCACCAAGTCGGCCTCAATGACCTCATTTTCAACCTGCCGAAACGCCGGCGCATTTGAAACCTCAACAGTTGAAATCCCCAGTTTTTCGAGAAACTCAAATTGAACGAGGGCATCCCCAGATAGCTGCGCCCTCTCTGCACACAACAGAACTTGCACGGACCACCCTTCATCTACTAATCTCCGGGCAACGACTGCTCCGTCCCCACCATTGTTTCCTTTACCGGCTACCACGACCGCCTTGCCCGCTGGCTTGTCCCAATAACTCAGGAAATGTTGCGTTATGGCCTGGCCTGCATTTTCCATCAACACCACACCCGGAATTCGCACCACACTCATTGCCCAGGTGTCCAAAGCGCGCATTTGGGCTGAGGTCACGATCTTCATCCACGTGCCTCCCCGCGACTTTTTGCCATCAGTGTAATCATATCTGCCACGGCTCGTTCAAAACCCACGAATAACGCTCTGCATACAATACTGTGGCCAATATTGAGTTCTTCGATCTCCTGAATCCGAGCGACCGCGCAGGTGTTCTGATAATCCAATCCGTGACCCGCGGCGACCTTCAACCCAAATTGAAATGAGTCCGTGGCGGCAACTTGTAGGCGAGCCAGCTCGCGTCGTTGTTCTTCCCCACTCGTTTCGCAGTAATCGCCCGTGTGCAACTCAACGATTTGGGCACCGACGTCCACAGAAGCCCTGATTTGGTCTCGATCAGGATCAATAAATAGGCTGATACCGATCCCCGCATCTCGGAGAACACGTAGGCTCCCTCGCATTTCTGCCGAAAGTGATAAGACATTCAGTCCCCCCTCGGTTGTTCTTTCCTCGCGTTTTTCCGGCACAATAGTCACCGTGTCTGGTCGATTGATGAGCGCAGCTTCAACCATTTGTTTTGTCAGCGCCATTTCCAAGTTGAGTTTCGTCGTAACAGTCTGCCGCAAAATGGCCAGGTCTCGGTCCTGAATATGGCGTCGATCTTCTCGCAAGTGCACAGTGATCTGCGCGGCACCTGCCTGCTCCGCCAAAGCGGCCGCAAAAATCGGATCGGGATAGTGTGTCCCCCGCTGCTGGCGAAGAGTCGCCACGTGATCTACGTTGACACCGAGACGAATTATACTTGGGTTCTGCCTGGTAGTGCTGCTCATTTTAATCACGACCGAATTAAGTTAATACCAATTTACAATGGAATTTGTCGTACACTCGGTTGCTTAAACAAACCCATCCGCCACGAAATGCGCCATTTCTTTGACCAATTGAACGTCCACCCCTTCCACCATCACCCGGACCAACGGCTCCGTGCCCGAATAACGTACGACTACCCGGCTGTCTTCTCCGAGGCGAGCCTCAGCCATCTGGATACGTCGCGATATTTCCGGAAGCTCCGCCAACGGCCGTTTGTTGGCTACCGTCTGGTTCACAATCGTCTGTGGAAACCGTTCCATCACCCGTGCCAGGTCACTCAAGGACCGACCATCGTGCATCATCGCCGCCAAGACTTTCAGGGCACAAAGCACCCCGTCGCCGGTGGTACCATAGTCCAGAAAAATCACGTGCCCACTTTGTTCTCCCCCCAAAGAGTGGCCGCCTTTGCGCATTTCATCTACCACATAACGGTCGCCTACGGAGGTGCGCACAAGAGTTATCCCTCGCCGTTTCAACGCTACCTCAAGCCCAAGGTTGCTCATGACGGTGGCCACGACAGTATCGGTTTGGAGCCCACCGGTTGCCTTTAAGTGGTGGGCGCATATCGCAAGAATGTGATCACCATCGACGACTGCACCGTTTTCGTCTGCTAAAATGACTCGATCGCCATCGCCATCCAATGCCAAACCAATGTTCGCTCCATGTTCCACCACCAACTGCGCCATTTTTTCCGGGTGAAGCGCACCGCAGTCCTTGTTGATATTGATTCCGTCAGGAGTAGTGCCGACTTCAATTACCCCAGCACCCAATTCCCTGAACACTGTCGGTGCTACCTTGTACCCAGCGCCATGAGCACAGTCTACGACCATTTTGACGCCATTGAGAGAAAGAGTCCGCGGAAATACGTTCTTTAAATAAGTAACATAACGCCCAAGACCATCTTCTATCCGGTATGAGCGCCCAAGCGCTTCTCTACTTGCCAACGCCTGCTGACGAAACGCCGACTCCATCAACACCTCAATCTCTGCTTCTTCATCGTCCGGCAGTTTGAAACCATCGCCCCCAAAAACCTTGATGCCGTTATCGTAGTACGGATTGTGGCTTGCGCTGACCACGAGGCCCGCATCGGCTCGTAACGCACCGACCATAAACGCAATCCCGGGCGTTGGTAAGACACCGACATGTAACACATCTGCACCTGCACTCAGCACTCCGGCGGCAAGCGCCGCCTCAAACATGTACCCAGACCGTCGAGTGTCCTTGCCGATGATCACGCGCGGTAAATTCCCGCTTCGCCGTAACCGAACTGCAATCGCCTGTCCCACCTGTATGCTGTGCTCCGGTGTCATCGGAGCAACGTTTGCTTCACCACGAATGCCATCGGTCCCAAACCACTTTCGTTTGACCATAACCATCCTCATCACAGCAAATCGATACAAAAACAACCAGTATCCGGAATACGGAGGCGAAATTCGACAAACTGCTCCGGATCCACTTGTTTTGGCCGCCCCAATCACTTCGAAACCCGATATCCCGGCTATCGTATCGGTCTCGGCATCGCCCGACCCGGCGACAAAACGGCTCGACCATGTTCGCGTCACTATGTGTTTGTGAAAAAATAACTGAAGGAACTTAGACGGGTCCTTTTGTCGCTGTTTCCAAGAAAAAACTGCGCAATACCCCCGATATGACTCGGTTTTCTAACGGGCATCGGGACCAGAATCCTCGCGCCCAAGTCGGTCCCCAACTTTTTTCACAGGTTCTATGAGTTGTGCCCACACTATCCATCAATGCCGTTGTTTTCATCGTCCTTGTGGTCAGGAGAATTCGGCTCGTCGCGACCGCCCCCATGGTTGTCGTCACGAGGGTATATGAAATCCAACGGCACAGATGGACCATAAGTATTGGAATAAATAGGAGAAACAATAATCGACACGGTAGGCGGATTAATCGTCGCAATGATCCCTTCCACTGGACGGGCAAAAACGGCCTGGACTACCTGTGTTCCCACCTGCTGACTGACATAAAAAGCATCCACCGCAACCAAATCGTTACGATTCTGATTTTTCATCGCGTGAACACGCGAATACCCGCCCTCGAGGGTCACATCAACATTGACCGGCTGGACCGTGCAGGCCATCCGCAGGTTGCAATTCCGAACCACAACTGGCACTGCTTTCACCACCTCCCGAATACTACGTTCTCTTGCAACCACCTCAACACTGACGCCGTCATCTCGGAGCGAAATAAACTTAACGTTCGGTTTTCGTAATCCAAGCCGCGTGCGCAAATCGCCGGTAAGTCCTGTAAGATCCAACGGGTGTGTGAAAATCTCCTCTACTTCTTCCAAAGCCGCTTTTGCACCTACGATTTCCACCGTACGCGGAGAATAACGCACCGACTCATGGTCGACGGTAAACCCCTCGGCCGGTTCTCCGAACATCTCCAAACGAATCGGCACTACCTTGCTAACACGCACATCGATCCGAACCGGAAACGACGGCGGGTCGATTGACTCCACTGAGATCCCAGTAACACCTACCAATTGTCCGATTCGCAAGGGATCAAAGCTGAACGTTTCTGAGCTACGCAATAGATTGGTGTCAATTTCGTATGGACGAACTCGCCTCTCTAGCACCCGAACCACCTGCGACCATCGGCCTTTCAAACGCACACGCACCTGCGTTGGAATGTCGCCAGTTACAACGTATAAATCACCCAGGTTTTCTATTGTTACAGGCACTTCGATATCCAGTTCACGCACCTGGTCGTCTTGGACGAGAAAGTACAAAATCACCCCAAAAGAAATCGAAACCACTTTGAGCAACGCATTGTTGAGCAGTTTTCGTTTCCAGTGGCGAATCATTTTGTTCTGCTGCCTCCCTTTGCCCGACCGAATCGCCTCCACAACGTCGAACGAGACATTCCACCGAACGAATCATTCAGTACTCGGCGAAGGCTCTGAGCATCGAAATCTCGCATGAGTTCACCATGAAGCGCCAGACTGATAGCGCCGGACTCCTCACTCACGACTAAGACAACCGCGTCTGTTTCCTCGGATAGCCCAATTGCAGCTCGATGGCGGGTACCCAATTCTCGGTCCACCTTGGGATTAACCGTGAGCGGCAGAAAACACCCCGCGTAGGCAATCCGCCCCTTCTGGATCATCACTGCCCCGTCATGAAGCGGGTTTTGATGACTGGTCAAAAAAATACTGAAAAGCAACTCACGTGAGACACGACCATCAATCGGAACACCTTCCTCGGTGTACGACGACAAATCAGCGGAACGTTCAATCGCAATAATCGCTCCAAGACGTTGCGCAGACAACGCGGTCACCGCGCGAACTACTTCTTCCTGAAGCGTATCTGTGTCCACATTCTGTCCGCCACCGACAATCGGTTTTTTTCCCACCTGACTGAGTGCGCGCCGAATATCATCCTGAAACACAACGATTATTAAGATAATAAACGATGCTATAAATTTATCTAGCACCCAGTTTAATGTAGGCAAGTCAAAATACTCGTCTTTGCTCACGAAGAACAAAAGAATGAGTATCACGATGCCCGCCAGCATCCGGATCGCGCGTGTCCCTTTGATTAGGAGTAACGTCCGATAAACCAGATAACTGACGATTGTGACGTCAATCACCACTCGAACAGGTTCCCACAGCCAGTCTGCGTTCAGGACCTCCTGCAAAATCACGTGCTCCCTGCAAATCCACGGATGGATGACTTGGCCACCGCCTCAAGTACCGCCAACATCTGCTTTGTCGGTGCCACATCATGGACCCGAACGAAATTGGCGCCCTGCCAGTAACCCGCCGCTATCGCACCCATCGACCCAAAAATTCGTCTTGCCGGCTCCGAGACCCCCGAAAGTCCGCCGACAAACGCTTTCCGGGACGGGCCGATAAGCACGGGATAACCCAGCGCACAAAGTCTCTTTAGACCTGCGATTAGCCGAATGTTATCGTCTGTCCCCTTTCCAAAACCGAGCCCTGGATCAATTACAATGTTTTGCGCCGAAATTCCCCGCTCAATCGCTGTTTTCGTACGCTCCGATAGCTCTTTGGTCACATCTTCCACAACATCGTCATATTGTGCAAATGTCTGCGTGGTACTCGGGTTTCCCCGCATATGCATCAATACCACAGGCGATTTCGCACCGGCAACGACTGCCGCCATCTCCGGATCCATTGCTAATGCGCTGATATCGTTTATCATTTGCGCCCCAACGTCCAAAGCTGCCTTCGCCACGATGGCCTTGGTAGTATCGACGGACACAATGGTATCCGTGTGTTTTGACAAATAATCAACTATCGGAATGATCCGCCGGATTTCCTCCTGGGCACTCACCGTAGTCGCACCTTCGCCATATACCCCTCCACGTGGTCGAGTTGACTCTCCGCCCACATCGATCACATCCGCGCCTTCATCAATCAATCGCAACGCATGGTCAATCGCCGCCCCGACATCACCAAAACGACCACCGTCACTAAAAGAATCCGGAGTCATATTGACGATTCCCATGACGTAGCACCGGGAGAAATCAAACGATTTTGTTCGAAATTGTAAAGATGCCAAAGGAGTATCGTTGCCTTTCAAGAAGTGCCCCCGATGAAACATCATCATGTCGGAATTTAGATAGTTAGCGCCGATTTCTCACAAGTTTGCGAGCTAACCCAGATTTCTCGCGAGCTTGAGGCTACGACCACCGAGCCACGGGCTTCTTCGAGCGTGGTAAACCATTTTTGTCGTCAACAAGGCATTGCCGCCTGCGGGCGAAAATGACCCACCACGCCCAAATCTGCTTACGTCACAGAACTCTCGCCCGCAAGCTCGTGAGAAATCCAGGCTAAGTGTGTGGTGTTTTTAGGGGAATTTTTGGCCCGCCGAATTTGAGCCGAATCTCCGGAAAAATCCTTACTCATATCGGGAATATGGCGCAGGGTTTTTTACGGGTGAGACGGACAAGGGTAGCCAGGGCGTGGAATTCATCTAGGAACACCACTACCTAGCCGGGAAGAATTGCTGGTCGGTGTGGAGGGGACAACGCGGACAACCTGCGTCATCCTTTCCTGTCAATTAGTTCCCCCGCATCCACCTTCGCCATTCCTTCCGCAGGGCCGGGTAATGATCGCCGCCGATCATCTACTTCTCGTTCAGACACTTTCTCTTCATCAGATGCTTCCAATGCCTTCGGTTCCGGACGTTTACGTGTTAAGTTACTGGCACGCTCCGCTCGTAGTTCGCCAACACTTCGCCCATGGATCACCGTTTCGATTTCTTCCGCATCGAGTGTTTCAAATTCCAAAAGTGCTTCGGCCATGGCATCCAGTTTGTCACGATTCGCGACAATAAGGGTCCACGCGCGATCAAACGCCGTGTTGATGATCCGTTTCACCTCGCGATCCAATCGAGATGCCGTCGCCTCACTGTAGTTGGGACTTCGCCACATTTCCCTGCCCAAAAATACATTGTCGTCGCCTTTGCCATAGGCAATGGTTCCCAATGACGACATTCCCCACTCACAAACCATCTTTCTGGCCAACTCGGTTGCCTGCTCAATGTCGTTCCCGGCACCTGTCGTCTTGTGTCCGAATACGAGTTCCTCTGCCACCCTACCTCCCATTAAGACGGCAATCCGATTTTCCACGTAGATCTCATCATACGAATACCGATCTTCACTTGGAACCTGCTGGGTTACCCCCATCGCCCGGCCGCGAGGAATAATGGTAACTTTGTGCACCGGATCCGCTCCGAGTATCAGTCTAGCCACCAAGGTATGACCGGCTTCGTGATAGGCCGTATTCCGTTTTTCTGCATCGGAAATCACGATTGACTTTCGCTCGGAGCCCATCAGAACCTTGTCTTTGGCGGATTCAAAGTCGCCCTGACTCACGAAGTCTCTATTTTTTCGTGCCGCAAGCAGCGCTGCTTCGTTTACGAGGTTTTCCAAGTCCGCTCCAGCAAATCCTGGTGTACCCCGTGCGATCATCTCCAGGTCTACGTCATTGGCAAGCGGGACCTTCCGTGTATGGACCGCTAAGATTCCATGGCGTCCCTTCACATCCGGGCGTTGTACAACCACCCGCCGATCAAAACGCCCCGGCCGCAACAATGCCGGATCGAGCACGTCCGGCCGGTTGGTCGCTGCCATCAGAATTACACCCTCGTTGGAATCAAATCCATCCATCTCAACAAGGAGTTGATTAAGAGTTTGTTCGCGTTCGTCGTGACCACCACCAAGCCCGGCGCCACGATGGCGGCCCACTGCGTCGATTTCATCAATAAAGATGATACACGGCGCATTCTTTTTACCTTGTTCGAACAAATCCCGTACTCGACTGGCTCCAACCCCAACAAACATTTCCACAAAATCCGAACCCGAAATACTGAAAAACGGCACTCCTGCCTCACCGGCAACCCCTTTTGCCAACAACGTTTTGCCGGTACCCGGCGGCCCCATCAACAATACGCCTTTCGGGATACGTCCCCCAAGTCGGGTAAACCGTTTTGGATCCTTGAGAAATTCAATAATTTCCTGCAGTTCGTCTTTTGCCTCGTCGATACCAGCAATGTCTTTGAATGTTACCTTTTTGGCCGAATCGGTCAGTATCTTATGTTTGCTTTTGCCGAAGCTCATCGCTTTTCCGCCACCGGACTGTAGTTGCCGCATGAAGAAAAAGAAGATGAGAAACAAAAAGATCATCGGCAGCCACGTTCCGATGATGGAAACCCAAAACGTGTTCTGATCGTCGAGGGTGTATTCAACTTTGACACCCCTTGAAATCAACTCTTTGTGGTAGTCGTCCAACGCGCCGACTGTTTTGAACCGAGATTTGTTTTCTTTGAGTTCTCCCTCGACTTCAAGCCCCGTCACCGTTACGTTTTCGACTTTTGACGGCGTACCATCTTCCGGAAGTGCCAGCGTAATAAACTCCGAGAAGCTGATTTTTTTTGCGCCGGCAGTGGATTTCAACGACTGATAAATCGCGACGAAAACCACAATCAAAAATACCCATAAGAGTATTGTCTTGTACGACTGCTTCAATGCGAGCCTCTCTCAGTTGGTGGTTCGAACGGGCACTCTCGTTTTGTATCGTCAGGTGACGAGACAAACCTAGAACCAACACGTTGTGCAGTTCATTTCCCCGAACCCGCACGTGGGACTGGGATGCAGACTCCTTGGCCTTTACCCCGTACCTGGCACCATATTCAACTAGAAAAATGAAAGCAACTGAACACGCCTTAAAATATCAATTTTGTCAACATTGGCAGTCGCGACGTGTCACACTTCTGACAATCCATCAGAACCAATTGTAATCACAAGAAGACGAACTAATATAAGCGAACTTTGTAAGCGGAGGTTGTGGTCCCTACGATGGGGTGATGGGCCGACCGCCTCACACCGACCAACCACAAAAGAAGACTCTGCTCCTCAATTATGAGCACATCAGCGCGATTCTGACGCGGTATTTTATTGTCGATGAGAATATCCGACACTTTTTTTGTGCCTGTCATGCCAAACAACGTCATTCGGTCACCTGTGCGCCACGTCCGTACTGTCCACGGAAACATCACCCGAGCAGCATCTACCCAAAGTTCGGTGGCGTCACGAAAGGGAGGCCGACCTGTTACAGAGACTTGATCGACCGTCAGGAGCTTTCCGTTAGATAGCCGGAAACACCCTGGCCCCACAATTAGGTCCGAAGTCGACATTTTCTGGACGGCCCGAGGTCCCAACACCCCCACAGAGGTGATGGTCAGCCTTTCATGGTTCCGTTGTGCCACGGCCGCCGGCAAATCAGCCTGACCATCGCCGCTTACACGCAGTACGAGGTCAGTGAGCGCCGTTACGTGCTCTTCGTACAGATCTCCATGCCGCCGCGTAACCCGCCGATATATCCTGCCAAAGACGTGTGGCCATACTTCTGCTGGTTGCTGCCGGAGCCGCACCACATCCATTTCCCAACGACCAGGTTGGGAGTCCACGGTGCATTCCTTCACTGCGTGATCGACAAACCGTTCGATGAGCCGTCGGTCTGAACGTGCCCTACGGGACAATGCCGCAACGCGCTGCACCGACCCAGGGAACCACATATCGACTACCGGAAGAATGTGATGTCGTAATCGATTTCGAGCGAAGAGATCCGTATTGTTGGTGGGATCGGTTGCAAAATGAGCACCGACATCCGCTAAATAAGCAACAACGCCTCGCCTCCACTGTTCCAACAATGGTCGAACAAAAGGCGGGCGAACGGGATCCATTCCCCCAAGCCCACGCAGACCCGTTCCACGCAAAAGACGCAGCAACACGGTTTCCGCCTGGTCGTCAGCCGTGTGACCCAACGCGACACATCCCGTTGTCCCCGCCAGTTCTCTTAACCTAGTAAGCCTCGCTCTGCGTGCATCCGCAGCAAGTGAGCCCTCGCGCCGTTCGACAACAACCCGTTCGCTGTGCCACGGCAACTCAAGGGATTGACAAATACGACAAACCAGCGCCAACTCATCAGACACGTCACGTAACCCATGGTCAATGGTAACAACCGACATGGGCAGGCCGATTTCTGGTTTTAGGGCGGCCAAGACATACACCAGTGCCATCGAATCGGGACCTCCGCTACACGCGATGATCAACTTCCGTGCGTGCAAGCCCATGAGGTGCTTTCTCCAATACCTCAGCACGTCTTGTTCGAATGGTTTTGCCCGTTTATACGGTTTATGGGTCATAATCGGATGGGAGACGAGTGTTCGTTTGGATTTGCAGATTTATACAAGGCAGCGTTTGGCCACAATCCGCCTGATTCGGTCATAATGGAACTTCTGTCCCTCGACCAAGAAACCAAAAACGCGAAAGTAAGGCAATGGGCTGCGCTTGCGGGGTGGGGCACCGACGAGCGGCGAGGCACCGACGGCCTCATGTATACAGCGTTCAGCCCAACATGGAAACCTAAACGGGATTGTTAACCCGCGCCTCTTTTTAGAAACGATGGCTAAGAGGGTGTTTGGGAAAAAATAAGCTACGCGAGCCATTGGCCTACTGCGTCGGTCCTGCCTCGGTCGGCAGGCCCGCCTCGCTACGGCCACTGTCTCGCTCGCCGTTATTTTTGCTACGGCCACTGTCTCGCTCGCCGTTATTTTTTTCCCAAACACCCTCTAAACAAACCTTGTCGTCACACCACCGATCCACGTTTCACCTTACTTAAGGAACCCATCAACACCTTGAATCCTGTCGTAATCCCCCGGCAGACCGCATACCAAAATCCGCCGCAACGTAGCTTCCCAGCCAGTGAGTGCGGTCGCCTGTTGCGCATTCATTCGTAATTCAACCTCTGTCTTCCCCGACTTGCCCGCACGAGGTTCTGTGCGCCGGCGGTCCCTGAATATTAATCCATGCTGCTCACACACCTCTAAAGCATTCGAAAACAGTACGTTGGTGGCCGACTCCGGATACCGAACCAACCCATCCTTCGCCATCGCCTCGGCTTTTTTTTGTAAGGCGGAGATCCATTGTTTTTCGGGTACAGAGTGGTGTTCCAATATCCGCAGATGGTGCAACGCCAACCAATAACCCTCTACGATGTTCCGCACACTGTTTGCAAAAAACAGCACGGCTTCGGCAGCAGCCTCAGGCACCATTACGTTGCCGTTTTGATCTCTCTGAAGCCACCCTCGGTGAATAAAATGGTCTATTTTTGTTTGAAATTGTACCTCAAATGGCACTCCAGGAACGTACACGAACTCCAACCGCAACAGCCGACTTAAAAAGCGGCACTGCTGCATTACCTCCTGCACGGATTGCCATTCCCCCGCACGACCTACCGAGATTACAGATGCCAAAATTCCGTTGCCTGCCAGAAGGTGCATGATGTTGTTTTTGTAAAAATCCAGGGCAACTCGTCGTTTCCGCACCACGCTGTATGCCAGTTCGTCACCGTAGTTGACCACATCAAGCGTTTTCTCCCGCATAAACAACGCCAACGTTTCTTCCACGACGTCACCCAGCCCGTCAACGAGAACCCGCGCACGGAAAAGATCCTGCCCATACGCAAGGCTACCCGGAGGCGCTTTTTCAAACTCAGGTCGCGGTGGCGCAGATTGAAGTTGGGCGGCATGTTTTTCCCACACACTTGCCAATGTTTCCGATAACTTCCCCCCCACGTCGCGCACGTACATCATTAAGTAACCGACTCGCAGCATTAACTGCGTTCGTGTAATCCCGGGCCGTGGATGCGCCAATAACACCATTGCCACCAGAGCCGACGGACTGACCACCGCCGCCTGGTTCATTCCATAAGAAATCGTGTACGCCAGTTGACGCAGTAGATGCCTCGTCGTCCCGGGGGCGACGGCGGTCGACTCTTCCAGCTTGGTAACCCCGTGTTCGTGTTGATACGACGTCAAATAGTCCTGCACCGACAACGGCTCAGCGAACCGAACGTACACCCTCCCATGTTTGGAAAATAGCACCCTGCCCGCTTTGATCACCGCACCCACGTTTTCTTCTTGCTTAGCAGCGCCACTCAATTCTCGCGAATAGGCGCTTTCCTCAACGATCTTTTCGTAACTGATTGAAACTGGGCAAAAATAGACATTTCCAACGTTTCCGTCTCTAACATCCGCAACAATATCCCGTATCATTCCTAATTTTGGCGGCAACGCCTTGCCCGTCCGGCTTCGCCCTCCTTCCGGGAAAAACTCAACCCAGTGGCCTTCTTTAATGATTTTGCGTAGATAGTACCGAAACGTCAGCCCATACAATGGGTTGTCCTTAAAGCTGCGACGGATAAAAAACGCACCCGCGCGGCGAAACAGGTACCCCATCGGAAAAAAAGACAAATTAACTCCCGCTGCGATATACGGCGGTATGAGCCCATTCAAATAAAATAGGTAGCTGATGATCAGATAGTCTATATGACTGCGATGGGTCGGAACCAATATCAGGGGATGCTGCCGACCAGCTTGCCGCAACTTATCCAGCCCGGCTTCGTCGACCTCGATCCCCACATACATCCTTCCCCAAATCCGATGGAGCACTAAGCAAAACAGCTCGATCATCCACATACGGAAATCGGCGGCCATTTCCTTCAGATACCTCTCAACTTGGCGCAACGCTTTCTCTTTGGGAATGCCCTGTTCTTTGGCGATAGCCAGTATCTGGGCCTCAAAATCGGTGTTGCGCATCATTTCCTTCTGTATCTGCCGTGCAGATTTGAGCACTGGCCCGCGGATCACCCGGCTTTCCAGACCAAACCGAATATGAAGTTCCGACCGCAGCGCCAACGCCGGGTCAGCCCCAGCCGGCTGGGACACCGTGCTGCTTTCGGGTTCGCCTTGGGACAACCCGACGTGTACCCGCCCTCCCGATTCCAGGGCAGCCAAAAACGTACGCAGATTCACGGGTTCGCCAACCTGCACAAACGCCGTTCGGCGATGCAGAATGAAACTCAACAGCTTACGGATACTCCCCGGCGCGTCAGGATTTCCAAACACCCTTTCTGATTCCGATTTTCTAAACTTGTCGGGCCTCCTGGCCCAGATCATGATTTGCGGCAAAAGATAAATGTCATGGGAAACAAGCTTTTGCTGCGCAACCAACACTCGAAACGCCTCATCGGAAAAACCGCCTCCCAACGACAACAAAGACTGTGGCGGCTTCAAAAACACCATCGTCGGCTGTCGTTTCTGAATCGCCGGTCCCAGCAATTCAAATTCGTCGCGAGGCAGGCGAGAACGACCAACCAGCGAATCAAACAACGCCCGTACCAACTCCCCGAGTGGCCGCAAAAACAGCGTGTGGTGCAAACGAAACCCGTGCGCAAATACCGCAAGCGGCAACGACAGGTTCAGAAATGCCCAGTTAAAATAGAGGTAATCGAGCAGGCTGCGACTATGCAGAACGTAGACCAGTGAACCCTGAGACGCGATCTGGCGGATCTTCTGCGCTGTAACGTCGTCAAACCGAACGTGACCGAATAACAACCGCGCAACAAGCCGTAAAACCCAACCCTGACGGGTGGCCATCGCGGACGGATTAAACACACGATCCTGCTGAGCTTTGACGATTGATTGTTCGGCCACCCGAGCACTCCACACGTGGGGTGATGACGGCGCAAGTTGCGCACCGTTGCCAGGAGGGCTACCTAAGAGGGTGTTTGGGAAAAAAATAAGCTACGCGAGCCATTGGCCTACTACGTCGGTCCTGCCTCGGTCGGCCCATCCTCAGCGTACCTTCGGGTACG